>JANQJG010000114.1 GCA_028281785.1 Rhodospirillales bacterium
GGAGGGCCTGCGCATGCGCGTGAGCGCCGGGGCCAATGTGGGGGAGCGGCTGATGGCCATCGGCGCCCGGCATTACGGGCAGATCCGCAGCGAGGTGAGCGACTGGCTGGAGCGCGTGGAGCTCGACACGCGCCGCATGGACGACATGCCGGCGACGTTTTCGGGCGGCATGCAGCAACGGGTGCAGATCGCCCGCAACCTGGTGACGCGGCCGCGCGTGGTGTTCATGGACGAGCCAACCGGCGGCCTCGACGTTTCGGTGCAGGCGCGGCTGCTAGATCTGTTGAGGCGCCTGACGACCGATCTCGGCCTCTCGGCCGTGGTCGTGACCCATGACCTGGCGGTGACGCGTCTGCTTGCCCATCGTCTGATGGTGATGCGGGGAGGGGACGTGGTCGAGAGCGGCCTCACCGACCAGGTGCTGGACGATCCCCAGCACCCCTACACACAGCTTCTCGTCTCGTCGATCCTGCAGCCGTGAACAGAGGACGCCGCCCATGCCCGAGCCGATGATTGCCGTCGAGAGCCTGCGGAAGAGTTTCACGCTGCACCACCAGGGCGGGATCGAACTGCCGGTTCTCACGGACGTGAACTTGAGCGTGACGCCCGGCGAATGCCTGGTGATCCATGGCCCCTCCGGCGCCGGCAAGAGCACGCTCGTGCGCAGCCTCTACGCCAACTACAAGCCCCAGGCGGGCCGCATTCTGGTGCGCCATTTCGGCCGGCTGGTCGACATGGTCGGCGCCGCGCCCCACGAGGTGCTGGACGTGCGCAAGCGGACCATGGGGCTGGTCAGCCAGTTCCTGCGCGTGATCCCCCGGGTTTCCGCCATCGACGTGGTGAGCGAGCCGTTGCGGGCTCTTGGTGTCGTCGAGGACCAGGCCCGCGAGAGGGCGGCGGCTCTGCTCACCCGCCTGCGTATTCCCGAGCGGCTTTGGCCGCTGGCGCCGGCGACCTTCTCCGGCGGCGAGCAGCAGCGGGTGAACATCGCCCGCAGCTTTTCGGTCGACTACCCGGTCATTCTCCTCGACGAGCCGACGGCGGCGCTGGACGCCGCCAACCGGGCCACGGTGGTCGAGCTGATTGAGGAGGCCAAGGCGCGGGGGGCGGCGTTGGTCGGCATCTTTCACGATATCGACGTGCGCGAGGCCGTGGGTACGCGGACCTTCACGCTTGCCGGCTACGGCGCGGCCTGAACGCGAGTGAACAAAAGTCCTTCGCTTCGCTCAGTGTACTTTTGTTCAATGATCATAAGGTGAAATGGAGACTTGGGGCGGCCCGTGGGGTGACTCACAGGAGCCGGCCCTCCCCCTCACCCAGCTTCGGCTAGGGCTCGGCCAACGGCCTCGCCAAGCCTTCACAACCCTCTCCCCCTCCCATCCGCTCCCGCGTCGCGATGATTTGTGAGCGTCGTAGCCCATGGGAGGGGGAGAGGGAAAAGGGAGCCCACGGGTCCGGCCACAGGCCGGCCCGAGGACAGGCTCCACGACCGCGGGTGAGGGGGTGGGTCGCTTCCTTGGCCGGCTGGTATGATCCGCCTGCCGGTCTGCCTCTACGGCCGGTATTCGATCTTGCCGATGAAGCGCTCGCGCACGTGGCGCGACAGAAAGTCGATCAGCGAGACCGTGACCAGGATCATGAGAATGATGAAGGCGGCCTCGTCCCAGTTGTTGACCCGGATGCGGTCGGACAGCTGGAGGCCGATGCCGCCGGCACCGACGACGCCGAGGATGGTCGCCGATCGGGTGTTGGATTCGAAGAAGTAGAGGGTCTGGCTGAGGATGATCGGCAGGACCTGGGGCAGCATGCCGAGGCGCATGATTTCGACGGAGTTGGCGCCCGAGGCGCGCACGCCCTCGACCTGACGCCGCTCGACATTCTCGATCGCCTCGGAGAACAGCTTGGCCAGCGTGCCCATGTCGCCGACCGCGATGGCGAGGATACCGGCGAAGGGGCCGAGCCCGACCACATTGACGAAAACCAGCGCCCAGATGAGCTGATCGACGCCGCGCAGACCGTCGAAGATGCGCCGCAGCCCGAAATGGAAGATCCATTGCGGGACCACGTTCTTGGCGCCCAGGAAGCCAAGCGGTATGGCGCCCGCGGCGGCGAGCAGCGTGCCGATGAAGGCCATGCCCAGGGTCTCGAAAATGCCGTGCAGAAAATCCGAGAACCAGCCGTTATGGGCCGGCGGCCACATGAGGCCGAACATGAAGCCGAGCTTGCCGAGCCCGTTCGCGATCATCGGCAGGTCGAAAAAGCCCATCGCCCAGAAGGCATAGAGCGAGAAGGCCGCGAACAGGCTCCAGACCGCCCATTCGCGCAGGCGCTCCTCGAGGGGGCGGCCGAAGGCCCTGGGATGCGCCGCGCGCAGCCCGGCGACCTCGGCGGATGAAATCACGTTTTGCGGACGGGGGGTCACAGCAGCGACTCCTTGCCGATCAGGCGGTGGCGCAACTGCTCGCAGGAGATGTCGATAAGCGACACCGTGATGATGATGAGCAGCACGATGGCGCTGATGTCGGAATAGACGAACTGGCGGATCACGAACATCAGCTCCTGGCCGATGCCGCCGGCGCCGACAAAGCCGATGACGGAGGCGCCGCGCACGTTGATCTCGAAGCGGAGCAGCGTATAGCTGGTGTAGTTGGGGAGGACTTGCGGCACCACGGCGTAGCGGATGACGTGGAACCAATTGCCGCCGGCGGCACGGACCCCTTCGATGGGGCCGCGGTCGATGTTCTCGTTGACCTCGGAGAACAGCTTGCCGAGCGCCCCCACGGTGTGAACGGCGATCGCGAGCACGCCGGGGAACGGCCCCAACCCGAAGGCAAAGACGAACATCATGGCGTAGACCAGCTCGGGCACCGCGCGGGCGATTTCGAGGCTGCGCCGCGTCACGAAATAGACGACGCGGTTTTCCATGAGATTGTGAGAGGCCGGGAAGCACAGGAAGAAGGCTCCGACGGCGCCGATCAGCGTGCCGACGAAGGCGATCAGAACCGTATCCCAGAGCAGCAGCAGCCAATTCCCCAGCGACCAGTACCATTCGCCCAGATCCTCCGCGAGATGCGCGGGACGGAGCGTCGGGGCGATGTCGTTGAGGTAGCTGAAGAAGCCCGGCAGACCCTCGAGGAGGACCTCGATGCTGACCTCGCCGACATAGGCGGAGCCGGCCAGGGCGAGGATGAAGATCACCACGAAAGTGATGACCTGTCCGCGTCGCGCGCGTTGTTGCTGGAGCCGGGCGCTTTCGAAGGCTGCCACCGGGTCACGGTTGAGCGGCCGGGATGTAGGGTGCGGGGTCATGGCTGGCCTGGTGAGGGCGGGTGTTTGGGGACGCCCGTTCCGGGCGTCCCCAGGCCCCGGTGCTTTTTGTCAGGTGCCGCGGCGTTTTTCGAGGTTCGACTTGATCATGCGCACGATGGCCTCGTAGTCCTCATGCGTGACCTCGCGATAGGACTGCGCCTTTCCGTCGGTGAGCGCCTTCCAGGCCGCCGGATCATCGTCCTTCATGCGAAGGAGAGCGGTCGTGATGTCGTTCCGCATGTCTTCCGGCAGGCTGGTGTGCATGGTCCAGGGGCTGGAGGGCAGCTTGGGCGACTTCCAGATAATGCGCCATTGGCCGGGCTCGATCATGCCCTTGCCTTCCATGCGGGTCATGTTAGAGCGCTCGTCATTGCGCCACCAGGTGGCGGCGCCGTCGAAGGTGCCGTTGACGAGGCCCATGACGCTGTTTTCATGGCTGCCGGAGAAGGTGGCCGAGCCGAAATGCTTGTCGGCGTCGATCCCGGCCTCGCCGAGGAAGTAGCGCGGCGCCTGATGACCGGAGGTGGAGTTGGGGTCGGCAAAGGCGAAGCGCTTGCCCTTGAGATCCTCGACCGTCTGGAACGGGCTGTCCTTCTTGACGATGACGACGGCGTGGTAGCCGAAGGCGCCGTAATTGTCGATCTCGCCGACCAGCGGCTCGACCTCGCCGTCCATCACCATCCAGGCCTTGGCATAGGAAGCAGGACCGAGACGCGCGATCTCGATCTTGCCCGCCTTCACGCCCTCGATGATGCCGGCATAGTCGGTCGCCGTGCGCCATTTGATGTCGACTCCGAGGGTCTTCTCGAAATAGGCGCGGACCGGCTTGTAGCGCTCGATGCGGTCGGCCTCGTTTTCCGAGGTGATGACGCCCAGCGTGAGGGCCGGATAGTCCTTGCGCCAATCGGCGGCCTGGGCCGCGGTCGCGCCGACCGATCCGGCGACGACGGCCGCCGTCGCGGCCAGCAGAAGGGAACGACGGGTGGTTTGGGTCATAATCTCTCTCCGCACTGACGTGATCTATGGTTGGTGGACGGGACCCCCGGCGACGGTCCGCCGAAGGTCAGGCGACCGCGGCCACGGGATCCGGAGCGGCCTCGGGAACCGGTTGAGGGGCACCGCGGTCCTGGTCGAGGGCGCGGCCGGTATCCTCCGTGCCGAAGATGGCGCGTACCTGGTCCGCGCCGAGCTCGGCTGGCAGTCCATCGAAGACGACGCGGCCCGCGGACATGCCGATGATGCGGTCGCAATAGACCTTGGCGGCGTCGATATGGTGGAGATTGCAGAGGACGGTGATGCCGTCCTCGCGATTGATGCGGCGCAGCGCCTCCATCACGCGCTCGGCGTTGGTCGGGTCGAGCGAGGCGATGGGCTCGTCGGCGAGGATCATGTTCGGTTCCTGGACGAGCGCGCGGGCGATCGCCACGCGCTGCTGCTGCCCGCCCGAGAGCGTGTCGGCGCGCTGCAGGGCCTGCGGCGCCATGTCCAGCCGGTCGAGCGCCTGGATCGCCAGGGCCCGCTCCTCGGCCGTGAAATGCTTGACCAGCGTCGGCAGGGTCGAGCGGTAGCCGATGCGACCGATCAGGACATTGGTGATTACGTCGAGGCGGTTCACCAGGTTGAACTGCTGGAAGATCATCGCGCACTGGGCGCGCCACTCGCGCAGCGCCTGCCCCTTGAGCGAAGTGATCTCCCGCTCCCCAAAGAAAATTCGCCCCGCCGTGGGGTCGGCGAGGCGATTTACGAGACGCAGAAAGGTCGATTTACCGGCGCCGGATCGGCCGATGACGCCAACCATTTGCCCGGTGGGAATGTCGACGGTCAACTCATCGACGGCGCGATTGTCGCCAAAAGCTTTGACGAGGCCGAAAGTTTTCAGCACAGGCAAGCTCCCCTAACTACACATTTAGAAGGTACCCGAGCGCCTTTCCGGGCGGGGCGTCCTCCACTGCTAACCCCACGATAGTAAACCCGCGTTTCAAATCTGTTGCAGAAGCTTTACAATTGTGAAAAGGAAGACGAATTATAATCATCGACCTTTTGAACAATTGTTGATGTGAATGGATGAAAAAAAGAGGATGTCCGGTATTCTTTTATTTCACAACAAGTCACAGATGCCGTCCTCGCCCGCGGATAAGGCGGCCGCGGCCGGCCATGTAACTTCTGGAGTTATTGCGACCTGTCGTTGGTCGCCCGGCACGGTGTGCCACCGATATTATTGCAGCGGTTCGCCGTTGACGACGACGCCGTCTTGCGGGGTCACGGTCACGTTGTATCCGAGGGGCGGGAAACCGCCGGCCTGTGTCAACGGCCGTCCGATGCCGGCAAGCTCCGAAAGGGTATCCAGCAGCCCGGGGTTCCGGTCGTAGAAGCGCTCCGCAGCGCGGATGGCGCTGTCCACACGCTCCGCCCGCACGAAGCCCGACCCGACCATTCCGAGGGGCGAGTCGGGACTGATGACGCCTTCGCCTTCGGCCGAGAGGCTCAGCGCATCCGCCTCCAACGACAGCTCGTTGAGGCCGATTTCGGGGCGGGCCTGGATGATCGCCTTCTCGGGGTCGGCCGCCAGCGGCGACGGCCGCCACTCGCCGCGGACGGCCAGAGCCGGGTCGGGAAGGGTGGCCGCCAGGAGGGCGCGCAGCGGGAAACGCTGAACGCCGATGTCCAGGCTGCCCCTGCGGGGCACGAGCTCCGGGGGCAGATCCGTGTCGACCGCAACCAGCCCCGAGAGATCGAGCGAAGCGGTTGCCCGGGCGAGATCCGATCGGCCGTCGATGTCGGCCTTCGCCCGGCCGGCGTCGACGGCAAGGACGGCCTGGCCACGCTCGCGAAACTCGAGCCGGGCCAGATCGGCGTTGAAGGAAAGCCGCGCCCAGTCCGGCATCTTGAGGAAACTCGCGAGAAGCAACGTGTCCTCGGGCGCCAATCCCATGGACGGATCGATGCTGGCATAGAACTGCCGCAAACCGCGCAGCTCGACGCCCTCGATGCGCCCACGCAGCCCGAACTGCCCAACCTGGAACACATCGCGTCCGTTGCCGTCCTCGTCGAATCGCAGTCCGGACATCCGTAAGGAGAGGGGGCCGTCCCAGCGTCCGCGCGCGCCCTCCTCGAGCGACAGGGTCAGCTTCAGATCGCCGAGACGCAGCAGGGTGAGCGCCGGCCGGACCTCGATATTCGTGACCACGACCGCGCCCAGCTCGATGTTGAGCTTGGTGACGGCTCTCAATTCCGCCATCCAGCGGCCGGTGACCCGCCCCGACGCGATGTCGAACACGCCGACCGGGGCACCGCCCGGCTCGATCGCGCGCAGGCGGTTGGGAAGGTCGAGGCTGAAGTCGTAGGTCCCGCCGCCGCGCGGCGTCACGGCGAGCGCGAGGTCGCCGAGCTCAAGGGCCTCGCCGGTCTCGAACCTGAGCCGAGCGCCCCGGAAGCGAAGGAGCACCCGGTCTCCCTCCACCTCGGCCCGGGCCGGTTCGCCGCTTCGCAGCTGGAGAGCCACGCGGAAGCTGGCCAAGACGTCTCCGAGCGAGGACAGCACGGCCCGCTCGATCCGCTCCGCCTCGGCCGTGAGATCATCTGGGGCCGCAGTTCCCGCTTCCGCCGCCGCCGGCGTCAGCGCCGCCTGCTGGGTGCCCTGGCCGGCGCGCACGCGGGCGAGTGCGGCGAATCGTCCGTTGGGATAGGTCTGGAGATAGGCTTGGTAGTCGGCCGGGTTGGTGCTGTTCTTGATGCTGTCCCAAAAGGCGAGCTCGAAGGCTGCGTCCTGGGAGGGTTGCGGCGGCGTCACGGACGGGGGAGGGGTGGTGCCCGCGACGCTGTCCGGCAGCACGAACACGAAATCGCCGGCGTTGAACCGCACGTCGTGCAGCTTGCCCGCCTTCGGCGTCTGCGCCGCCTGGGTCAGCGAGGTCACCCGTTGATTGAGGAACAGCCCCAGCTCCTCCCCCGTCACATAGCCGTCGCCGTTGAAGTCCGCCTTCTCGTCGCCCCGGAGCGCGCGCAGGAAGTACTCCCGGAAGGACCCGTCGTCGCGGACCTGCTGGCCGGCATCGCCCGAGGTGATGAACTGGCGCACCGGACGTGTCGTCTTGCGCGTGATCGCCGCCGGCGCCGCACCCGCCCGCGCCTGGAAGATCGTGCCCGAGAAGCAGGAGTCGAAGACCGACAGAACATGCTTGGCCTCGGCCAGCCGCATCAGGCCGCCGAAATCCCGCATATGCAGCGCCCGGACCTTGAACAGTGGGTCGTTCGCCGGTGGCGCGTCCGCCGGCACCAGAAAACCCTCGCCGTTGAGGGTGTGGCCATGGCCGGCATACCACAGCAGAAGCCGCGCCTCGGGATCGGCGCCCTTGATGGCGAAGAACTCCTTCAGCGTCTGCTGAAGCTCAAAGGAATCCAGGTCTGTCTTGACGTCGACCTCGAAGCCCCGGCGGCGCAGCTCCTCGGCGACCACCCGCGCGTCCTCGACCGCCATGCCGAGCCGGGGCCAGCCCGCCCCGTAATCGTCGATGCCGATGACCAGGGCGTGGGATTTGCCGTAAAGCCGTACCTCCTCGACGACCGGCGCCGTCGCCGCCTCGCTCGCCCGGACCTTGACGCTCACACCACGCGTCTGAGCCGCCAGATCGGGCGGCGAAACCAGTGGGAGCAATGCCCCCAACGCAACGGCGAGACCCCTCAAGCCCAACCGCATGCGCGAGCTCCCTTGCCGCTATTGCAGATCGCGGGCGACGCGAAAGCCTCGGCTGTTGAACTGCACGGTTCGGCGGCTCCCGATCCGGGCCGCGGCGCGCAGAAAGCTGGGTTGATAGCTCCAGGCGCCGCCCCGCAAGACCCCCTTGTTGCAATCGCCGGCCGAAGTCCACGCGCTGCCATCCACCGGGGCGCCATCATAGCCGATGTTCCAGCAATCCGCGACCCACTCCCAAACATTGCCCAACATGTCATGGAGGCCGAAGGGATTGGCGGCGAAGCTGCCGGCCGGCGCGGCAAACTCGAACCCGTCCCGACAGTCGGCGGTGCCGCCCTCCATCGGTTGGAAGGTGGCCGTCGCCAGCCGCGTCTTCGCGTCGCGGTCGGCGGTGTTGGCATGGGCGCAGACCTCGTTTTCGCCACCATTCCAGTAGTGAGCGGAGGCGGTGCCCGCGCGCGCGGCATATTCCCATTCCGCCTCGCTGGGCAGGCGATACCTGGCCCCCGTCCGTGCGCTCAGCCATTCGGTATAGGCGGCGGCGTCTTCCCAATTCACGCAGGTCGCGGGGTGATCCCCCGTCTGCGTGAAGCCGGGGCGCCTCCAGGATACCCGCTCCCATACCCGAGTGAACCGGCCCGGCGTGTTCAGGCCGCCATCGCTGCGGCCGCCGGGACTCGCATGGCTGACGAAGTTCCCGTCCCCCATGTCGTAGAAGCAGCCGAAACCGCCGCGCCGGCCCGTGGCGTCGACGAAGGCGCCATATTGATCGATCGTGACCTCGAAGCGGCCGATGGCGAAGGGCCGGGCGATCCGCACCTCGTGGACCGGCCCTTCATAGCGGCCGCGCCCCGGCTCGTCGCCGGGCGCCCCCATGCGGAAGCTCCCGGCGGGGATGACGGCCATTTCCGGGCAGCCCGGGCAGTCCCGAAAAACCCTGTCGGCGGGGAGAGCCAGGGGAGCCGGAGGGGTGGGAGCGCCGCCGTCCGGAACGCGCAGGGTCGGCGCCGGGACGGGCGGCACCGCGGCAAGCTGCTGCTTGTCCGGGTCCGCGCCGGCGGCTGGCGCCCGCGGTGGCTCGTTCCTGCCGCCTTGAAGCGCAGCCAGCTTGATTCGGGCGAGGCCGGCGAAGCGCCCGTTCGGGAACTGGCGAAGATACTCCTCGAAGGGGGCGGGGCTGGTCGAGTCCGCGATCGATTGCCAAAAGACGATCTCGATGGAGGGATCGGTTCGGCGCGGGGCAGGGGGAGCCGGGGTGGCGGCCGCGCCCGACGGAAGTGTGAAGACGAAGTCTCCCTGGTCGTAGCGGACGTCGTGAATCCGCCCGTATCGGGGGGTCTGCGCCGCCTGGGTCAGCGTCGCCATGCGTTGCGACAGGAACAGCCCCATCTCCTCGCCCGTGACATAGCCGTCGGCATTGGCGTCGGCCGGCTCGTCCCCGCGCAGCGCGCGCAGGAACAATTCGCGGAAGGAGCCGTCGTCGCGCACCTGCTGGCCGGCGTCGCCCGAGGTCAGGAACTGGCGCACCGGCTTGGTCGTCTTGCGCGTGATCGCCGCCGGCGCGGCCCCGGCGCGGGCGGCGAAGATGGTCCCCGAGAAGCAGGAGTCGAAGATGGACAGTACATGCTTGGATTGGGCGAGGCGGACGAGCGAGCCGAAGTCGCGCATCGGTATGGCGCCGACGAGAAAGGCCGGATCGCCGCCGGGCGGCGCGTCGGCCGGAACCAGGAAGCCTTCGCCGCCGACCGTGTGCCCGTGGCCGGCGAACCAGAGCAGCAGCCTCGCCTCCGGATCCTGCCCCCGGATCGCGAAGAATTCCCTAAGCGTTCTCTGGAGTTCCAGGGAATTGAGGTCGGTTTTTAATGTAACGTCGAAGCCCCGTCGGCGCAGCTCGTCGGCGACGAGCTCGGCGTCGCGGACGGCATTTGCAAGCCGGGGCCAGCCCGCCGTGTAATCGTCGATGCCGATGACGAGGGCATGGGAGGCGCCGTAGAGCGTGACCTCTTCGGCGACGGGGGCGCCCGGCACCTCGCTGGCCTTGAGCTTGACCGTGACGCCGCGGGTCGCGGCTTCCGCGCCGGAGATCGACAGCAAAATCACAAGCACCGCGAGAAGGATGCCGATCATGTCGCCCCCTTTGGCCATCCCGGCGGCTCAAGTTAGAATTGTTCCACTTAACGCCCTCCGGATCAACCATGGAGGCCCACAGTTCCTTGCGCGGGCCGCGCGACATCGGATAATGGGGTGTGGGATCCGGAGAAGGAATGGGGTGATCGCGTGAGACCGGTCGCCGTCGAATTTCCTCTCCGCCCCTGGGGGCGGAGAGGGGCGATCATTGTTTGTTCGTTTCGAAACCTCGATGAGCGATCGCCCGGACATAAGGAGGGACCCTGATCATGCCGGCAGAGCATAGCGAACAGGATTTGACCGTCGGCGTGATCGGCGGGCTGGGCCCCGAGGCGACGCTCGATTTCTTCGCCAAGGTTCTGGCCCACACGCCGGCGCGGACCGACCAGGACCACCTTCGCCTGCTGATCGACAACAACCCGAAGGCGCCCGACCGGCACGCCGCCATCACCGGGACCGGGGACTCGCCGGGCCCGGTGCTCGCCGAGAGCGCCCGCAAGCTGGCCGAGGCCGGGGCCGATTTTCTGGTCATGCCGTGCAACACGGCACATGCCTTCGCGCCGGACATCCGCGCGGCGGTGACGCTTCCTTTCGTGGACATCATCGAGGAGGCCTGCGATGCCCTGACGCGGCGCCGGCCCGAGTCACGGAAGATCGGCGTGCTGGCCGCCCTGGGCTGCCTCGAGGCCGAGCTCTACGAGACGGCGCTGAGTTGCCGGGGCATCGAGGCGATCACCCCGGAGGAGGGAGACCTCACCGCCTTCATGGATCTCCTCTACGCGATCAAGGCGGGCCGCCGCGACGAGGGAATCCGGGATGGCATGCGGGGCTTGGCCGAAAAGCTGATCGGGCGGGGCGCCGAGGCCGTCATTGCCGGCTGCACCGAGGTGCCGCTGGTGCTGGGGGAAGGCGATCTGTCCTGCCCCTTGATCGATTCCACGGATGTCCTGGCAGAGCGCACCGTGCGCTACGCCAAGCATGAACTGCCGGTACCCGGGAGCGTCATTCTCGCGAACGACCGGTCGTAGCGGGCACGACCCTTCGTCTCCCCCCAAGAATCCTTGCGCAACCGTCGTATTGTCTGTATTCGGGGAGGCCGTCGGCGACTGAAAGATCAAACCAAGGCGTGGTTTGCCGGCACACCAGGGAATGTTCGCCGCCCCCGCGGAGCAAAAGGAGGGGCGGGGCGTGAACGGATACGCCTACGACTCACAGGAGAGGAATGAAATGTTCAAAAAGCTGGCCATTTTGAGCGCCGCCCTTGCCATCGTCGGTACGACCGAGGCGGGCGCCCAGGATTTCTACGGCGCACTCCAGAAAATCAAGGAAAGCGGGCAGATCGTGATCGGCCACCGCGAGTCCTCGGTACCGTTCGCCTATATCGGCCCGGACCAGAAGCCGGTTGGCTATACCATGGATCTGTGCATGAAGATCGTCGACGAGATCGAAAAGGAGATCGGCGTCGACAGCCTGGACATCAAACTTGTCCCGGTTACCCCGCAGACCCGCATTCCGCTGATCGCCAACGGCAATATCCAGCTCGAATGCGGATCGACGACGAACACGATGACCCGCCAGAAGCAGGTCGACTATGCCTACACGACCTTCATCACCGGTACCAAGCTGCTGGTCAAGAATGCTTCGGGTATCCAGGAGGTCGAGGACCTGGCCGGCAAGGCGATCGCGCTGGCGCAGGGCACGACCAACGAGCGCGCCATCAAGGCCGCGATCGAGAAGTTCAACGTCCAGGACGTGAAGATCCTCAACGTCAAGGACCATGCCGAGGGCTTCCTGGCGCTGGAGACCGATCGGGTCGACGCTTATTCGACCGACGACATTCTGCTCTACGGCTTGATCTCGAAGTCCAAGAGCCCCGACGAATACGCGGTCGTCGGCCGCTTCCTGTCCTTCGATCCCTATGCGATCATGCTGCCGCGCGATGACTCGGCAATGCGGTTGATCGCCAACCGGACGCTGGCCGATCTGTTCCGTTCGGGCGAGATCGAGCAGATCTACGACAAGTGGTTCACCTCGCCCATCCCGGGCAGCGAGCCGCTGAACGTGCCGTTGAGCGACACGCTCAGGACCAACTTCCAAGTCCACGCCTTTCCCGGCTGATCCACGCGCGCCGGAGGCCGGTGAGGCCTCCGGCGCCGTCGCGGCCGGCATGGACCGACGCCCATGAAATACAATTGGAACTGGGGGATTCTCTTCGAGGACCCCTATTTCGGCTGGCTGATTTCCGGCATCCAGTGGACGCTAATGGTCTCCGCCATCGCCTGGATCATCGCCTTCAGCCTCGGCTCCATCGTCGGCGTCGCGCGGACGGTCGATTCCCGCTGGGCTCGGGGGCTCGGCACGGCCTATGTGGAGGGGTTCCGCAACGTCCCGCTGCTGGTGCAGATGTTCCTGTGGTTCTATGTGGTGCCGGAGCTGGTGCCCGAGGATCTGGGGCGCTGGATGAAGCGGGACATGCCGTTCCCCGAGGCGACCAGCGCCATCCTGTGCCTGGGCACGTACACGGCCTCGCGCGTGGCCGAGCAGGTCCGCGCCGGCATCGAATCGATTCCCCGCGGCCAGAAGGCCGCCGGCTATGCCATGGGGCTCACGACATTTCAGGTCTACCGGCATCTGCTGGTGCCGGTCGGCTATCGCATCATCGTGCCGCCCCTGACGTCTGAGTTCCTGACCATCTTCAAGAACTCGTCCCTGGCGCTGACCATCGGTGTCGCGGAGGTTCTGTTCCAGGCGCGTCAGATCGAGAACTACACCTTCCAGGGCTTCGAGGCGTTCACGGCGGCGACCCTGATCTATCTGGTGGTGACGATGATCGTCGTCCTGATCATGGGATATGTCGAGCAGCGGGCGCGCATTCCCGGCTACGGCGTGCAAAGGGAGCCATAGGGCCTAGACCATGCTGCTCGATTTCGATTTCGGCGTCATCATCCGCTCGCTCCCCTATCTTGGGCAAGGCATGATGCTGAGCCTGAGCCTCACCTTGCTCGCCGCCGCCGGCAGCATCGTCCTCGGCACCATCCTGGCTCTCATGCGGCTCTCGGGGATCGGGCCGCTGATGTGGATCGGTGCGACCTGGGTCAACTTCTTCCGCTCGCTGCCGCTCCTGCTGGTGATCTTCTGGTTCTACTTCCTGGTGCCGCTGGTGGTTCAGCGTCAGGTGGACGCGTTCCAGTCGGCGCTGATCGGCTTCATCCTTTTCGAGGCGGCCTATTACTGCGAGATCATGCGGTCGGGGATTCTCAGCATCTCGCGCGGGCAGGCCTCGGCGGGCTATGCCCTCGGCTTGCGCTATTCGCAGTGTATGCGGTTCATCGTGCTGCCGCAGGCCTTCCGCAACATGATGCCGGTGCTGCTGACCCAGACGATCATCCTGTTCCAGGACACCTCGCTGGTCTTCGTGGTCGGCCTTGCCGATTTCATGACCTCGGCGGTCACCGTGGCCCAGCGCGACTCCCGGCTGGTCGAGCTCTACGTATTCGCCGCCTTCGTCTATTTCGTGATCTGCTATTCGGGATCGCTCTACGTCAAATATCTGCAGAAGAAGATCCACCGATGATCGAGATCGAACACGTCAACAAGTGGTTCGGGAGCTTTCAGGTCCTCAAGGACAACAGCTCCAGCATCTCCAAGGGGGAGGTGGTCGTGATCTGCGGCCCCTCGGGCTCGGGCAAGAGCACGCTGATCAAATGCGTCAACGGCCTCGAACCCTTCCAGGAGGGACGCATCACCGTCGATGGCGTTTCCGTTGGGGACAGCGCAACCAACCTGCCCAAGCTGCGTTCGCAGATCGGCATGGTGTTCCAGAACTTCGAGCTGTTCCCGCATATGACGGCGATGCAGAACATCTGCCTGGCCCAGACCAAGGTCCTGGGCCGATCCCAGGACGA
Organism: Rhodospirillales bacterium; assembly: GCA_028281785.1. Classification (GTDB taxonomy): domain Bacteria; phylum Pseudomonadota; class Alphaproteobacteria; order Rhodospirillales; family Shumkoniaceae; genus JANQJG01. The sequence continues at coordinate 14,035 of JANQJG010000114.1, forward strand.
GGCCACGGAACGCACGCAGAAACTGCTCGACCGGGTCGGACTCGGCGATCTCGGCTACAAGTATCCGAGCGAGCTTTCCGGCGGCCAGCAGCAGCGCGTGGCCATCGCCCGGGCGCTCGCCATGGACCCCATCGCCATGCTGTTCGACGAGCCGACCTCGGCCCTCGATCCGGAGATGATCAACGAGGTGCTGGACGTGATGCAGGAGCTCGCGCGCTCGGGCATGACGATGATGGTGGTGACGCACGAGATGGGTTTCGCGCGCCGGGTCGCCGACCGCGTGATCTTCATGGACGAGGGCGAGATCGTCGAGGACGCGACCAAGGAGGACTTCTTCGGCAAACCGCGCAGCGACCGGGCGCAGCTTTTCCTCTCGAAGATCCTGGAGCACTAGGCGGCCTTACTTCGGCTATCCTCGGTCCGCGCGGCCGCGATTGTGACGTGACGTTCTAAAACCGCTTTCTGTAGACGATGAAGCCCGAGTGCTCGGCCACCTGATCGTAGAGGCGCCTGGCCGTATGGTTGGCCTCATGGGTCAGCCAGTAGACGCTCCGGGACCCGGCCTCCCGAGCCCGTGCATAAACGGCCTGGATGAGCGCGCGGCCGACGCCGCGACCACGGGCAGCGGGATCGGTGAACAGATCCTGCATGTAAACGTTCGGTCCGAGCAGCGTGGTGCTACGATGCAGGATGAAATGGGCGATTCCCAGGACGGCACGCTTGTCCACGGCAACGAGTGCGTATACCGGCTCGTCGACGTCGAAGAACCGCTCCCATGTTGCCTCGGTTATCTCCGCCGGCAGCGCCGTCGGTCCGACCCGTTCATAGAACGCGTTGTATCCAGCCCAAAGGCGAAGCCAGTCGTCCTTGTCCGTCCGTTCGATGGGTCGGATGGTCAGGTCCTGCATGATCCGTCCAATCGGGATTCCCCTGGTTAAGTGCTCCTTCGGCTTCGATGGTGGTCCGATCGCATCGTGTATGCAACCTCGGAGGCTGATCATCGGGTTTCTTAAGTTACTGACACCGCTTGGCGGCTGCGGTAACCGGGCAAAAGCTAACGCTCGAGGTCAAACGCGCCGTTGACTCGTCATGTATTTAGATACTAAACATACGGAGTCGAACATGAGCGGGAGTCACTCATGGGGCGGGACGACCATCAGCAGCTTCTGGAGCTGATCCATCAGGTGGGGAACCGCTTCGCGGCCATCCAGAAGGACCTGGTCGTCATTCATAAGGAGGTGAAGTTCCACGCCTCGGAGCTCGACTTCCTGGGCATCGTGGCGCGGTCCCCCGGCGTCCATCCGACGGCGATCGCCCAACGCCTCAACGTCACCAAGGGCGCCGTGTCCCAAACCATGGCGCGGCTCGAGAAGAAAGGGGCGATCAGGAAGGAGACCGACGGGGCCAACAACGCCGCGCTGAAGGTGACCCTGACCCCTGTCGGCAAGGGTGCGCTGGCCGCGTTTCGCCGACGGATCGACGGGCAATGGGTGGAATTCGCGGCCCATATTCACAAGCTGGGCGCCGAGGAACACGAGACCGTGCGCCGTTTCCTGACCACCCTGAGAGGCTTCCTGAACAAACTCGCCTGACTTTTTTTGACTTATTTGTTTAGTTACTAAACTTATTTTCATCCCAAGGAAGGAGGCGACCATGAACACGACGAGATCCGACAAAATGGCCAGGGATTTCCTGGCTCGAAAGCAGCCTTACAGGCGCAAGACAGTGGTGTACGAACGCCTGTTTCACGCGCAGCCCAGCTTGGTTTTCAAACAGTTCTGCCCGACCCGGGAGGTGGATTGGATCAACGGCTGGACGGCCGACCTGATCTGGACGACCACCGGCTACGCCGAGGCCGACTGCATCTTCACCACGCCGGCCAGAAACAATATCGGTCCGGGCCTGTGGGTCTTCACCCGCCTGGAGCCGGACCGGCTTCTCGAAGCCGTGCGGATCATCGACAACAACGTCGTCGAGCACTTCCGCATCGACCTGGAGGACAATGGCGATGGTACCTGCACGGGCGTCTGGACGCTCAAGTTCACGGCGCTCAACGAGCAGGGGAACGCGTTTGTCGACGCTCTCCCGGAGAAGGACACGGCGTTCGATCGCGTTCTCGCCGGGCTGGAGCATTTCGTGACCACCGGCGAGCTGCTGTTACAGCCCGGACAATAACGGCCTGTTGCAGGCGGCCTTGACAGCGGGCGTGGGCGACCGATCTTGTGAACGGGGTTTTCTCGTTCCTGTCGCCGCGCCCGCGCCGGCGAGACTTCATGCAGAAATTCAACTTTCTGGGGTAAGAACATGGAATATCGCCGTTTGGGCAAGTCCGGGCTCAAGGTCAGCGCACTCTCCTTCGGCTCCTGGGTCACCTTTTCCTATCAGGTGGGTGTCGATGACGCCGTCGATTGCCTGAAGACCGCCTATGACGCCGGCGTCAACTTCTTCGACAATGCCGAGGCCTACGCCAAGGGCAAGTCCGAGCTGATCATGGGCGAGGCGATCAAGAAGCTTGGCTGGCCAAGGGATTCATACTCGGTTTCCAGCAAGGTCATGTTCGGCGCGGTGCCCGATCCGGGTCCGACGCAGCGGGGCCTCAGCCGCAAGCACGTCACCGAGGCCTGCCACCAAGCCCTCCAGCGCCTGCAGCTGGACCATCTCGACCTGTATTTCTGCCATCGTCCCGACCCGGAAACCCCGATCGAGGAGACGGTGCGGGCCATGCACGACCTGATCCAGCAGGGCAAGGTGCTCTATTGGGGCACGTCGGAATGGTCGGCCGCCGAGATTCAGGAGGCCTACGACATCGCGCGGCGCCACCATCTGACGCCGCCGACCATGGAGCAGCCGCAATACAACATGTTCATCCGCGAGCGGGTGGAGAAGGAATACGCGCCGCTCTACGACCCGGAAGGAGTCGGGCTCGGCACGACCATCTGGTCGCCGCTGAGGTCGGGCGTGCTGACCGGCAAGTACAATGACGGCATCCCCGAAGGCTCGCGCATGACGGTCCAGGGCTATGAATGGCTCAAGGACCAGGTGTTCGGCAGCAACGGGCCGCAGATGATCGCGACCGTGAGGGAGCTCACCAAGGTCGCGGAGGGGCTGGGCACCAGCATGACGCTGCTCGCCCTCGCCTGGTGCCTGAAGAACCCGAACGTCAGCACGGTGATCCTCGGCGCCTCCAGGGCCGAGCAGCTGAGGGAAAACCTCAAGGCGCTGGAGGTGGTCGACCAACTCACCGACGACGTCATGGCGGAGATCGACGGCATCCTCGGCAACCGGCCCTAGAGCTTTTCAGGATTGATCTCAATCATGTGAAAAGCTCTAACATATTGATGTTGCGCAAATACGTCGTCGCGGATTGACTCAATCCGCTCGGGATTTGCTCTAGAGCGTGTCGCATTTAATTGGTCTCATAGCCTGCGGCGGTGAAGTAGTTTTCGCATTCCTGTCTTGAATAGAGGTC
>JANQJG010000072.1 GCA_028281785.1 Rhodospirillales bacterium
CTAGATCAGATCGCGATTAAATGGAATCGCTCTACAATACCATTTAATCGCGTGAATCTGATCTAACTCATTGAAATAGAGCGGCGCACCGACCGAGCAGCGCCCGTTAACCGATCATGCCGCTTCCGCGCCTTCTACTTCGGCTTTGCCGTGCTTCTGAATGATCTCATTCAGCTCCGAGGCAACCTGCACCAGTTCCTTGGCCGAGGCGTTGATGTTTTGGATTGTCTCGGCGTTATTTCGGGCGGCGGCGCTGATCTGTTGAATGCCGTTGGCCATTTCCTTGAACGTGTTTGAAGCCTGATTGATGTTTTCGGCCGATTCGTTGCTGCCTTGGCTGGCCTGGGCCAGATTCTTCGTGACCTCGCCGGTCGCCTGTTGCTGCTGGTTGATCGAACTGCTGATTTCGTTCACGGAACCGGCAACCGTGGAGATGAGTCCGTTGACTTCGTTGATGGCGGTGACGGCTTTTTCCGATATCTGCTGCATGCCGTTGATCCGGTCAACGATTTCATCGGCTGACTTCGCGCTTTGGTTGGCGAGGTTCTTCACCTCCCCGGCAACGACGGCAAATCCCTTGCCCATCTCTCCAGCGCGCGCCGCTTCGATCGTCGCATTGAGGGCCAACAGGTTCGTTTGCTCGGCCACACTCTTGATCAATTCCGTCACCTCGCCGGTGTCGGCCGCGGCCTGACCCAATTCCGTCATGATGGCGTTCGCCTGATCCGCGGACTCGGTTGCTTCGGTCGCCAAACGCGTCCCATCCTGGGTATTGCCTGAAATGTTTTCGATGGAACGGCTGGTCTGCTCCATGGCCGCCGCGACGCCGTTCAGGTTGCTGGATATCTCTTCCGCCGCGCCGGCCACTGTAGCCAGCATCTGCGAAGACTGCTCCATGCCGGACGCCAGGGATTCGGCCTGCGAGGACGACTCTTCGCTGGCCGTCGAGATTTGGTTCGCGGCCTCGGACAAGGAGTCGGAAGCCGACAGGATGGAGGCGGCGTGCTGCGTTATTTTCTCCATCAGCGCACCCAACGCCTTCTTTTCGGTCATATCCTGCACGACTTCGATATGACCCACCCTTTTCCCATTGAATCCTTCGATGTAATGCGTTGTCACCGTGAAATCGCGTGACCACTGATGGAACTCGGTTTCCGGTTGCTCGTTCCGCAAACAAGCGATGCCGCAATCATCGGTGTCGCAGATATTCGCTCCCCAGTTATTGCACTCCATCCCCGCGATCTCATGGCGTTTCTTCTGGAGCAAATCCTCCACGACCTTGTTCACGAAGGTCCAACGCATATTCATGTCCGTCACCGAGAGCGGCAGCGGAATGGCATCAATAATGCTCTCGTACCATTGGTATTTTTCACGCACGGCACGGTCCGTGGCCCACCATATGATGCCGGCGACAAGGGCCAGTACGACGGAGGCAATCGCGACGCGCTCCTCACTTAAAATCACGCTGAAAGCACTGGAGAGGGCCGTGAGACCCAAAACCAAGATCATGGAGTTTCTGAGAATACCGTAGTTGTTGGTCAACATGACGCCTCCAAAATGAAACGCTTTACAATCGAATGACGGGATCTGGGTGAACCTTATGAATGCGGGGGCATATCGGCCTCGGCGAGATAAGCTGGCTATCGTCAAAATTCGGACGCCCGGATAGCCAAGGCGAGCCGTCCGATTGGTCAATGTCACCGGATGCAAGGTACGTGGAGCGTCCGGATACAGAAGGCAGGCACTCCGGCACGTCTGAATTCTCTACAAGCAGCATGGGCTGAAGCCAGCTTCTTCTTCACGCAGTAGGTGCGCCCACTCCTTCCCCCGTTCCTTCAGCGAACCGAAAAATCGGAGAATGCTCGGGCGCCATGATAAAACCAGTAATTGTTTAGCTGACCGTTAATAACCGGCATATGACATCGCGCTGGAATCGCACGGAATTTCCGGGACTGTTTGCAACTCGTTGGAATCGCTTGCGACAAGAACGGAGTCTTTGCGGCAAGACAGCCCAGACCGAGAGGCTAGGCTGCTTTTCTAACCAGCTGATTTTACTTGGAAATTGGTGGTGCCCAGGGGCGGAATCGAACCACCGACACGCGGATTTTCAGTCCGCTGCTCTACCAACTGAGCTACCTGGGCATCCGGGCGCAGGGGCTTGGCCTCCGCCCCGCGCGGTCAGACCTGCGCTTATAGAAGAATTGCCGCCCCCTGTCCAGCGCGCCGAGGGCGTCCGATCAGCAGTCCTCCCCCTCCCCGGGTTCGGAATCGAAATCGGCCGGCTCGTCACCAGCGATGCGGTAGCTCCCATCCAGCCATCGACCGAGATCGAGATAGGCACAGCGCTCGGAACAGAAGGGCCGGTAGCGCCGCACCGTCGGACGGCCGCAACTCGGACATTTGCCGCCCTCCGCCTTTTTCGCCCCTTGCTTCACCGTCTTAGCCACTCCCCTCGCCTCCGTCAAAGGTCACCGCGAACCGGTCGGGCGCGAGCGTCGGATCAGGACGAAGCCTGAGCCGGCGCCCCAGCCGCGACTCGGCCTCGGCCTTCGCCCCCGCCGCCTCCGTTTCCAAAATCTCGACGACCGGGGGCGCGGCCGCGATCTCGCCGTCCCCCGCGCCTCTCAACCCGCGCCCCTGATGGCGTGCCGCGCGCAGGGCGGCCATGGCCGTCGTGTAGGCCGAGGGCACCCGACCGACGCCATCGCAGGTCGCACAAGGCTCCGTCAGCCGTTCCGCGAGGGAGGCGCGAAGCCTCGGCCTGGTCATCTCGACCAGCCCGAGACGCGTGTGGCCGAAGACGTTGACCGCGACCCGGTCGGTAGCCACCGCCGCGCGCAGCCGCTCCACCAGCTGGGCCCGGTGGACCGACCGGCGCAGGGGGACAAAATCGATGACGATGGCCCCGGCAAGCTCGCGAAGGCGCATTTGACGCGCGATCTCGTCCGCCGCCTCGAGATCGGTGCGCAGCGCCGTCTCCTCGGGCCCGCCCTCGCTGCGGCCGGCGCTGTTGACGTCGATCACGACCAGCATCGGCGTTTCCTGTATCAGCAGGTTGCCGCCGCCCGACGGCAGATCCACGCGGGGCCTGAGCGCCCCCTCGATCTGCTCCTCGATCGCGAAGGCCTCGAAGACGGGTGCAGGCTCGCGGTATGCCTGCAGCCGATCCGCGAGCGGCGGCGCGACGGCTTCGCAATAGGCACGGAGCCGGGAAAGCGTCTCGGCGTCGTCGACGAGAACCCTCCGGAGCGCTGATCCGCCCGCGTCGCGCAGAGCGCCGAGGACCGGATCGATCACGGTCCGCAGCCGGCCCGGCCGCCGCGCCTCCCGCCGCGCATCCAGGACCTCTTCCCAGGCGCGGCGCAGCTCGGCCAACTCCCGCGCGAGGGTTTCGGCCGAGGCGCCGACCGCCGCCGTGCGCAGGATGAACCCGCCTCCTTCCTCGCCCGCGACGTCGCCAAGCAGCCGGGTGAGCCGTGCCCGTTCCTCCACGTCCTCGATGCGGCGGGAGAGCCGCAGCCCCGTCTCTTCCGGCAGATACACCAGCGAATGCCCGGTGAAGCTGACATGGGTCGTAAGCTTGGGGCCCTTGTCCGCCACAGAGGGCCGGTCGATCTGCACGATGACGAAATCGCCTTCGCTCACATAGTCGGTGATGCGCTGGGCGGCCCGCTCGTCGCCCTCGACCCTCGTCCCGGGAGGTCGGGCCTCCGCCAAGCCGAGAAAGCCGGACCGGTCCAGGCCGACATCGACGAAGGCGGCGGCGATCCCCGGCAGGGTCTTTTCGACGCGGCCCAGATGGATGTCACCGACGGCTGTTGCCTGTCCCGGACGCGAGATGTCGAGATCGAGCAGACGCCCGCCGGAGAGGAACGCGATGCGGGTCTCGCCCGGCCCCGCGTTGATGAGGATCTCGTCGATGGTCACGCGCGATTATGGTCCCAGAGCATTATGTCATGAAGCCCAAGCCCTTCGACAGGGCCGCCGTCTCATAGAGCGGCAGTCCCACGACATTGGAGTATGAGCCGATCAGCTTGCGCACGAAGACGGCGGCCCGGCCCTGGATGGCATAGGCGCCCGCCTTGTCCCGCCATTCGCCGCCGGCGATGTAACCGTCGATCTCCGCCTCCGAGAGCCGCTTGAAGGTGACCACGGTCGTGACCAACCGGCTCGCCATGCAGCCATCGGGGGCTACCACCGCGACGCCGCCATAGACCCGGTGGCGGCGTCCCGACAGCATCTGGAGGCAGCCCCGGGCCTCTGCCTCGTCCTGGGCCTTGGGCAGGCTCCGGCGGCCGCAGGCGACGACCGTGTCGGCGCCGAGCACGAAGGCACCGCGCTCCCGCTCTGCGACCGCTCGGGCTTTGGCCTCGGCAAGGCGAACCGCCATGTCCCGCGGCAGTTCGCGCGGCCGGGGGCGCTCGTCCACCTCAGCCGGGACGACGGAGTCCGGAGCCATGCCGATCTGTGCGAGAAGACTGAGACGGCGCGGAGATGCCGAGGCGAGGACGAAACGCGATCCTTTTCCTCCCGTCGGCTCCACGCACATGCCCGTCGATCCGCGGCCGGGCAGGCCGCCGCTATTTGTAACGGAACGTGATCCGACCCTTCGTCAGATCATAGGGGGTGATTTCAACATTGACCCGGTCCCCCGCGAGCACGCGAATGCGGTGCTTGCGCATCTTTCCGGCGGTGTGGGCCAATATCTCGTGGTCGTTCTCAAGCTTCACGCGGAACATCGCGTTCGGTAGAAGCTCGGTGACCACTCCGGTAAACTCGAGAACGTCTTCTTTCGCCATGACCTTTCCTGTTGTGGTTGCCCGGCGAGGGAATAAGTGACTTCGCGGCGGCGCCGGGTCAAGTCTTTTCCATACGCTACAAATGGGGTTTTATGCCTGAATCCCGTGTCTTTCCCCGACTCAGATATCGGCCTGGGGCGCGAGGGGAAAACGCTCCTTGATCCGGGACATCAACTGGTCCCGCACCTCGCGAAAGGCCTGGAGGCACAGGTCCCGCGATCCCTCGACGAGAGAAGGGTCGAAGGTACGCCAGAACTCCACCTCGCAGGCCATGACCCGCGTCATTTCCACCGCCTTGTGCTGAGCCGTCGGAGACAACGAGATGACAAGGTCGTAGGAGGTATCCTCAAGGTCCTCGAAGGTTTTGGGCCGATGGCCCTTGATGTCGAGGCCGATCTCGTCCATGACCGCCACGGCGAACCCGTCCACCTCGCGCGTATGCACGCCGACCGAGTCCACGTAGATATGCCGTCCGTGCAGGAACTTTAGCATCGCCTCCGCCATCGGCGACCGGATGGAGTTGTGGGTACAGGCGAAGAGGACTGAGGTAGGCATCTCGCTCATCGCCGCCTCACGGCCGGATATGGAGAACGCAAAGCAGGGTGAACAGCCGCCGCGCCGTATCGATATCGACGGACACCCTGTCGGCCAGCCGCTCCTGAAGGAGCTTGGAGCCCTCGTTGTGGAGAGCCCGGCGCCCCATGTCGATGGCCTCGATGCGGGAAGGGCTCAGCGTCTTGATGGCGTCGAAATAGGACCCGCAGACGACGAAGTAGTCCTTGATGAGGGATCGGAACTCGGCAAGCGGTAGCGCGAAGCTGACAAGCGGCTCGTCCGCCTGATCATGGATGTTGAAGATCAGGCGCCCATCCTGCATCGTCAGGTGGACTTGAAAGGGACCGTCAAACCCGCCGATGGGCGCGAAGACGTTGTCCTCCAACAGGTCGTGAATGGCGACCCGGCGTTCATGCTCGATGTTCGGGCTGAGGCGAACCCGCACATGGTCATCGAGCTTGATGCTACAGATGCGCTGGTTCTTGAGCACGGAACTCAGCCATCGGAACGAACGTTCAGGCGCACCGCGATCGACAAAGCGTGAGCGTCCAGCCCCTCGGCGCGGGCCAGCGTCATAGCGGCCGGGCCGAGCTGGGCGAGGCTGGACGCGTCGCCCGCGATCAGAGACGACCGGGTGAGGAAATCGTATACGCCGAGCCCGGAGGAGAAGCGCGCGCTGCCGGCCGTCGGCAGGACATGATTGGGACCAGCCAGATAATCGCCAAGCGCCTCGGGCGTGAACCGGCCGACGAAGATGGCGCCGGCATTTCGGATTTGGGGCAGCAAGCCCTCGGCATCCTCGACCGCCAGCTCGAGATGCTCGGGCGCGACACGGTTGACGAGGTCCGGCGCCCGGTCAAGGCCGTCGACGACGATGACCGCGCCAAAGCGGCGCCAGCTTTCGGTGGCGATCTCGGTGCGCGGCAAGTTGGCGAGATGGTCCTCCACGGCTTTCTCGACGGCCTCGGCGAAGGCCCCGTCGTCGGTGATCAGGATGGCCTGGGCAACGGTGTCGTGCTCGGCCTGCGACAACAGGTCAGCGGCGATCCAAGAGGGATCGTTGAAGCGGTCGGCGACGACAAGGATCTCCGAAGGCCCGGCGATGCTGTCGATCCCGACCGTGCCGTAGACCTGGCGCTTGGCATCGGCCACATAGGCGTTGCCGGGCCCGACGATCTTGTCGACGGGGTCGATCGTCGCGGTGCCATAGGCCAGGGCGGCGACCGCCTGGGCGCCGCCGATGCGGTAGATCTCGTCGACGCCGGCGAGTTCCGCCGCAGCGAGTACCAGTGGGTTAAGTGTGCCGTCCGGTGTCGGCACGACCATGACCACCCGATCGACCCCGGCAACCCTGGCCGGCACCACATTCATCAGCACAGAGGAAGGATAGGCGGCGGTGCCGCCGGGAACGTAAACGCCGACGGCGGCGATAGGCGTCCAACGGTGGCCCAACCGCAGGCCCGCCGAGTCCCGATAGTCCAGGTCCGCCGGCATCTGACGCTTGTGATAGTCGGCGATGCGTTCGGCCGCGAGGGCCAGGGCTTCCCGCGTGTCCGGGGCGCAGCTCGCCGCCGCGGCCGCGACCTCATCCTCGGTGATGCGTAGGGTTTCGGGAGTCGGCCGGAAGCGGTCGAACCGTTCGGTGTACTCGATGACGGCGGCGTCGCCCCGCTCGCGCACCCCCCGTAGGATGTCGGCGACCACGGGCCCCACATCGGCCTCCGCCTGCCGCTTGTCGGCGACGAGGGCGTCGAACGCCTCCGCGAAGTCGGAATCCCGGATGTGAAGCCGTCTTGCCATGGGCCATTCTCCCCGCGCCGAGAACAGTCGAGCCGATCGCAGAATTGGTGTGCGGCCGGTCGCTTTCGCAAGGCCGCATTATTAGAAGGTTTTGCCAGGCCCGGCCAGCCACGAAGTCGGCTCGCAGGCGGTCGTCGAAATCACCGGGAACGCGGGGGCGCCGTGGTTTCTCGCAGGATGAGATTGACTTCGAGCTCGGTGGCCCCAGGAGGCTGGCCGCCACCGATGCGATCGAGGAGGTATTCCGCCGCACGGCGCCCCATCTCGGCCGAGGGGACCTGCATGGTGGTCAGCGGGGGCGCCAGCTGACGCGCGAGGTCGAGATCGTCGAAACCCACGATGGACAGCTGGCCGGGCACCGCGACTCCCATTGACAAGGCCTCGAACAAGGCGCCGAAGGCGAGGACGTCGTTGCCGCAGACAACGGCCGTGGGGGCATCCGACCGATCGAGCAGGAGCCTCAGCGCCTGCCGGCCTTCACCGACGTCGTAGGGGCGCTCGATGAGATATCGATCGGGAAGGCTCGCCCCCCGATCGGCGAGCGCCTGACGCACCCCCGAAATGCGGTCGGCGGCGCGGTCGTTGTGCCGGCTGATCCCACCGATCATGCCGATGCGGCGGTGGCCGATGTCGAGAAGGTAGGAGGCAATACGGTAGGCCGCCTGGCGGTTGCGGAAGCCAACGCAGGGATGCCTGCTTTCCGCTTTGAAGACCCAAGCATTGACGTAGGGAAGCTCATTCGCCTCGAGCAGATCGTAGAGCCTCGGATCATGCGCCTCGCCGATGAGCATCAGGCCGTCGATCCCCCGCTCGATAAGCTTTTGGACATCGATGAGCTCCCGCTCGTAGTCGTACTGCGAGGTGGCGAGCAGCAGCGTGTAGTCATCCTCGGCCAACCGATGCTGAAGGGCGTCGATCCCCCGCGCGAAAATCGCATTCTCCAAGGTCGGAATGACCGCGCCAATGGTGTGCGATCGCTGGGACGCCAAAGCCCGGGCCGCGCCGTGCGGCACGTAGCCGAGATCGGCGATCGCTGTGCGCACCCGCTCGGCGAGCGGCGCACGAACCTTGCCAGGGTCGTTCAGGAAGCGCGAAACGGTGGCCGTCGAGACATCGGCCCGAAGGGCGACATCCACCAGCCGCACCCGCTCCGCCGAGGTGCGCTGTAAACGCTTTCTTGTTGTCTTTAGACCCATACTTAATGTTGCATCCAGCTCTCGAAATCCGCAATGAGAAATTACTGAAATAATATCAATTGATTATATCCTTTCCGCATTAGCTCGCAAACTCTGCTCGCATTTTTCTGTTGACAGCAGAGGTTGGCGATTCGCTAAAATATCTTGCAAAAATGTAATCGCTTACTAATCCCTCCCAATCCAGGGAGACAAGGCCGAAGACGTCGAAAGACGGGGAGGACATGGCAGAGACGCCGCCGCAACCCGCCTCGCAGCGCTGGGGCAAAGTAACCCTTCTCGCATTTTTTGTTCTTGCGGGGCTGTTTGTCCTCGACATTCTGCTGGGCAAGGCCAGCGTGCTTTTCGGATGGCAGCTGCCGTTCCTGCTCGGCGATGTGGGCGAGTATCTCGTCCTCCTGTCCACGGCCTTGTTCTTCACCATCGCCACGCTGATTCGCGAGCACCGCGAGAACAATGCGGGTGAGCCGCCCGCCGAAGATCTCGCGTCCGGTTCGCAACCCCATCAAAACAGAGGAGGCCGAGCGCCATGACAGACAAAACGAAAGACACCGGCTTGAAATCCGAGGAACGGCGGAACTTCCTGGAAATCTCCAGCAAGTTCGGCTTCACCGCCGCCGTGGTGGCCGCAACCGCCGGAACCCTGTGGAGCCGCCCCGCCGCCGCCCAGACGGCCAAGGAAGAGAAGGAGCGGCAAGACGCAGCCAAGTTCACCATGACCGTCGCCACCGCCTATCGCATCGGAACAACGCGCGCCTACCCGATGATGCAGCTCAACGTGAAGGAGAACGTTCAGAACACCACCGACGGACAGGTCTACGTCAAACTGGCCCCGGCCGGTCAGCTTGGCGCCGGCACCGCGCTCGCCCAGAAAGTGCAGGCGGGCACGATTCAGGCGGCGCAGCACTCGATCTCCAATTTCGCGCCTTTCGCGCCGGCCGTCGACCTGATCAACATTCCCTATTGGGTGGGCGAGAACCAGCCCTTCGTGAACCTCGTCACCTCGGACGTGTGGAAGCAGGAGGTCGACTCCAAGGTCGCGGAAAAGGGCTTCAAGCCGCTTTTCTATTTCTGTATCGACCCGCGCACGGCGGCCATGCGCCAAGGATTGAGGGACGAGCCCTTCCGCACCCCGGAAGACCTGAAGGGAATCAAGTACCGGGTTCCGGGCTCGAACATCCTCAAGCAATTCTATCGCCTGCTCGGCGCCAACCCGACGCCGGTGGCCTGGGGCGAGACGCCCTCCGCCATCAAGCAGGGGGTCGCCGACGCCCTCGATCCCGCGGTCGGCGCACTTTACGTCTTCGGCTTCAAGGACATACTGTCCTGGATCACCTTCAACCAGGCGGTACCGGACAGCCAAGTCTATTCCTGCAATCTCGAATGGTTCAACGGCCTGCCCATGGAGGTTCGTGACGCCATCGATTTCGCCAGCGAGGTGACCTTCGTGCAGAACCTGGCCCAGGTGCCGGCTTCGCGGGCACATGCCATGTCCGAGATGAAGAAGGCGGGCGTGCAGTTCTACAAGCCCACGGACGCGGAGATGCAGCAATGGGTCGAGGCGGCCGGACAGCAGCGGTCCGAATGGGACGCGACGAAGAAGGAGCTGATCGGCTCGGTCGCGGCCTTCGATAAGCTGCTCGAGGCGTCCCGAACCCAAGGCAAGTATCTCGTCCACGACGTTTAGCCTCCAGTGGAGACCTTGGCCGGAGCGGCCGCGCCGCCGCCCCGGCCCACCTGTTCCTTTATGCAAGCGATGAAAACCTTTTTTCGAAGACTCGATCAGGACGGCGAACGCTGGCTGCTTCTTTGGCTGTACAGCTTCATCGTCATGGTCATCTTCATCGAGGTGGTGCGCCGCTTCGTGCTCGCCTATTCCTCGGTTTGGGGCGAGGAGACGGCGCGCTACGCCTTTATCTATCTGGTCTGGATCGGCGCCTCGGCGGCGGTGCGCGACCGCGCCCATATCCGCATCGACACGATCATGCATTTCCTGCCCCGGCGGGCGGTGGGAGGGCTTTACATATTCGGCGACCTGCTGACGCTGGCGCTCGCCTGTTTCGGCCTCTACTGGTCGCTCGACCCGGTCCTCGTGTCCTGGAAATTCGGCTCGGTCACGGACGGGCTCCGGATCATTCAGGTCTGGTTCCTGATCGCCGTGCCTTTCGGCTTCTCGATCATGGTCATCCGCATCCTGCAATCGCTGCTGCGCGATATCCGCGATCTCAAGGCCAGACGCCCCGTGTTCCGCGGCCATCGGCTGTTCGACTAGGGGGGACGCCGTGCACCAACTTTATCAAGCCCCGGGCGTCACCCTGGAAGTGGGTTGGGAAATCCTCCTGCCCGTTCTGGCGATGGTCGTACTCTTCGCCCTCGCGGTCCCGATCTGGGTTTCCCTGGGCGTGGCCGCCGTCGGCCTGCTGGTGTTCACCGAGGTCCTGCCGCTGTCGCTGTTTGGCGAGGCACTGTTCCACGGCATCGACGCCTTCGCGCTGATCGCGATTCCGCTGTTCATCCTGACCGGCGACGTGCTCGTCCGCTCCGGCCTGTCGGCCAAGCTGCTCGACGTGGCCGAGGCGACCATGGGCAGCCTGCGCTCCGGCCTCGGCACATCGACCGTGCTCGGCTGCGGGTTCTTCGCCTGCATATCGGGTTCGGACGCGGCCGGCGCCGCGGCCGTCGGCCGCATCACCTACAGCCGTCTGGTCGAGCGCGGCTATCCCCGGCCCTACGCCGCCGCGCTGGTCGCCGCCGGCGCGTGCACGGGCATCCTGATCCCCCCCTCCATCGCCTATATCATCATCGGCCTGATTCTCGGCATCTCGGCCTCGACGCTGTTTCTCGCGGCGGCCGTGCCCGGGGTCATGATCATGATCTCGATCATGATCACGAACATGGTCATGAACCGGATTCACGGTTTCGAGCACTCGCGCGCCAGCTTCCAGTTCGGCCGTTGGCTGCGGACGGTATGGGACGCGAAATTCGCGCTGATGATCCCGTTCATCATCCTGGGCGGTATCTATTCGGGCGTCTTCACACCGACCGAGGCGGCGGCCGTCGCCGTGGTCACCACCATGATCATCGGGTTCGCGCGGCGCACACTCACGCTCAGCGATTTCCCCAAGATGCTCGCCGCCTCGGCCAAGGTGAACGGCGTGATCGTGCCCATCATCGCCTTCGCGCTGCCGCTGGCGCAGACGCTGGCGGCGCTCGAAGTGCCCCAGGCCTTCGTGCAGGCGGTGACCTCGGTGACCGAGAACCCGATCGCCATCAAGATCCTGATGATCTTCATCTTCATCCTGGCCGGATGCGTGATGGAGACCACGCCCAACATCGTGATCCTGTCGCCGATCATGCTGCCGCTGGCCCAGGAGATCGGGATGGAGGACATTCATTTCTGCATCCTGATGGTAACCTCGCTGGGGGTCGGCTTCATCACCCCGCCGCTGGGCCTCAATCTGTTCGTCCTATCCGGTTTGACGGGTGAGTCGGTAATCGGAATCGCGGGCCGCGCCATACCCTTCGTCATCGCGATGCTGGGCGTGGTGCTGATGCTCGCCTTTATCCCCGAGCTGTCGCTGTGGGCGTTCTAGCCGCAAGCAGCGAGCCAAGTGCAAGTCGAGAGGAACGTCGAAATGACCGTCGAGTATTTGAAGAAAGCCACCAAGACCCCCGCCACCGGTGAGGACGATACCCGCCAGATCGTCATCGACATGCTCAAGAAGATCGAGGCCGGCGGCGAGGACGTCGCCCGCGAATACGGGCAGAAGCTGGACGGCTATGACGGCGACATCGTGGTCGGGCGGGCCGAGATCGAGGCCGCAGCCGCACAGGTCCCGCAACGCCTGAAGGACGACATCCGCTACGCCCGGGACCATGTGGTCACCTTCGCCGAGAAGCAGCGCGACAGCACGACCGAGTTCGAGGTGGAGCTGTCACCCGGCGTCTATGCCGGGCAACGACTGATCCCGGTGACCACGGCCGGCTGCTATGTGCCCGGCGGCCGCTACGCCCATATCGCCTCGGCAATCATGAGCGTCGCCACGGCCAAGGTCGCGGGTGTCGAGAACGTGATCGCCTGCTCCGCTCCCCGGAAGGGCGAAGGCATCAATCCCGGGATCCTCTACACCATGGATCTTTGCGGCGCCGACACGATCCTCGCCCTCGGCGGGGTACAGGGGATCGCGGCGATGGCCTTCGGCCTGTTCACGGGGCATGCGGCCGACATTCTGGTCGGGCCGGGCAACCGCTTCGTCGCCGAGGCCAAGCGCATTCTCTATGGCCGCGTCGGCATCGACCTGTTCGCCGGCCCGACCGAGATCCTGGTCATCGCCGACAAGACCGGCGACGCCGAGATCATCGCCGTGGACCTCGTCGGCCAAGCGGAACATGGCCTCGACTCGCCGGCTTGGCTGGTCGTCGATGACCGCGCGCTGGCCGAGAAGATCATGGCCCGGATGCCGGAGCTCATCGCCGGGCTGCCGGAGCTGCAGCGCCAGGCGGCAGAAGCGGCGTGGCGCGACTATGGCGAGGTCGTGCTGTGCAGCACCCGGGAAGAGATGGCCGAGGTTTCCGACCGCTACGCGCCCGAGCATCTGGAAGTGCAGGCCGCCGATCTCGACTGGTGGCTGAAGCGGCTGAAGAATTACGGCTCGCTCTTCCTCGGCGAGGAGACCACCGTGACCTTCGGCGACAAATGCTCCGGCACCAACCACATCCTGCCCACCAAGGGGGTCGGCCGCTATACCGGCGGCCTGTTCGCCGGGAAGTTCATCAAGACCGTCACCTATCAGCGGGCGACCCGCGAGGGCAATCGCGAGATGGCGGCGGTCGCGGCCCGGATCTCCCGGCTCGAGGGGATGGAGGGCCATGCCCGCAGCGGCGACGTGCGGCTGGCGAAATATTTCCCCGGCGAGACCTTCGACCTTCAGGCGGAAGGCTAGGCCCCAACGACGCCAGGGCCCTGCCCACGCGGCGGGGCCCGCGTCGGCGACAAAACCAGGATGGGGACGCGCGTATGAGCGACTATCTGACGAACCTCTTCGACCTTTCCGGACGGATCGCGCTCTGCACGGGGGCGGCCTCTGGCATCGGGCGGCGCATGGCCTGGGCCCTGGCCAAGGCGGGCGCCGATACCTTCCTGGCCGATCGTGATGGGGAGGGGCTCGCCGAGGCCGAGGCCGAGATCGCGGCCACGGGCCGGCGAACCGGAACCATGGCCCTCGACCTCACAAAGCGCGCGCAACTGCCGGCGCTGGTCGAGGCCGCGAACGGGGCCCTCGGTGCGCCAACGATCCTGGTCAACGCGGCGGGCGTCAACCTGCGCCAGCCGGTCGACGAGATCACCGACGAGACCTGGGACTTCACCGTGGAGATCAATCTGTCGACGCCTTTCTTCCTGGCCCGGCATTGCGTGCCCGGGATGAAGGCTCAAGGCGGCGGACACATCATCAACGTGGCCTCGCTGCAGTCCTTCCGCGCCTTCGCCAACAGCATGCCCTACGGCGCCTCGAAAGGCGGGATCGCCCAGGTCACGCGGGCCATGGCAGAGGCCTGGTCGAGCCAGGGCATCATGGCCAACGCGATCGCCCCCGGCTTCTTTCCGACCAAGCTCACCGAGCCGGTTTACGGAAATCCGGAGATCCTGGCGCACAACGCCCGCATGACCGCCATCGGGCGCAATGGCGAGCTGGAGGACCTGGACGGCGTCACCGTCTTTCTCGCCGCCCCGGCCTCCGACTACATCACCGGACAGGTGATCCCCGTGGACGGCGGCTTCTCCGCCAAGTGAGGGACATGCGATGAAGGCGCTCGTTTACACCCAGCCCGAGGAAATGACCTTCCGTGACGAACCGGATCCCGAGCCGGCGGCGGACGAGGTGCTGATCAAAGTCGAGGCGGCTGGGATCTGCGGTTCCGACATGCATGCCTATCACGGGCATGACGAACGCCGGATACCCCCGCTGATCCTGGGCCATGAGGCGGCGGGGACGATCGTGTCCGGCCCCGGCACGGGCCGGCGCGTCGTGGTCAACCCGCTGATGACATGCGGCCAGTGCGACTATTGCCTCGGCGGCCGCTCCAACCTGTGCCGCAGTCGCCAGATCATCGGCATGACGCCGCGCGAGGGCGCCTTCGCCGAATATCTCCGCATGCCGGAGCGCAACCTGGTGACGCTGCCCGAGGGCATGGACCCGGTCCACGCCTCGGTGACGGAACCGGTGGCCACGTCGCTGCACACGATTCATCTCGCGGCCAGGGCCGTGTATCGCCCGCTCGCCGAGCTCCGGTCCCTGGTGATCGGCGCCGGGGCGGTCGGCCTCGCCGCGGCGCTGATCCTCCGTCATCAGGGCTGCACCGACCTGAGCATCGGCGACACCAATGACCTCAGACGTAAAACGGCGGAGAGGGCCGGGGTGGGCGCGGTCTACGATCCGCGTAGGGAAACCCTCGAGGACGCGTCGTTCGACCTGGTGATCGACGCCGTCGGCGGCGAGGTGACGCGCAAGGTCGCGGTCGAGGCCGTGAAGCCGGGCGGCGTGGTCATGCATATCGGGCTGATGGACAGTGCCGGCGGGCTCGACATCCGTAAGATCACCCTCCAGGAAGTGACCTTCATCGGCACCTATACCTATACGATGGTCGATTTCCGGGCGACCGTGGCGATGCTCAACTCGGGCGCGCTGGGATCGCTCGACTGGATCGAACAGCGACCCTTGGCGGAGGGCGGCGCGGCCTTCCAAGACATCGACCGGGGCAGCACACCTGCAGCGAAAATCGTGCTCAGTCCTTGAGGCGCTCGATCTCCGCTCCGCAGGCGGACAGCTTCTCCTCCAGCCGCTCATAGCCGCGGTCAAGATGGTAGACGCGGTTGATGACCGTCTCTCCCTCGGCCGCGAGACCGGCCAACACCAGGGAGACAGAAGCCCTGAGATCGGTCGCCATCACCGGCGCGCCGGAGAGGCGCGGCACTCCCCGGACAATCGCCGAAGCCCCGTGCACATTGATGTTGGCGCCCATGCGGCAAAGCTCCGGCACGTGCATGAAGCGGTTCTCGAAGATCGTTTCGGTGATCATCGACGCGCCCTCGGCCACGGCCATCAGGGTCATGAACTGGGCCTGCATGTCGGTGGGAAAGCCGGGAAACGGCTCGGTCATCACGTCGACGCCTTGGACCGGGCCGTTACTGCGGGCGACCCTCAGACCCTCGGCGGTCTCGGAGATCTCGCTGCCGGCCTTACGAAGGACATCGGCGATGGCCTCGATCAGGTCGAGCCGGGAGCCGCGCAGCACCACATCGCCGCCCGTAATCGCGGCGGCCATGGCGTAGGTTCCGGTCTCGATACGGTCGGCGATGACCGGATGGTGGATGCCATGCAGGCTGTCGCATCCTTCGATGCGAAGCGTATCGGTGCCAATGCCATCGATCTCGGCACCCATGGCCATCAGGCAACGGGCAAGGTCGGCGACCTCCGGCTCGCGCGCGGCATTGGCAAGGACCGTGACCCCATCGGCCAGCGCCGCCGCCATCAAGGCGTTCTCCGTGGCGCCGACCGAGACCATGGGGAAAACGATATGGGCGCCCTGGAGACGACCGGACGCCTTGGCCTCGATATAGCCTTCGCGGATCTCGATCTCCGCCCCCATCTGCTCGAGCGCGCTCAGATGGAGATCGACGGGCCGGGTGCCGATGGCGCAGCCGCCGGGCAGCGACACCCGCGCATGCCCCGTGCGGGCGAGGAGGGGGCCGAGGACGAGCACCGAGGCACGCATGGTCCGGACGAGATCATAGGGGGCCGTGCTCTCCGTCACCTTTTTCGCCGTCAGGGCCAGGGCCCGGCCAGCATGCCCGCCGTTGGGCGCCTCGCCATCCATCTCGATATGCACGCCGAGTTCGGTCAGGAGATGCGCCATCGTCGAGATATCGACGAGATGGGGCAGGTTCGACAGCGTGACCGTCTCGTCGGTCAGCAGGCTGGCGGCCATCAGCGGCAGGGAGGCGTTCTTGGCGCCGCTGATCGGAATTTGGCCATGCAGCCTGTTGCCTCCAACGATACGAATACGGTCCATGGGGAAGTCCTTAGCGGGATACGGCGTGAGAAGAGAACGCGGACGGCGCGCCCTGCCTTCGGCTGACGAGCGACCGAGCGGCCGCTGAAAGGGTTTTACTGCGGGACTATGGCCACGGCAAGGCGCGGCTCGTCGCCCGCGTCAGACAACCGGAGCCGACGGACCCGCGTCCCCGCCTTCGGACTCGGGCTCGGACGCCGATCTGGCCCGCGCCTGCTCCTTCCGTTTCTTCAGATTGTCTCGCAAGGCGGCGGCCAGCCTTCGACGCCGCTCCTCGGTTCGCTTGCGCCCCTTGTCCGTCTGCCGCGGCCGGCAAGGGATCGGTGATTTGGCCATGGTCTCCTCCCCCATCGCCAAGATCCAGACAGCGGCATCCTGCGCAAGCGGGGGATGGCCGTCAAGGCCGCTTGCTTCCGGCCGGCCGGATGTGGCATGTTGCGGCGGCTTGTGGCTCGGGGCCGCCGTAGCTCAGGGGTAGAGCACGCCCTTGGTAAGGGCGGGGTCGTGTGTTCAATTCACACCGGCGGCACCATCCTAACTTCCTGAAAATCTGGAACTTTCTCCCTCTGTGGTCCTCCATGAGAATGGAACGGGTCTACGTGAACATACATCGAACCTATGCCGAAAGTGCGGGGGAAAGAATGGTCATCATTGAGGTGATTGTTGCTGATCTTTTGAAGTTCAAGAAGGCTCGGCGGGTGAAACATCCAGCAGACAAGTCGCGAAAGCTACGCCGCGGGCGCCCGCCAGGGCACAACCCGAAGGGCCGGGCATGAGACCGTGGATCGAGATTACGATCGGAGATCCGGACGGAACTGACTGGCCGGCCGGCACGTGCTCGAAACCTTCTCGTCAGTCGTGAAGCCGCGTCTTGTGCACAGCCTGGAAGTGGGGTGGATAGTCGTGCCGGGCGATGGTGACGTCGAGCAGCATGGGGATGCCCTGTCCGTTTGCCTCTAGCGCTTCTTCGAGCGCGTCCTCCACCTTGTCCGGGTCGTCCACGCGGATGGCCTCGCAGCCCTGGGCACGCGCGACCGCGACGAGGTCGGTGGCGACGTCGAAGCCGGTGGCGACGAACTCCTGCTGCTTGAGGACCTGTGTGTATTGCGGCCAGCCGAAAGCCTGATTGTTGAAGACGACCCAGGTCACGCCGCACCGCCACTCGGCGGCCGTCGCCAGCTCCATCATCGCCATCTGAAGCGCCCCGTCTCCGGTCACGCAGACGACCTTCTTGTCGGGACAGGCAAGCTTGGCACCGATTGTGCCCGTGACGCCGAAGCCCATGGCCGTCTGTTCGGCCATCGGTACGCAATCGCCGACATCAAGGACCTTGTAGTAGGGCCAGTAGTAGCACCAGAGGTCGGCACCGCCGTTCTCCTTCACGAGGATCGTGTCCCGGCCGAAGACGCGATTGATCGCCGCTAGCACCTGCGGCGGGCGGATCGGCTTCTCATGGCGCGATGCCTCTTCTTCCGTTGCGGCGAGGAAAGGCGTTCGAACGGCTGCGATCTCTTCAAGCCTCGCGGCCCGGGATTGGCGATCGATCCGCGGTTTCAGCGTTGCCGCAAGATCCTCAAGCGCGAGCGCCGCGTCGCCGACGACGGCGACCTCCGGGCGCCAGTTCATCGCGATGGTGTCGGCATCGATATCGATCTGTATGAATTTCGCGCCCTCTGGGAACGCCGACCACGACAGGGTCGAGAAGGCCTCGAGGCGCGAACCCACCGAAATCACAAGGTCGGCGCTGTCGTAGTAGTGCTTGCCCGCCTCGGTGAAGTAGAGGCCGACGAGCCCGAAAAAGAGCGGATTGTCCTCGGCCATGATGCCACGGCCACCAGGTGTCGCGTAGACTGGAATACCCGTGTCCTCGGCAAGGGTCCGTACGGCATCCGCCGCGCCGGCCGAGACCGCGCCGCTGCCGCAGAGGAGCAGCGGTCGTCGCGCCGACGCGATGATCTCGGCGGCAGCTTCGACGGCCCGCGCCTCCGGCCGGGTCCTGTGCCGTCCAGGATGCGGCCGGTAGTCGCGTTCCATCTCCACGGCTTCGGAGCCCAGATCCGAGGGAATCTCGATGTACACCGCGCCGGGACGTCCATTGCGCGCGAGGGAGAAGGCGCGTTGCATGACCCAGTTCGTCTTGCGCGTGTCGTTCACACGCACCGCCCATTTGGTGACGGGCTTCATCAGGGTCATCGTGTCCAATTCCTGGAACGCCCCCATGCCGTCATGGCACTCGACCACGCCATTGGCGATGGCGATAACGGGGACGCAGCCGCTGGTCGCCTCCAGCAAGCCGGTCACGATGTTGGTCGTGCCGGGACCGGGGTTGGTTAAAACGATGCCCGGCCGCCCGCTCATCCGCGCATAAGCATAGGCGCAGGAGACTGCCCAGGGCTCATTGCGGACCAGTACGAACTTGATGTCGGTGTGAGCGACCAGGTCCTCTATGAGGTTTTGCGGGTTGCCGGGGAGGCCGAAGACGTACTCGACGCCCTCGGCCTTCAGAGCCATCGCGATCGCGTGCCAAGCGGTACTTTTCATAGACGCTCTCCGGGGTTCCATCGTTTGGTGAATACGGGCAGCTCCTCAGCCGGCGAAAAGCGGTTCGGGGAGGCCGCGCACTCGATCTCGACCATATCGTCCCCATTCAATTCCAGCCGCTCGAACCCGTGGTTCGGCGATCAGGACACCGCGATCCAGATGGTCTTGGTCTGGGTGTATTGATCCATCGCCTCCGTGCCGTTGTCGCGCGCCAAAGAGCCCGATTGCCGGTAACCGCCGAAAGGGGTCTTGATGTCGCCCTCGGTGAACGCGTTGATCGAGACGGTGCCGCAGGGCAATCGGCGCGCCATCCGGATGGCCCGGTCGATGTCGCGGGTGAACACCGTTGCGTGCAGCCCATAGACGGTGTCGCGGGCGAGAGTGAGCGCCTCGTCCTCATCCTTGACCGTGATGACGCCGAGGACCGGCCCAAAGATCTCCTCGCGCGCGATGGTCATGTCGGGCCTGACGTCGCCGAACACCGTCGGTTCGACGAAATAGCCGGGCAGTTCGGCCGGCCGGCCACCGCCCGCGCACAGGGCCGCCCCTTCACGTCGCCCCATCTCGATGTAGCCCAGAACGCGTTCCTGGTGCTCCTTGGTGATCATCGAGCCAATGCGGGTTTCGGGATCGAGAGGATCGCCAACCTTCCATGTCTTGACCTTGTCCAGCACCTTGGAGAGAAACTCGTCCTTTACCTTCGCGCCCACCATTTGGCGCATGTTCGCCGAGCAGTTCTGCCCAGCGTTCCAAAGCGCGGAACTGACGGCTTCGTCGACCAGCCGATCGTCGATGGGCGCGTCATCGAGCACGATGAAAGGGCTTTTGCCGCCCATTTCCAGGCCGACGGGTTTGAGGTTGCTTTCGCCGGCATATTTCAGGAAATGGGCCCCCACCTCTGTAGAGCCGGTGAACGAAACGACATCGATGTCGGGATGCCGGCCGACTGCCTGTCCGGCGGTCTCGCCGAAACCTGGCAAGACGTTGATGACACCGGCCGGCACACCCGCCTCAACAGCCAGCTCGGCCAGCCGGAGGGCTGTCAGCGGCGACTGCTCCGCCGGCTTGACAACGGCGGAGCATCCCGCGGCCAGCGCCGGAGCCAGCTTCCACGCCACCATGAGGAGGGGGAAATTCCAGGGCAGGACCATTCCGACAACGCCAATAGGTTCCTTGACGATCAGGGCCAGCGCGTCCTCGCCTGTCGGCGCCACCTTGCCGAAGACCTTGTCGATCAGCTCGGCGTACCACTGGAAAAAGGTGGCAACCTCGTTGCCGATCTCATGGAGGCAGTCGGCAATAGCCTTGCCCGTGTCGAGGCTTTCCATCACGGCCAGAGCCTCGGCCTCGCGGCGCACGAGTTCGGCGAGCCGAAGCAAGACTTCTTTTCGTTCCTCGGGAGCAGTGCGTGACCAGGCACCCGACTCGAAGGCCCGGCGCGCGGCGGCGACCGCGATATCGACGTCGGCGGTTTCGCAATGGGCTACCGTGCCCAGAATCTCGCCGGTCGCCGGGTTGATATTCTCGAAGACTCGGCCGGATGACGCCGGGCAAAACTCGCCATCGATGAAGGCGAGGCCCGGAAGCGCGAGGTCGGAAGCGATCGTCCGATAGTGCGCGAGGGTCTTGGTTTCCAACATCGGTCAAAATCCTATCGTTGCGTATCGAGTTCCTGAGGCCGGGTAGCGTCCCCAGAGGGATGGGGCAGCGTTGGCATGACAAAGGGGTGCACGGCCTCGAACGCTCGGCTGGCCGTGAGAACCAAGGGATCGGCGTATTTGGGCCCCACGATTTGAAGCGCGGCGGGCAGGCCCTCGTCCGTCAGGCCGCAGGGCACCGTCGCGGCGGGCTGCTGGGTCAGGTTGAAGGGATATGTGAAGGGTGTCCAGTCGAGCCACTCTTCCATATCGCGATCGGGTGGGGTCAGCCGCCCGGCCTCGAAGGCGACGAGCGGCAGTTGCGGGGTGAGGAGAAGATCGTAATCGCGGTGGAACGCGGCCATGGCCCGGCCCATCGCCTCTCGGCCCATTTCGGCGCGCATCCGATCGAGGGCAGATTGCGCCCGGCCACGCTCGGCATACTCCAACATCGGTTGATCGAACAGGTGCCACTTTTCCCTCGGTACGCCGTCGACCACATAGGCCAGGCCCATGTTCCAAAGGTCCTCGATCAGACTTCGAGGATTGCCGATATCGGGATCGGCCTCCTCGACCACCGCCCCGAGATCGACAAAGGTCTCGACGGCCCGATCCACGAGGCGCAGAACCTCCTCGTCGCACCAGGCGAAACCGAGTGTCCGGCTATAGGCGATACGCAGGCCTCGTACGCCGTCCTCCAGGCCGATTCGATAGTCGCGGCCATCGTAGGGCAGCGCGAACCAGTCGCGATCGTCGGGCCGGGCAATGACGTTGAGCATGAGCGCGGCGTCGCCGACGGTGCGGGTCATCGGGCCGTGATGGGCGAGGGTGGCGCGCGCCTCCCATGGATAGGCGGGAACGGTGCCGAAAGTGGGCTTGAGCGTGAAGATGCCGCAGAACCCCGCGGGGATTCGTACCGAACCCGCCGCGTCGTTGCCGATATGCAGGGCGCCCATCCCGAGGGCCGCAGCGACCGCCGCGCCACCGCTGGAGCCGCCGGATGTTCGTTCAGGGTTCCAGGGATTGCGGGTTATGCCGGCAAGCGGGCTGTCGGTCACGCCCTTCCACCCGAATTCCGGAGAGTTGGTCTTGCCCAGAAAGACCGCCCCCTGCTCGCGCATTCTTGCCACGGTCGGGGCGTCGACGGTCCATTCCTGGTCCGGGTCCGTGCTGAGTGACCCCCGCAAGGCCGGCCAACCTTTGGACAGCACGACCTCCTTTATGGTCGAGGGCACGCCATCGATCAGGCCACATGGCTCTCCAGCCATCCACCGCGCCTCGGACTCACGGGCCGCAGCCAGGGCACGCTCGGGATCGACGAGCCGGAACGCGTTGAAGACGCTATCCAAGGTTTCGATACGCATGAGGGCAGAGCGCGTCGCTTCCAGGGGCGACAGCCGGCGGTCGCGGAAATGCCGGAGCATTTCGACGGCCGACATCAAGCAGGGATCGTCGGACACTTTCTCATTCCCTCCCTCGTTCCCTTGGGGCCGATCCGCCTTGCAGAGGTTGACAGGCCATCTAGCGTAATCCAAGCGTAAGTTCTTTCCAACGAAAGATGTGTTCTGCTGAATGAAACTCGTGACGAGTGCGTTCCGTGGTGAAGGAAACGACCGTGGACTAGCGGCGGCTTTCCCCGGAAGAACTCGAGTACGAATTCAACCCGCAGTACTCGGTACCCGACTTCTCGACCTGTCAAGTCGAGCGTACGCGGATCAGCCAACAGACCCTAGGGCCGGTGACCGAGGCGGCGCGATATGTTTTCAGCCGCCCGTATGACGAGAGGCGCCCAGCCCAGCAGTTTCTCCCGGCTGACATTGAAGACATGTCCCCAGACATTGATCGCGCCGACGACCTTGCCTTCAAAATCGAGGATCGGTGCGGCGATGCCGCGAACCTCCGGCTGCTCCTCCCGGTCGGCGACGGCATAGCCCTGCCGGCGAACCGTGTCCAACTCCCGTATGAGAGCGGCGGGATCCGCGATCGTCCGCTCCGTCAGCTTGGGAAGATGCATCCCGGCGATCAGCGCGGCGCGCCCCGGCTCGGGAAGGAAGGCCAGGATGGCCTTGCCGAGTGCGGTGCAGTGCGCGGGCGCGCGATCGCCGATCTGATGGCGCATCGTCAACGGCGCCCGGGATTCGATCTTCTTGATGAACACGACCTCGGCTTCGTCGAGGACGGCGAGGACCACATGCTCGTCGGTTTCGCGATTCAGCTTGCGCATCTCTTCGTCGGCGGAGAGCGGCAGGTCGAAGGCGTTCCAGGTTTTTAGCGCCCAGCTCATCGGCTTGAAGCCGAGGCGGAAGGTGCGCGACCTCTCATCGAAGGCAACGAGGTTTTCGTCCACGAGCATGGCGAGGATGCGGTGAGCCGAGCTTTTGGAAAGGCCCGCCATGTTCACGAGATCCGTAAACCGGAGCGGTTCGGCGACGGTTCCAAGGGCGTCGAGGAGAGCGATGGACTTCTTGAGAATCGTCGGCTTTGGGGCGTCATCGGGCAATCGCGGCATCCCTTCTGCTTGACACGCGGTGTCGGTTAAGCAACAGTAGTTCATTAATCAGAACAATAGTTCTGTTGAACAGAACTTCATGTCAATACCCTTCTTTGTCTGTGGAGGACGTAACGCTATGCGCCACCTTATGCTCCGAACCGCGACGCTCGCGGTGGCGTTTGCAGCCGTGAGCGCCTTTTCCGTATCAGCGGCGGAATTCACCATGAAGCTGGGACACAGCAACCAGCCCGATCCCAAGGATTCGGTCTTTCATGCCTGTGCCCTGAAGTTCGAGGAGCTGCTCGAGAAATATTCCGAAGGTCGCATCGATGTCGTCATCTTTCCGGCGTTCCAATTGGGAAGCGAGCAGGAGCAGGTGCGCGCGACCCAGCTCGGTACGCAGGAATCGACGATCATCTCGACCAACAACCTCAACGTCTTTACCCGCTCGCTGGGCTTTTTAACGCTGCCCTACATTTTCGAGACGGTCGAGGAAGGTCGGAACGTCATCGACCAGAGTTGGGACCGGCTTAACGAATGGTCCGTCAAAGAGGCGGGTGTGCGCCTCATCACCGTGATCGACGCGGGTTTCCGTGACCTCACCAATTCCAAGAAGCCGGTTCGCAATCTCGCCGACCTACAGGACCTCAAGATCCGCGTCCCGCCGAACCCCATCATGATCGCGGCCTTCAAGAGCTGGGACAACGAACCCATCCCCATGGCGTGGTCCGAGACCTTCAATGCCCTTCAACAAAAAGTCGTGGATGCCCAGGAGAACCCGATCAACGTGCTTCTGGCCGTGAAGTTCTACGAAGTGCAGAAGTGGGTCACCGAAATCTCATACGTCTATCAAAGCAACTTCATTGTCGCCTCGGAAGCTTGGCTTCAAAGCCTCCCCAAGGAGCTTCAGGACGCGGTCGTCCGCGCCGGCAAGGAGACCACCGATTGGGAGCGCGACTACATCGTCAAGACGACCCAGAGCGATATCAAGCGCCTGAAGGAGGACCATGGCATCGTTTTCCTCGGCCCGCCCGAGGACAAACCGGAGTGGATCCGTCGCGCCCGTTCCATCTGGCCGGATTTCTATGACTTCATCGGAAACGGCGACGTGGACAAGGGCAAGGCGACGGTCGATTACATCGTCTCCCTGACCGAGGAGTTCCGGGCCAAGAACAAGTAGGCCCTTGTATCGGGTGGCGGGCGGATTGAGAATCTGCCCGCCGTCTACTCCCGTGGGAGATTGCCTATCCGTCCCATGACAAAAGCCCTCCGTCTCCTTGACCGGCATTTCGAAGAAGCGGTCTGCGCCGTTCTGCTCGTCTTCCTGATGCTTCTGCTGATGATCCAGGTCGTGCTGCGGTACGGCTTCGACATGGCCTGGGCCTGGAACGAGGAGCTGACGCGCTTTTTCTTCGTGTGGTTCGTCTACCTGGGGGCCAGCCTGGGCGTCCAACGTCAGGGGCACATTCGGGTTCTGACTTTCGTGCTGATACTGCCATCGCCGACCCTGCGCAGGGTGGCGATGCTCCTCTCCGATGGCTTCTGGCTGATCTTCATGGGACTGATCGTCTATTACAGCTTCGATTTCATGGAGACGATCCTGCGCTTTCCGCAAGGCTCCGCCGTTCTCGACATTCCCCTCTTCTACGTCTACCTGATCGTGCCCGGCGGCTTCTTCCTCATGATGTTTCGGCTCTCCCAGCTCTATTTGAGGAGTTGGGGACTCATGGGCGGGGAAACGCCACCGAGCGAAGCGGAAGAGGACAAGTTCGCGACGCCTGAAGGGAGGCGCGCGCCATGATGCTGACCGCCGTCTTCGTCTTCTGCCTGGTCCTCGGCATTCCCATCCTGGCAACCATCGGCCTGGCCACGGTCGTGCCTATCCTGGTCGACGGCGGCATTCCAATGACGATGGTGATCCAGACCCTTTACACCGGGGTGGATCAGTTTCCGCTGATCGCGGTCACCGGCTTCATCCTCGCCGGCGCCCTGATGGGAGCCTGCGGAATCACCGACCGAATCGTCGAAGTGGCGTCGAGCATCGTCGGCAACGTGACGGGCGGCCTCGCCGTCGTTACCATCCTCGCCTGCATGTTCTTCGCCGCGATCAGCGGTTCGGGCCCGGCCACCGTTGCGGCGATCGGCGGCATCATGCTGCCGGGCATGTTCCGGCGAGGCTATGGGCGGGATTTCGGCGGCGCGGTCGCGGCATCGGGCGGGACCCTAGGCATCCTGATACCGCCCAGTAACCCGATGATCATCTACGGAGTCGTGGCCAGCACCTCGATCACGCAGCTTTTCATGGCCGGGCTCATTCCCGGGCTCCTTATCGGGTTCTTGATGATCCTGGCCGCCTATGCCGTATCGCGCAAGCGCGGATATGTGGGCTCGGGCGAAAAGTTCTCGGCGCGCCGCGCGCTGCACGCCATCAATCGCGGCAAGTGGGCCTTGATGGCGCCCATCATCATTCTCGGGGGGATCTATGCCGGCGTTTTCACGCCCGTGGAGGCCTCCGCCGTGGCGGTATTTTACGCGCTGTTCGTGGGGACGGTGATCTACCGGGCGCTCACATGGCGGTCGTTTTTCGCATGCCTGCGCACAACCGCGCTGACCTCGGGCACCGTCCTCGTCATTGTCGGCGTGGCGCTGTCGTTCGGACGCCTTTTGACGATCTATCGCATCCCGGTCATCGTCGCCGAAGGCCTCGGCAGCATTTCCTCGGACCCCATCGTTCTGCTGTTCCTGATCGCCGGCTTCCTGATCGTCATCGGCACGTTCATGGAGACCCTGGCCCAGATCATTATCCTGACGCCGGTTTTCCTGCCCCTCGTGACGAGCCTCGGCATCGATCCCATACATTTCGGGGTGATCTTCGTCATCTGCTGCGAGATCGGTTTCCTGACCCCGCCGCTCGGGGCCAATCTTTACGTTGCGATGAAGCAGGCGGATATAAGCCTCGAGGCGATCTCGAAGGCTGTTCTTCCTTTCCTTGCCGTACTCGTCGGCGGGCTGGTGCCGATTATCCTGTTCCCGCAGATCTCCTTGTTCCTCCCCAACCTTCTGATGGGCCGATAGCCAGGGCCGGACCCATAGTGCATCCTTCTCGCTCAATGATGGCAGTCTACCACCACACCATGGGATCAAAGGGGGGCCCTTTAAGACTCAATCGCTTCCACGCTTGAGCGGCCTGTTTTGTATCTGTTCCCCGATGGACATCGCCCCGTCGTCACAGGACGTTTCGGGAGAGGAGAGCGTGGGCCGTCGCCTCGTCAGTACCCAGGGAGTTAACGATCCGCCCACGCAAACCGGCGCGTAGGGCTGGAACCTTGGCCTCGCCATTGGCCACGGCGATACGAAAAGGGATAGATTTCAACTGTGGTAACGTGATGGCCAAGGTGCGAGCGTCGAGCTCGGAGGGTACGGCGTTGCCCTCTCCGTCATAGAAACGCGCGCAGATGGAGCCAACCGCGCCGAGGGCGCCGACGCCCGCGATCTCGTCGACCGTCACCACGCCATGTCTGACGATTGCCGCTTCGGGGGAGATGGCGCCGACCCCGACCAGTGCCACAGAGCATCGACGAATCACCTCAAACGCAGCCCGAACAATCGGCGCGTCGACGAGCGTCGCGGCCGTTTCATGACAATCGACCATCGCCGGCGCGGGTAATTGCCAAGTGCGCGCGCCAATCCGCATGGCCAACTCACGCGCCACTTCGTGTGGATGCGTCGGGGCATCCACCATGCCGACGCCGCCGATAAGAGGAACAACCTCAAGCCCGGGCAGGCTCGTCCGGCTCATATGCTGGACAACCGTGGCAGTGGTCCGACCGTCGGACACTCCGATAACCGTATCGGCGCGCAGGACTGGGGCCAGGAACTCGGCAACCGCGCGACCGAGCCGATGACGGGTTTGAGCGCCGTCCTCGGCCGTGTGAACGACCACGGCCGACGGAACACCAAACTTTTCCTCGAGGGCGTGTTCGAGGTCGGGCAACCGATCCGACGGCGGAACCACTCGGATTTCAACGAAGCCGAGGTCCCGTGCCTGCTTGAGCGCCCGGCTCACGGTAGAGGATGAAATGCCGAGCATGGCCGCGATGTCCTGCTGCGAGCGCTTTTCCTCGTACCGCATGCGGGCGATGCGGAGAATGACGGAAGGGTCGCGCAGGTTCGCCATATGCGATGTCTCAGGAGGTCGACGCGCTGCCCGGATCGGACATCCGAACTGCCGGGAGAAGGCATCTCAACCTGGGCAGTGTCTTGCCGGGGGGGTTGGCGAAGACAGAGCGTCCGCAAACCACAATGTCGGCGCCTGAGGCGAATGCGGTCGGAATCGTGTCCTCGTCAAGGCATCCGTCTGCAACGACCACGGCGTCCGAGTACAGGGCTCGATCTGACCGGAGAACGGTCGCCCCACGCCGATCCAGAGGCGCGAGGCTGTTGGTTCGGTCTCACGACCCGGCACAATCGCCACCACCTCGCTCGGGCGGTGGTCGAGGGCGTATGCTTTGCCTTGCGCGATTTGGTTGAAGTCGCTCTTGATCTCGATGTTGAGGTGGGGGAAATCCGCGTCGCCGGCGGCGGGGCGCGAGACGTGGTCTGGCTGCAAACACTGGCGGATGTCCTGGGCCGGCCCGTTCGCGCGGCGTTGACCCCGGATGCCTCGCCTTACGGGGCCGCGGCTTTGGCCATGGCCGCGGTGACAGAGAGGAATGTGGCCCCCCTCGCCGCGGCTTGGTCCCGTCAGGGGCCGGAGGTGGAACCAAATCCCCAGGTCGTCGACGCTTACTCCGACCAATACGAGGCATTCCGGGCCCTTTATCCGGCGACTCGAACACTCATGCATGATCTCGCCGCGCTCGAACGACGGGCCGACGACCGGGAGGCGGAGGTGTCATGACCGAAATCGCCCTTAAAACAGCGGCGGTTACCTCGCTGCTCAAGTATTACCCTCTGCCGGAGGCGCTCTCCGTCATCGCGGAAGCCGGATATGACGGCGTCGAGCTGTGGGGAGGTCTTCCGCACGGCTACGTGGATGATTTCTACGAGGATGGGTGCCTCGACGCGGGCGTGGTCGCCGCCTGCCGACGCCTCGTCGAGAAGTCGGGACTGACGCCGGTTGCCTTCCTTCCGGAGCAGTGCTTCTACCCGGTGAACTACCTCATCGACACGGCGCCGCCCTTTGATGGAGAGCGGCTCAGGACGCGGAGCGTCGCTTACTTCGAACGCGGCATCGAAGTGGCTGCGGCGCTCGAATTCCCTTTGATGGTTCTCACCACGCCATTCTGGGGGTGGCGACAGACTCGCGAGAGGTTCGTTTTCGACGCGGATAAAGTTCTCGATCGAGTGATCGACACCGTCGGCCGTTTGACGCGCTGCGCGGAGCGTCACGGTTTGGTGCTGGTCCTGGAGCCCTTGACCGACCTTGAGACCACCTCCGTGGAAACGCTCGATGACCTGGTTGCCGTCCTCGACGGGGTTGGCTCGCCCGCACTGGCTGCCATGCTTGATGTCGGCCATGTGAATGTCACGGCGCGGCGCTTGGGTATCGATGCCGCCGGGTACTTTCTCGACCATGTGGAAAAGCTCGGTGATCGCCTGCGCCATGTGCATGTGAACGACAATGCCGGCGACAGCGACGCGCATCTTCTGCCGGGAGAGGGAACGTTCGATTTTGCGACCGCCTGTCGTGCCCTGAAGGCGGCCGGATACAGCGGATATCTCTCGGCCGAGATCATGATGTTCGGGCCTAACCCCGTTCCTCCGAATCCGGCCGGGGTACTCGCCCGAACTCTCGAACACGTGCGGAGGACTTGGCATGGCTGATAACGCGCATTCGGAAGTGGCTTCCGAGATCGCGCGTCATGCGCCGCTCCTGCCGGTCGGCCGTCTGGACGAACTTCTCCGTGCCGTTACAAGCGCGGATCGTGTGTTTGTCTGCGCGGTTGGGCGCTGTGGTCTGGTGCTCAAGATGTTCGCAACGCGGCTCGCCCAACTCGGCATTCGCTGCTACGTCGCCGGTGATCTGACGACACCGTCGATCGGCGATGGCGATGTCCTGATTGCCGCTTCGGGCTCGGGGGTGACGCCGACGGTCGTGCTTCTGGCGTCCCGGGCCCGCATGTTCGGCGCCAAGGTGATCGGCTTGTCCGCTCATGAGGACGCGGAGTTTGCTCGTAACGTGGACTCGGTCATCACGCTACCCGTTCCCGCTAAAACGGATCCGATAGACCGAAAGCAATCCGTACAGCCGCCCGGATCGCTCTTCGAGCAACTCCTTCTGTGCTTTCTAGAGGAGGCAATACTTCGACTCGCGCGCGAGCAAGACGAGGGGTTTCAGACGATACGAAGCCGGCACGCGAACCTCGAATGACCGCCGTGTCCTTTGTCGCGGGCGCGGCGGTTTGGTCCACGATCAACAGGGAGAACAGGATCGATGAAACGTCGAGATATTCTGAGAAGCGCAGTGACGGCGGCAGCCGTCGCCGCTTTCCTGGCTTCGGTCGCATCGCCGGCCGCGGCCCAGACTCAGTTGCCGGATCGCGAGATCCGGATCGGGTTCGCCGCCCACAGCATCGACTTGCAGGCGCTGTTCGGGCAATTGCGAGAAGGGTTCAAGAGCCACCTGAGTGAGGCCGGTCTCAAATACAAGCTCTTCGAAGCCGCGCCCGACACGAGTTCGAATCATGCCCAGATGGTCCAGAATCTTGAGAACTTCGCGACCATGCAGCTCGACTATGTTCTTGTCGGGCCAACCTCGCTGGAGCTCAATGAGCCCGGCCTCATGGCCGTCCGGGACTCCGGGGCCAAGATCCTCATGACGGACTATGAGCGCCCGAAGGAAGGGGTGCCCTATGACGATGCGGTACTCAACTGGGTCGTCTATAGCCATGACGAAATGGGCTACAAAGCTGGCGAGTGGCTTGCCCATCATTTCCGCGCGAAGGGAGTCTTTCAGCCGAGAATCGTCATGCTGTGGGGACCTGCGGCGTCCGAGATCTCCGAGGCACGCGGCGGCGGCGTACTTCGCGCCCTGAAGGAAGCAAAGGATCTCGAATTAAAAGTAGTCTATGAGGCTTATGCCAACTTCAACCGAGAACTTGCTTACAACGAAACGGAACGCGCTCTCGCCGCCCACAGCTTTGATGCCGTCGTCGGCCTGAACAGCTACATGGCGGTCTCGGCCAAGGACGCGTTGCTGGCCAACGGCAAGAAGCCGGGCGAAATCACCGTTGTCGGCATGGGAGGGACGATCGACGAGCTGCAGGCAGTGGCGCTCGGCGAAATCGGTGTTGCGCCCTTCCGTGATCCGCGTTCCATGGGCCGCGCCTCTGCCGAGGCCCTGCTCATGCATCTGACAGGTAATGAGGGTACCATCGAAAAGACGGTGTACGCGGACATCCCGGTCTGTGACGCCGCCTACCGCATCGCCAAGTACGTGCCCGCAGAGATGTTCGACGTCAACGCCTTCCTTTTGAAACACTACGGTCGTTGACATCGCCACTAGTCCGAGGGCGGGCCGGTCGCGCGCCCTCGGAACCCTTCGACGGGTAGGGCTTCGACAGGATATCCGTGATGCTTGAGAAGAATTCACAGCTCCTGCAGGTCATTCACCTGCGCAAGAACTTTGGCGCCATCCAGGCCGTCAAGGATGTGAGCTTCGACATCGCACCCGCCGAGATCGTGGCGATCGTCGGCGACAACGGGGCCGGCAAGTCGACGGTCGCCAAGGTGATCTCCGGAGCGTATCGGCGGGATGGTGGCGAGATGCTGTGGAACGGCGGTCCTTACGAACCGCATGAGCCGGACGACGCGCGCGACATCGGTATCGAGACCATGTACCAAGATCTCGCCCTGGTGAACGACCTGGATGCCGCCGGCAACATCTTCCTCAACCGGGAACCGACGCGGCGCCTGTTCCGGTTTCTACCTCTCCTGGATCACAAACAGATGCGAGAACGCTCGGCGGAACTGCTCCGCCGGGTCAAGATCGAGTTACCGTCCTACGATCGTCCCGTGCGGCAGCTTTCCGGCGGCCAGCGACAAGCCACGGCTATCGGCCGCATACTTCTGTCGGAGCGTGCCCGTTTGATCATTATGGATGAGCCGACGGCTGCCCTTGGCGTCCAGGAGCAGCGCAAGGTTCTGGAACTGATTCGCAATCTGAGCGACCACGGCATGGCCGTGATGATCATCAGCCACAATCTGGAGCATGTCTTCACCGTCTCTCAGCGCGTCATTGTGCTGCGTGGTGGCGAGGTGGCCGGAATCGTGTCCACCGCTGAGGTGCAGAAGCAGGACGTGGTGAGCTTAATCATGGGAGGGGGCGCCTGACATGACCGGCCTCAATACCGATCTGAGCCCCATGCGCGGCGTTGGTTCCGGAGCCATGAGGGCAATCGGCGGCATCAATCCGCTCGTCATCGCTCTCGTGATCCTATATGTCGCGATCATCTTTTGGAGCGACCGATTCCTCGCGATTTCCAATCAGATGAACATCACCCGGCAGGTGGCGGTCTATCTCATCATCGCCATGGGCCAGACATTCGTCATCTCCAGCCGGGGGATCGACCTTTCGGTGGGGTCGGTGCTCGGTTTCGTCGGCTGCGTTGTGGCCCGGATGATCGACGCGGGCACGCCGGTGCCGATCGGGATCGCTACCGGGATCGTGCTTGGCACGGCCTTCGGAACGATCAACGGACTTGTCATTACCAAGCTCAAGGTGAATCCCCTGATCGCCACCCTCGGCATGCTCGTCGCGCTCCGCGGCCTCACCCACATCCTGATGGGGAGTACCGCCGTCACCCGCCTTCCTTCCAGCCTTGTCTTCCTCGGCCAAGGCTTCGTGGGTCCGGTACCCATGCCGGCGATTATCTCTCTTTGCGTGGTCGTCATCTGTTGGTGGCTCTACTACCACACGCGCTTCGGGCGCTACACGGTGTCCATCGGGTCCAACGAAGATGCGTGCGGCTTGGCCGGTATCCATGTTGACCGGCAGAAAATCCTTATCTACGCCTTCCAGGGCGCGTGCGTGGGACTCGCGGCCACTCTTCTCGTCGGACGCCTGAATGCGGCCTCGCCTGATCTCGGTCTGAACTATGAGCTGCATATCATTGCGGCGGTCGTATTGGGCGGCACCGCTCTCTATGGAGGGCTTGGAACGATTTTCGGCACGGTCCTGGGAATCTTCACCATAGGAGTCATCGAGAACGGCATGGTTCTGGTAGGCGCCAACTTCCACGTTCAGCGGGTGCTGATCGGAACCCTGCTGGTGGCGGCGGTTGCATATCAGGAGTATCGGCGCCGACAGTTGGAGAGACGTGTCGTCTAAGACAATGGGCGTAGGCGAGGACATCGCCGTGAGCCCGCCCATCTTGTGTCTGCGTTTTGGTGTACAGCGCGGGTCCGGGGGATCGCCGATCCCCAGGCGCGGCCGGGAGCCCGTCCCAGAGCACTATGTCTTTAGGTATGCTCACCCAAGGAACGGAATCGAACCAATCGAGGACAAACTCTGCGGTTTTGACCTGAAGCCGAAGTGTCCATCGACGCAGTGATTGACATAATCACCAGGTTAATACTTACGTTAAGGCGCAATTGCCTGTACCCTGGGCAAATGCTTGCCAAACCATCGGCACGCAACTCAAACCGACCAGAAGTCAGCAATGCCAAGGCACAACGAAACCGGTTCAAGCCGTATCGACGACGCGGCCAGAGCCGCGTGGCTCTATTACATCGCGGACAACACGCAGGACGAGATTGCCGAGAAGATGGGAATATCCCGGCAATCGGCGCAACGCCTTGTCGCGCTCGCCACACGTAAACGCCTTGTCAAATTCCGGCTGGACCATCCCATCGCGCGGTGCATGGACCTGGCACAGCGCCTAAAAGATCGTTATGGGTTGGACTTCTGCGAGGTGACGCTGGCCGACCCGACGTCGGACGATCCGGCCTTGGGAATCGCACAGGTCGCGGCGACCGAAATGGAAAGATTCCTCAAGGCCGAAGAGCCCATCGTCATGGCCTTAGGGACCGGAAAGGAAATTCGTGGGGCGGTGGACCAGGTGTCGCCGATCTGCTGCCCGCACCACAAGTTCGTCTCCCTGGTCGGCAGCCTGGCGCCCGACGGCTCGGCCAACTTCAACGATCCCATCACCCGCATCGGCGATCTTACCCAGGCACCGCGTCATCCCTTGGCGGTGCCCGTGGTTGCGACCACAAAGGACGAGCGCGACACGCTTTGTGCCCAGAAACCTATCCGCATCAATATCACCATGGCACAGTCCGCCGACGTTGCATTTGTCGGGATCGGTGAACTCAACGAGGCGCCGCCCCTGTTGACCGACGGGTTCATCACTCGGCAGGAACTCGATGACCTGACAGCCGCGGGAGGTGCCGGAGAAATCATCGGATGGGCTTATGACGACCAAGGTGTCCTGATCTCCGGCCAAACCAATGACCGCGTGGCAAGCGTCCCACTGCGCCAACCGCCCGAACATCCCACTATTGGCGTGGCACGTGGGCCGAACAAGCTTCGCGCCATTCGTGGCGCCCTCGCCGGCCGCTGGATCACGGGCCTCATCACGGACGAGACGACGGCGGACGTCTTGCTTAGTTGATCTCTCCTCCAAACCGATCCAACTTCTAAATGGTTGTTCTCTCGTTTTATTATTAACGTATTGCGCGATTTATAGCGCAAGCGAATCATCTTTGGCGGAGAACCCCATTGACAATTGGTCTCAATTATGCGAATAATTGCTCAATAATATAGCTAAAGCTCACCTCATCGACAGGGCAACATGGGAGACTGAACATGATCAAGACCCCCATCAAACTCTTAGCAGTGACTGCGTTCGCCGCATTGCTTTCCGGCAATCCGGCCGCCGCCGAAACGTTGACCATCGCCACGGTTAACAACGGCGACATGATTCGGATGCAGAAGCTGACCGATGATTTCACGGCGAAGAACCCGGATATCGAACTCGAGTGGGTGACCCTGGAAGAGAACATACTGCGCCAGCGCGTCACCACGGACATTGCCACAAAGGGCGGCCAATACGACGTCATGACCATTGGCACCTACGAAGTGCCGATCTGGGGCCAGAAAGGCTGGCTGGTCTCTCTCAACGATCTGCCGGCATCCTATGATGTCGATGATATCCTGCCCGCCATTCGCAATGGCCTGACCGTCGATGGACAGCTCTATGCCGCGCCGTTCTATGGCGAGAGCTCCATGGTCATGTACCGCAAGGATCTGATGGCCAAGGCCGGGCTCGAAATGCCCGAGGCGCCGACCTGGGACTTCATCGGCGAAGCGGCCCGCGCCATGACCGACAAGCAGAACGAAGTCTACGGTGTATGCCTTCGCGGCAAGGCCGGTTGGGGCGAAAACATGGCGTTCCTGACCGCCACCGCCAACTCCTTCGGCGCCAAATGGTTCGATATGGACTGGAAACCCCAGTTCGATAGCGCTGCCTGGAAGAACACCCTGACTTTCTACCTCGACCTGATGAAGGACGCCGGTCCTCCAGGTGCCTCGTCCAACGGCTTCAACGAGAATTTGGCCCTGTTCCAGACGGGCAAGTGCGGCATGTGGATCGACGCCACCGTCGCCGCCTCCTTCGTGACCGATTCCAAGAACAGCAAGGTCGCCGACCAGGTTGGCTTCGCCCTAGCGCCCGATACCGGCCTCGGCAAGCGCGGCAACTGGCTGTGGGCCTGGAGCCTTGCCATCCCCGCCGGCTCTCAAAAGGTGGAAAGCGCCAAGAAGTTCATCGCCTGGGCGACGTCCAAGGACTATCTGGCCCTCGTGGCTTCCAAGGAAGGCTGGGCCAACGTGCCGCCAGGCACCCGGGCGTCGCTCTATGCCAACCCGGAATACGCCAAAGTGTCGTTCGCCAAGATGACGCTCGAGAGCATCAACGCGGCCGATCCCACCAAGCCCACCGTTGACCAAGTCCCCTATGTGGGAATCCAGTTCGTCGCCATCCCCGAATTCCAGGGCATCGCCACGGCGGTTGGTCAGCAATTCTCCGCCGCCCTCGCCGGTAACGTGTCGGTGGATCAGGCCCTGAAGAATGCCCAAGCCCTTACCGAGAGGGCGATGAGGAAGGCCGGCTACCCGAAGTAGCGCGTCTTCTTTGCCTGTAGGGCTGGTCGCATGGGCCAGCCCTGCATTCCTCCAATCAAGAAAAAAAGCTGCATTCTGGGAGACATCCGATGGCTACGGACCATTCCCGAACGGCTGCACGATTCATGATCTCGCCCTCGGTTTTGTTGCTGCTGGGCTGGATGATCGTGCCGCTGTCGATGACGATCTGGTTCTCCTTCCAGAGCTACAACCTGCTCTCGCCTGGAACGGAGGAATGGATCGGCTTGCTGAACTACGAGTTCTTTCTTACCGATCCCGCATTCTTTGAGGCGCTCGCCAATACCCTCCTTCTGGTCGGTGGCGTTCTCCTTATTACGATCATCGGCGGCACTGGTCTCGCGATACTTCTCGATCA
The DNA here is from genome assembly GCA_028281785.1 of Rhodospirillales bacterium. Lineage (GTDB taxonomy): Bacteria > Pseudomonadota > Alphaproteobacteria > Rhodospirillales > Shumkoniaceae > JANQJG01. The sequence goes on from JANQJG010000072.1 coordinate 35,590, forward strand.
GCCGGTTTGGGGACAGGGGATTGTGCGGATCCTTGTGATCGCGCCGTTCTTCGTCATGCCCACCGTTTCCGCCCTGGTGTGGAAGAACATGTTCATGAATCCGGTGAACGGCCTGTTCGCCCATCTGGCCAAGACCGTGGGGCTCCAGCCATTCGACTTTCTGGCCCATGCGCCCCTGTTCTCCATCATTTTGATCGTTGCCTGGCAGTGGCTGCCGTTCGCGACGTTGATTCTCCTCACCGCGCTCCAATCCCTGGACCAGGAACAGTTGGAAGCGGCCGAAATGGACGGCGCGAGCGCCTTGAATCGCTTCGTTTATATGGTGGTGCCCCATCTCGCGCGGGCGATCACGGTGGTGATTCTGATCCAGACCATTTTCCTGCTGTCGATTTTTGCCGAAATCCTCGTCACCACTAATGGCGGCCCCGGCTATGCGTCGACCAACATCACCTTCCTGGTCTACGCCCAGTCGCTCCTGCAGTTCGACGTGGGCGGCGGCTCCGCTGGCGGCATCATCGCAGTCATTCTCGCCAACATCGTTGCCATCTTCCTGATGCGGATGATCGGCAAGAACCTGGAGGCCTGAACGATGGCACGCGCAGTCACCAATCGCCGCAAAGCGGTTACCACCTTAGCGGCCTGGGGTGTGGGACTCCTGATCTTCTTCCCGATCCTGTGGACGATCCTGACCAGCTTCAAGACCGAGGCCGACGCCATTGCTTCGCCGCCCCTGTTTCTCGGGTTCGACTGGACCCTGGAGAACTATGGCGAGGTACAGGAACGTTCCAACTATTTCCGCCACTTCTGGAACTCGGTGGTGATCTCTTTCGGCTCAACCTTCCTTGGCTTGCTCATTGCCATTCCGTCGGCCTGGTCCATGGCCTTCGTACCCGGAAAACAAACGAAGAATGTCCTGATGTGGATGCTGTCCACCAAGATGCTGCCGCCCGTGGGCGTTCTGATTCCCATCTACCTGATCTTTCGGGATACGGGGCTGCTCGACACGCGGGCCGGACTGGTCATCGTCCTGACGCTGATCAATCTTCCGATCATCATCTGGATGCTGTTCACGTACTTCAAGGAGATCCCGGGGGAGATCCTCGAAGCCGCGCGCATGGACGGCGCGACCCTTTGGGCCGAGATCCTGCACGTCTTGACACCGATGGCGGTCCCGGGGATCGCCTCGACGTTGCTGTTGAACGTCATCCTGGCCTGGAACGAGGCATTCTGGACGCTCAATCTCACCGCCGCCGAGGCCGCTCCGCTGACGGCCTTCATCGCAAGCTATTCCAGCCCCGAGGGGCTGTTCTACGCCAAGCTTTCCGCCGCCTCGACCATGGCGATCGCGCCGATTTTGATCATGGGTTGGTTCAGCCAGAAGCAACTGGTGCGCGGACTGACGTTCGGCGCCGTGAAGTAGGCGCGGAGACAAGGAAGGTTTTCGTTATGGGAAGCATCAGACTCAAACAGGTCTCAAAGAGCTTCGGCAGCGTGGAAGTCATTCCGCCGCTGGACCTGGAGATTAATGAAGGTGAGTTCGTGGTTTTCGTCGGCCCGTCGGGCTGCGGCAAATCCACGTTGCTCAGGCTCATCGCCGGCCTCGAGGACGTCACGACGGGGACGGTTGAAATCGATGGCCAGGACGCCACCACCATCCGACCCGCCAAACGCGGCCTCGCCATGGTCTTCCAGACCTATGCCCTCTATCCGCACATGTCGGTCCGCAAGAACATTGCTTTTCCCCTGAAAATGGCGGGACTGGACAAGGCGCAAATCGATCGCAAGGTTGATGAGGCCGCCGAGACCCTGAACCTGACGGAATATATCGACCGCCGGCCCGGGCAGTTATCCGGCGGCCAGCGCCAGCGCGTCGCCATCGGTCGCGCCATCGTGCGCGAACCCAAGGCATTTCTGTTCGACGAGCCCTTGTCGAACCTCGACGCGGCGCTTCGGGTCAACATGCGCCTGGAGATTTCCGAACTCCACCAGAGCTTGGAGACCACCATGATCTATGTGACCCACGACCAGGTCGAGGCGATGACCATGGCCGACAAGATCGTCGTTCTAAGGACCGGAATCATCGAACAGGTCGGCTCCCCGTTGGATCTCTATCGGAATCCCGCCAACCTGTTCGTCGCCGGATTCATCGGCTCGCCGAAGATGAATTTCGTCGAGGGTCCCGAGGCGCGCAGATATGGCGCCCATACCATTGGCGTGCGACCCGAGCATTTGGAAGTGTCCCGGGATGGCGGGCTGTGGCAGGGCACTGTGGGTGTCGCCGAACATCTCGGCTCTGACACCTTTCTCCATGTGACGGTGGCAGGCATCGGCAATTTGACGGTGCGTGCCCCGGGCGAGGTCGGCGTGCGCTACGGCGATGAAATCAGCGTCACCGCGCCCAAGGAGAGGATCTACCGTTTCGACAAGGATGGAAGGGCAATCCAGTGAAACGGCTCGACGGCAAGTCCGCCCTGATCACCGGTGCGGCGCGGGGCATCGGGCGGGCCTTTGCGGAAGCTTATGTTCGCGAGGGCGCCGCGGTCGCCATTGGCGACATTAACATCGAACGGGCAAGGGAAACCGCCGCCGCAATCGGGCCGTCGGCCTATGCGGTCGACCTGGATGTGACCGACCAAGCCTCCATCGACAAGGCTGTCGCGGAGATCGAGTCACGGACGGGCGGCATCGACATCCTGGTCAACAACGCCGCCCTGTTCGATCTGGCGCCCGTCGCGGAAATTACCCGCGAAAGCTATGACAAGCTGTTCGCCGTCAACGTGGCGGGCACGCTATTCACGCTTCAAGCGGTCGCCAAGTCGATGATCGCGCGGAGGAGGGGCGGCAAGATCATCAACATGGCGAGCCAGGCGGGCCGACGGGGCGAACCCCTGGTGGCTGTCTATTGCGCCACCAAGGCCGCCGTTATCAGCCTCACTCAATCCGCCGCGCTGAACCTGATCCCCCACGGCATCTACGTCAACGCCATCGCCCCCGGCGTGGTGGACGGCGAACATTGGGACGGCGTCGACGCCCTCTTCGCGAAATACGAGAACCGCCCCCTCGGCGAGAAGAAACGGCTGGTTGGCGAGGAGGTGCCCCTGGGACGCATGGCGACCGCCGAAGACCTCACGGGCATGGCGGTGTTCCTCGCCAGCTCCGAAAGCGACTACGTGGTTGCCCAGACCTACAACGTCGACGGCGGAAACTGGATGAGCTGACATGGCGATGAGACTGAACCAGGCCGCCCTGAACTGCCTTCCCGCCGCTGTTTCCGTGCCACAATACAATCGAACCGATGTCACTGCCGGTATCCTGCACATCGGCGTGGGCAACTTCCATCGGGCCCATCAGGCGGTGTATCTGGATCGACTTTTCAACAGGGGGCGTGACCACGACTGGGGCATCATCGGTGCCGGCATCAAGTCCTTCGACGCTACCATGCGGAAAAGGCTTGCGGCACAGGACTGGTTGAGCACCGTCATTGAACTGGACCCCCAGGGCTACACGGCGCGTGTTATAGGCCCGATGATCGATTTCGCGGAGGTCGATCCGCAGCGTCTGGTTGAGATCCTTTCCCGACCGGAGATCCGCATTGTCTCCCTGACCATTACGGAAGGCGGGTACTACATAGACGCAACTGATGGCGGCTTCAACGCCGATCACCCGGAAATCATCCGTGACTTGGAGAACCCCGAGGAGCAGCAAACCGTTTTCGGTCTTCTGATCTCGGCGCTGGGCAATCGGCATGACCAAGGAATGCCCCCTTTCACGATCATGTCCTGTGACAACCTCCCTGAAAACGGCGCGGTTACCAAACGCGCGATGGTCGGGTTGGCGAAACTCATGGCGCCCGGTATCGCGGGCTGGATCGAGGATATGGTCGCCTTTCCCAATGGCATGGTGGACTGCATCACGCCAGCGACTGGCGATCGCGAGCGCGCCATGGCGGAAGAGAAGTTTGGCATCGCGGATCCCGGTGTCGTCGTGTGCGAACCCTTTCGTCAGTGGGTGCTCGAGGATTCCTTCCCCCAGGGTCGCCCGGCGCTCGAGGAAGTCGGCGTGGAGTTCGTCGGGGATGTTGCGCCCTACGAATTGATGAAGCTGCGCATCCTCAACGGAGGGCATGCAATCATCGCCTATCCCGCCGCGCTGATGGGCCTTGAGTACGCCCGTGACGCCATGGCGACACCGGTCATCCGGGCGTTCCTGGAGAAGCTGGAAACCGAGGAGGTCCTGCCCACGATCCCACCCATCCCCGGAGTGGATTTCCAGGCCTACCTTGAACAAACCATGTCGCGTTTCGCCAATCCCGAGATCGGCGATACCATCGCCCGGCTGTGCCTCGACGGATCGAACCGACAGCCGAAGTTCATCCTCCCTGCCATTGCCGACCGCCTAGCAGCGGATCTTCCGATCGATGGGCTCGCGATGGAAGTCGCACTCTGGTGCCGCTACTGCGCGGGCACACGGGACGATGGGCATTCGATCAAGCTGGAGGATGAAAAAGCCGAACGTCTTCGGCAGGCAGCCCTTCAGGCAAAATCCGAGCCAACCGCATTCCTGGCCATGGATGAGGTATTCGGTCCAACGGTAAGCAATCCTGCTTTTAGAAAGGCATTTTCCACTGCCCTTACCGCCTTGTGGGAACACGGCACAAAGGGTGCCATGGAGGCGTTTGTGGGTAGAGCCAATCGATGATCCTGTGCTGCGGTGAAGCCCTTATAGATTTCCTGCCCGCAAACGGTACAGAGGGGAAAACGGCCTTTCAGCCTTTCAACGGCGGTGCCGTCTTCAACGTTGCCATCGCACTCGGGCGCATGGGCCGACCGGTCGGCTTCCTCGGTGGGCTTTCCACGGATTTTTTCGGTCAGCAGCTTACCCAAGGACTGCGCGACAGCGGCGTCGATATCAGCGGGGGCTTTTCCAAGCAGCGGCATGAAGATCCAATACAGTCCAGGAACGTTTTCCATTCGTCATGTAAGTGACAACCTTCGACCTTTTTCGACCGGGTTACGGGCGTCGCTGGTATGCTTACTCGAAACCTGGATACCCATACATTGCGTGGTGGCCGCGTTACTATGATGAGTAATCCAAGTCTGCCCAATCGAGCTACGCGACCTGACAAATCGTTCTTGGCCCTGCAGCCAGACCAAGTTGCGATCGTCGAGTATGTAAGGACACCACGCCTGGACTACGATGTTCAGTTTTGGACCGGGTCACTCTTCGATCAGAAACTTTACGAAAACCCGATGGCAATCCCGATACAGGCCCAAGCCCGTGCCGGAAGCAGGATCCACCATTAAGCGACTGCGTATTCGCACCCCATCTTTTTCTTAGCCTTCCAGCCCTCCCTGCACGGCAGAAATATGGAGCTATATGCACGAGATCCCGATGTATTTGGAAACACCGCGCCAATAGGGTGACGCCAGTTTGCAGAGCTATTGCACGCCGCAAGCCCGCCTGACAGCGGTCGCGATCGGGCTGGCCGGATCGAGATACTGATCCATGATGTTGAAGTGGTGATAGCCAGGGAGAACATGAACTTCCGGATCATGGCCGTGAACACGCAAATGCCGCGAGTAATCGAAGCTCTGTTCCACCCACGCCCAGGGTTCCCGACCGCCGGCAAAGACCCAGACCGGGCATGAGGATAGCGGCGGCAATGAAAGCACGTTGTTGCGTGCGACAATGTCGTCGTCGAGGTTGAGGTCGTCGGCGACACTGATATGCCGGGCCGGCTCCGGGTCGTAGATGCCGCTGATGACCACCGCGCCCTTGACCGGATGCGCCCGCAGCCCGCGTGCGGTCCAGTCGGTCGCCAGCGCCATCGCGCAAAGATGCGCTCCGGCCGAATTCCCCGAGAGGCTGATCGCTTCCGGATTGCCCCCGTATTCCCCGATGCTACGGTGGCACCATGTGATCGCGTCGAGCGCGGAGGCCGTGACGCCGTCCAGCGTGGCCTGGGGGCACAGGTCATAGTTGGCGACCACCACCGTGACACCGCGCTGAACGAGGTCGCGCGCGATGAAGGCAAAGTTCTCCTTGTCCTGAGCCCGCCAATAGCCACCGTGAAAGAAGATATGCACCGGTGAGCCTTGCGTTGAGGGAAAGATATCGACGCTATGCAGTGCCCCTTCGCCGTACCGGACATCGAGATGCGCGGTCATGACGTTCCGGCAAACGCGGCTGACCGCGTTCCGAAACGTTTGAAACGATGAGAAGTCCGTGACCGAGTTCTGCGGGTTATAGTGATACTCGCGCTCTTCGGCGCTCATGGATTGCCACGTCTTCATTGTTTTCATTGTTAATTTCCCGCAAAGAAAGGTTCGGCAACGCCCTTGGCGCCAGTTCCGGTTACGGCGAACAGACCGCCAGCCAGCGGTTGCTCGCACTCGGCGGCCTCGTCGAGAAAGCGCCGGCTTGTCACGACATATAGAACATCAAGATCCGGGCCCCCAAACGTGCACATGGTCGGGTGCTTGACCGGCAGCTCAATGCGCCTGTCCAAGCGCCCCCTGGGGTCGAAGCAGCAGATCGAACCGTCATGGATCATCGCGCACCAATAGTTGCCGTCGCGGTCCGCGGTCGCGCCGTCGACCCTGCCCACCATGTCGTCGGTCCGGAAGAAGACGCGCTTGTTGGCGACATTGCCGGTCTCGATGTCATAGTCATAGGCATAGACGACCAAGGCCCTCGTGTCGGCGAAATACATGGTTTCGTTGTCAGGACTCCAGGCCAGGCCGTTCGAAACCGTGATGCCATCGTCTAGGCGGTACGTCGACCAGTCCGGATCAAGGCGCCACAGAACCCCGGCGCCGGGTGCGAAATTCCGGTCCATGGTGCCCACGAGATAGCGGCCACGCCGATCGCATTTACCATCGTTGAAGATGACATCGGGGCCGGGTTGAGGATTGACGACCTGTTCCACAGCGACAGGATCAAGCGACACCCGGCAAAAACCCGATTGCAGCCCGGCAACGATCCCCCCTGTCCGGTTAAAAACCAGCGAACCAATGATCTCCGGCATCTTCCACGACTGCACGTCGCCGGTCTTGGGATCATACCGGCGGATCATCGGACCGAACGCATCAACCCAGTACAAGCGGCCCTCGGCCGGATTCCAGATGACGCCCTCGCCCAGAATATCTTTGGTCTCCGCCACGCATGTGATGTCCATTTCCTGATCCCTATTGATCGTCGGTATCTTGGAGGCCCCGGCCGACGAGGATAACGGCCAGCGAGGCAACGATGAGCGCCAGGCCGGGGAACAGCGCCATCCACGGCGCGATTAGCAGATAGTCCTTGCTTTCCTGCAGGCTGGCCCCCCAATCGGCGGTCGGCGGTTGGACACCAAGCCCCAGGAAGCCGAGGGCCGCCTGCACTTGAAGCGCCAGAGGAAATAGGATGATGTATTGGGTGGCGATGCTGGGGACGACATTGGGCAGCAAGTGGCGCAACAGCACGCGATCATGACCGGCGCCGAGCGCCTGCGCGGCCTCGACATAGGGCTTGGCGCCTTCGACCATCGTCGTCGACCTCGCGGCTCGAAAGAATAGCGGCAGGTAGACGACCGACAGCGCCAGGACCAGATAACCCATGTTCGAGCCCAAGATGCCGGTGATCATGACACCGAGAAAGATCGGCGGAAAACTGAGGATCACCTCGATCATCTGGCCCGAGGAGATGTCCGTCCAGCCCCTGGCATAACCGGCCAAGGAACCAGCCAGGCCCCCGAATATCGCGGAAAGAAGCAAGGAGCCCGAAACGATGCCCAAGGTGGTCCTTGCGCCGTGCACCACCCGCGCAAAGACGTCGCGCCCGACGTGGTCCGTACCGAACCAATGGTCGCCGGAAGGCGCCAGCAGCGCGTTTGCGACATCGATGGCCTCGGGCGGATGGACCGCAAATACCTTCGGCACGGCGACCACGATCAACAGCACCGCGATCATCGCGAGACCGGTCGCAAGCCCCGGTCGGGACCTGAGATAAGCAAATACGGTCGGGTTCACGTTCTCAGCCTCGGATCGATTGCCCGATAAAGCAGATCAACAATGAGATTGACGACGATTGCCGAGATGAGAACCGTCAGCAGCGCGCCTTGGACAACGGGAAAGTCCCTTGCGTTCAAGGCGTTGACCAGGAGACGGCCCAGCCCGGGCAGCCCGAAGATGGATTCGATGACCACGACGCCGCCCAGAATCTGGATGAAGATCAACCCCATGAAGGTCGACAACGGCACCAGGATGTTGCGCAGGACATGGCGCAGCAGGACCCGGCGCATCGGCATGCCGCGGGCGCGCGCGGCGCGTACATAATCCTGTCCCATCGCCGCTATGACATGTTGGCGGACAAACTGCGCATAGGCCGCGATCTGCAGGAAGGCCAAACTCAACATGGGCAGCATCAAGATGGTCAGGTTTTCCGTGATCGAACGGACGGGAGACACGTAGATTGTCGGGGGAGACCATCCCAAGAGCTCGGACACGCCGAACAGCAGCATCAGCCCGATCCAAAAGACCGGCGTCGCAAGTGCCACGACGTTGAACGACTGAATCGCGGTGTCAAACGCGCCGCCTGACCAGCGGCCGACCATGAGGCCCAGTGGTACGCCGATAAATGCGGAAAACACCAGAACCAGCAAGGCCAGCTGAAGGGAAACCAGGAACGCCGACGCGACAAGAGCGGTTACCGGCGCGCCCAACCTCCAGGACACGCCCAGGTCGCCGCGCAGAACACGTCCCAGCCAATCGAGATACTGGATATGGATCGGTTCATCCAATCCGAAGAATCGCCTGAGAACCGCCTCGCCCTCGCTGCCGCCCAACTGCCCCATCATCTGCTCGACGATATCGCCGGGCACGGCGCGGACCATGGCGAACACGACAATGCTCGCCAGGAACAACGTGATAAGCGATGCCGCCAATCGGCGAAGGACGAATGCCCCCATAACGATGCGTCAGATGTCCAGCCAGGTCTTTACGAGACCGAAATGCCAACCGATCGGATGCATGCGGTGGTTCTTGACCTTGTCGGAGACCACGACCAAATGGTCGGCGCCGAACAGCATGATTGTCGGCACGCTCTCCGCAAGCCGCATCTGAAACCGACCATAGATGGATTTGCGGTCTTCATAGGTCAGCGCCGCGCGGCCCTGATCGAGCAGTGCGCTGGCCTTGTCGTCGTTCCAGTTCCGGAAGTCAGCGCCCTCCGGCTGCTTGCGGAAATGACGGTAGTAAAGGATGTTGGGGTCGGGTGGCGTCCCCCAATCATTGAGCGTAAAGCCCATCTGGCGCGATCGGAAGTTGGTCAGCCACGTGCCAAGATCGACACGATTGATGTTTGCCCTGATGCCGCCGGCCGCCAATTGCTGTACCAACGTCAACGCCGCCGGCTCCATCCATTCATATCCAATGATCGTCGTCAGATCGATGTCGAACCCATCAGGATGGCCGGCTTCCGTAAGGAGTGCTTTTGCGCGTTCCACATCCACAACTTGGTTCGGTAGCTGCTCGATGGGGACGCCCCAGCGTTCTTGCATGCCCGGAACCATGGTTCCGAGCCTCTGTCCGTAGCCGGAAATCCCAGCCTGCATGACAGCATCGCGGTCGATCAGAAGGGCGATGGCCCGGCGGACACGCTCGTCCGTCAACGGGCCGTAGGCACAATCGAGATCGAGCACCTTCTGGTTGAGGGAGATCGAACGCTGAATGCTCAGCCCCTCGGCCCCCTCCAGTTGTTTTGCGTCCTGAGGCCGGACCAGGACGGCCATGTCGACGCGACCGTTCTTCACCGCGACCAGCATACCGGCGCTGTTCGGGATGAAATTCACGACGATCTCGTCAAGGTAAGGCAGGCCAGGCTGCCAGTAATCAGGGTTGCGCTCCATTCGGATGAAGCTGTTCTGCTGAAACTCCGCCATGCGGAAGGGGCCCGTGCCAACGCTGGAGCTGTTCAGCAAAGCCCGTGCGTTCGGCCGGTCGTACCAGCCGCGCGGAATTGGCGATGCGTTGCGGTGGGTCAACGTAATGAGAAATGCCGAATTCGGCCCCTTCAGCGTCACCCTGACCGCATGTGTGTCCAAGACTTCGACCTGTTGCACATCCGCGAAATCCCGCGCGCCAATGGTGCCGTTTTCCGGATTGCGCATATAATCCAGGCTGTACTTAACATCCTCGGCCTCGAACGGCTCGCCGGTGTGAAAGGTCACCCCCTTGCGCAGATTGAACGTGTATGTCGTCGCGTCCGGGGAGACCTCCCAGCTTTCGGCGAGAAGCGGGTGCGGATTGCCCAACGGGTCGGCATAAACAAGTGTCTGGTACATAAGAACGGCAACAAAATTCACCGCCTCACCCGCTTGGTGATAGATGTCCATGGAGGGTGGCTCGATCAACGAACCGACCGTCAGCCGGCCGCCGCTTTTCGCCTTCGCGTCGGCCGCACCATAGAGGACTGCGTCGTCGGCGAACGCCGGCTGGGAAGACAATGATACACCCAGCAAACCTGCGAGCGGCGCGAGCGCGACACCCTTGAGCAGTGTTCTCCTATAGATTTCAAACATTGGCTCCTCCGTTCGGCCCATCGGCTTGTCGAACACAGTCGACGACAATGTCGCGTGGCGAGAAACGCGGCACAAAACCCGTCTCGGCCACCATGCGGTCGGCCGAGACCAAGGGGTAGACCATGTGCGCCTCCACCCTTGAAAGCCGCACATCAAGATCCGGGCGCACATGCCTTACCGCATCAATGATTTCCCCGATATTCGTCGCGCCACCGTTGACGTGGTAGAGCGCCGACAAGGGTTCCGGCTTGAGGCACAGGCCGAGAAACGCGGCGGCAACGTCCTCCACATGGACGATATCGAAGGCCTGCGAGCCCCAGCTCAGTTCGACCGGTCCGTCCTCCGGCCGATGCGCGAATAACCGCTTCAGCGGATCAAGAATACCCGAATAGGGATGCCGAGGCCCCAACACCAGGGTCGGACGCACCGCGGCTATATCCACTCCCATCACATCATGGGCATAGATGGAAATCTGCTCGGCCAATGCCTTGGTCAGTCCATATATGTTGCACGGCCGCGCGATCGCGTCCTCGTCGAAGGTCACGTTCATGTTTCCGGTCGTCCGGCCCAGCGCAACCGTCGAACTCGACCAAACAATCCTCGGCACGCCGTGTTCCAGGCCGGTTTCGACGACATTTCTCAGACCCTCGACATTGATCGCAAATGCAGCGTCCCGGTCCGTCTCGGCCGATATCGCCAGACCGGTGGAAGGCTGGCTGAATGCGGCAAGAGAAACGATCGCGCACGGCTCAACACGCCTGACCGCCTCCGACAGTGCAACCCGATCGGCGATGGACCCGGCTATGAGCTCAATGCCGTCACCCAACGCACCATGATCGCCCGCGAGGTCAAAACCGGTAACGGAGATCCCTTCACGCCGAAAGGCGGCGATGGCGGCCTGTCCGATGAAACCGCACGCTCCAATGACAAGAACCCGTCGAACCATTGGCCACTCCTATCCTGCCGACCGAAGCACAAGGTCGTCGCGGATACAGGCCGTCGCCCGTCCATTGCCCTTCGGTCTCAGTTTCATCGGAGCGTGCCGACAATCGGTGATGGCATAGGGGCAACGCGGATGGAAAACACATCCGGATGGAGGCGCGATCGGGTTGGGGGGCTCCCCATGAAGAACGATTCTGCGCCGTTTCTTGGTCCCAGGATGGCTGGGCATCGCGTCCAGAAGAGCTTCGGTGTACGGGTGGGCAGGCGCGCCAAACACCTCATCGCTCGCGCCTGTCTCAACCAGATGGCCCAGATAAAGGACGGCGATCCGTCCCGCCAGCTGATGAACCACGCGCAGATCGTGGCTGATAAACAGCATCGCCAGATCAGTCTTTTCCTGAAGCGTCTTGAGTAGATCGATGATCTCGGCTTGGATGGACACGTCCAGTGCCGAAACCGGTTCGTCGGCAACGATGATTCGCGGCTCAACGGAAAGGGCGCGCGCAATGGCAACGCGCTGTCTTTGCCCTCCTGAAAGTGCTTTGGGGTAACGGCGGCCGAATGATGGATCGAGCCCCACGCGTTTGAGCGACGCGGCAACGCGGTCCGGCAGCTCAGGCCGCGTTGCCAGGCCGTGCAAACGCATTCCCTCCGCGATCATCGATCCAACACGCATCTTCGGATTCAGGCTGGCGTAAGGGTCCTGGAAGACCGGCTGCATTTGCCGCCTCAGAGGACGAAGCTGCCCTGCGGTGAGCGCCGTGATTGGGCGCCCATCGAACGAAACCTCACCGGATGACGGCTGCAAGAGCCGGATCGCCAACCGGCCGAGCGTCGATTTGCCCGACCCCGATTCCCCGACAAGACCCAAAACCTCGCCTTCACGCAGATCAAAGCTGGCATCCGAAACCGCGTGCACAACGCCGCCGGAGCGACCAAGCCAAGTGCCGCTGCGGGCGAATGATTTGCTGACGGCGTCGACCTTAAGGAGCGGCTGCGCCGTCATGACGACACCTCCCGCCAGAACAAACACCGCGACTGCCAGTTGGAGCCAGTCTCCGCAAGCGGCACATGGTTTTCGCAACGCGGTTCCGCCAACGGACAGCGTGCGCGAAAACGACATCCCTCGAACTCATCACTGATCGCCGGCACGATTCCCGGCTTGGCGCGTCGATACGCCACCGGCGCTTCGCCCGCCGGATCGGGGAGGCAAGCTAGCAGGGAGGCCGTATAGGGATGCCGCGGCGCGGATAGCACAGCGTTCGCTTCGCCCTGCTCGACGAGCTGGCCCGCGTACATGACCAGCACACGGTCGGCGAAATCGGCGACCACTCCCAAATCGTGCGTCACAAGTATGATGGCGAGCCCACGCTCCCGTTGAAGTTCCTTAAGAAGATCAAGGATCTGTGCCTGAATGGTCACGTCGAGCGCGGTCGTCGGCTCATCGGCAATGAGCAGCAGTGGCTCGCCGGCAAGGGCGATGGCGATCATCGCGCGCTGACGCATTCCGCCGGACAATTGATGCGGGTAGTCGTGCGCCCTTTGTTCGGGCGCCGCGATGCCGACCTGGCGCAGCAATTCGACCGCCTCCGCCCAGGCTGCCTTACGATCATTGCCGCGATGCAATTGAACGGTTTCGGCGATCTGATCCCCAACGCTGAACAAGGGGTTCAGACTGGCGCTCGCATCCTGGAAGATCATCGCCAGATCGCCGCCGCGAATCCGGCTGAGCGTGCGCTCGTCGGCTGTCATCAGATCGCACGCGGCACCTGTCCGGTCAAAAAACGACACCGATCCGGACATCTTGACATTTCGCCCGTCAAGCAGCCGCATGACGGACAACATCGACACCGATTTGCCCGACCCGGACTCGCCAACGATTGCAAGCGTCTCTCCAGGGGTGACCTGGAAGGAGAGATCATCAACCGCATGAACGGTGTGAGCGACCATTCGGAAACGGGTCGTCAGACCATACACCCCCAACGTACCGGGCGCCGCAGCCGGAATGTTTTCCCGCACTGTCGGTGCCGGGGTGCTAGCCATGACCGCGCCCGGCCCATGGCGCCGTGCCAGCGGCTTGTTCCGCCACCGCCCTAAAGCGTGCGGCCGTGGCGTCCGCGCCATTGAAGAGCAGCGCGCAGTCGCTGGTAACGGACACGAAGTCAAACCCGGCGCGAAGATGCTGCTCCGCGATATCTCCATTGGGCGCAAGCACACCGGCACACTTGCCCGTGGCACGCACGCGCTCCCGCGCGTCTCGAATAGCCTCCATCACCCGAGGATGATCCGGTCGGCCAATGTGACCAAGGCTCGCGGCCAAGTCGCTAGGTCCGAAAAACAAGGCATCCACGCCATCGGTCGCAGCAATTTCCTCGATCCGATCCAGGGCGCTGCCCGTCTCTATCTGCACGATCAAAAAGAGATCCTGATGCGCATGCTGCAGATAGTCTTTCATCCGGCCATACCGACTGGCCCGATGCATCAACGCGACCCCACGATGGCCATGCGGCGGATAACGCATCGCGGCCACGGCTTGCGCGGCCTCTTCACCGCTTTGGACGAACGGCAGCATCACGGTGCGTACACCGGCATCCAGATACTGCTTGAGAAGAACAGAGTCGTTCCATACGAGGCGAACGATCGGCACAACAGACTTACCCTCCAACGTCCTCAAATGCGTCATGGCGTCAGCGAGCGTTAACGGCGCGTGCTCTCCGTCGATCAGAATCCAGTCAAATCCGGAATAGGCCAAGCCCTCAATCGCGTGTACCGAGTTAAGCATCGACCAGATCCCCACAAGCGGGCGCCTGCAGGCCAAGGCATTCCGAAACGGATTGCCGTGCAAGGTCTCTGTGTCCATTGCGTGATTGTGCAAGATTTGAACCCCACTACCCGATCCTGCGAACGCTAGCAGAGGGTTCATGTCACCGCAACAATAATCTCGTCACATGAGATGAGATATCATCAGATGATACTACAGCATTTCTGTTCAATCCGTCGGGGTAGCTTCGACAGTCATCTCGATCTCAACGGTCATGTTTCCGGGCAAGCTGGAAACTCCCACCGCGGATCGAGCGTGCCGGCCCCGATCACCGAACACCGCGATCATCAACTCGGAGCAGCCATCAATGACCTCGGCATGCTGTTCAAAGTCTGAAGCAGCGTTCACCAGCCCCAGAATCCTAACCACCCGCTCGACACGGTCGAGCGAGCCAAGCTCATGCTTGACGACGGCAAGTAGGTTCAGGCCCGCCATGAGGGCATGCTCGCGGGCTTCGGCGGCGGAAAAATCAATCCCGACCTTCCCGGCCGGGCGCGTTCCGTCGTGACGACGTGGACCTTTTCCCGACAAATGCAGTTGCGCTGCGCTGCGAACCGCGTGCTCATACAGACCCGCAGGCAAAGGTGGGCTTGGAAGCGTCAAACCGAGTTGGGCGAGCCTCCGTTCGGCACCCATAGCCTCGGCTTTATCACTTGTCGCCATGCGCGTCCCTGTTCCATCCAAGTGCGAGAGAAATCCGGTCCGCCGCCTCTTTCGCGACATCGATCAACTCTCTGAAACGGGCACTCTCGACTGAAACGCCGATTGTGGAGATGCTCAGGCCGGCAATCGTCCGGCTAGTGGAATCTCGGACCGGTGCGGCTGCGCAAGTGACCAGTTCGTTGTACTCGCGGTCATCGATCGCGTATCCTTGGCGCCTGACGCGGGCCAACTCCTCCTGGAAGGCCGACACGGACGTAATGGTCTGCGGCGTCGCTCGCTGCATGCCGGCAGCATGGAGAATCCGCTCGATTTCCGCGGGGTATCGGTGGAATGCGGCCAGCACTTTCCCCAAACCATTGCAATGGATTGGACGCCGCGAACCGATCTGGGTGTTGATTCGCAGCGGTTGCTCCGGCGGCTCGACCTTCTCTATGTAAGCGATGCTCTCATCGGCCAGGATGGCCATCTGCACCGTTTCGTTCGTTGTCCTGCACGCCTCCTCCATGATCGGCCGCGCCACGTCACGCACATCAAGCTGCCGCTGCGCCCGAGTGGCGATGTCCAAAAGAGCAGGGCCGATACTCCACTTCTTATCGGTGGCAACGGTGACAAACCCGCCGCGTTCCAACGCCTTGAGGAAGCGCGCCGCCGTCGCCTTGTGTAAATCAGCCTTCCCGCTCAACTCGGTAAGCGTCAAGCCAGCGGAATGATTGGACAGGCAGCGGAGGACGTGCATCGCCCGATCGATGACACGAAACGCGTTCGGCGCGTTGCGCTCCGAATCCTGGCTGTGCTCGGCAACCACGTTTGGGCCGTTCGCATCGGACACCATAGCAGAGTAACTCGAATCCGTTTCATATTTTGTGATCTGATAATACTCGGTATCACCAGTTGAGACGACAGGCAAGCCAGAATGCGGCACTGTTCAAAGGTGACCATCCGCTGACTATCCGCTGTTCCGCAGGGGGACGAGGGGAAGAGATGCAACCAAGCAAGCATGTTCCTGCGGCTGAACATGGATCGGCGGGCGTGCTTCGCGCCGGAGATTGCCCGCGCGGCATGCGAGAGCAGCAATGGCCACGCAGTTTATTCGAGCTTATCGCGGCGGGGGCGGGAAAGTGTTATCGAAGATAGAATCGTGGTGGCGATGTTTTCTTAAAATTTCAAACAAATTTTTTCTAATATTATATATAAAAATATAAATAATTTATTTGAATTATAAATAATAGCGGATTCATTATTATTCTATTTACATAGGTTCCAAAATATGAGATCGTGATACTCGTGTTTTTAGTAAATTATGACATCGATATATATTTTTAGGCATAGCCAGACGTCTAAATTCGCGGTTCAGGTATGTAGTTCGGGGTGGAGCGCCATGAGGACTGCGAAACATTTTGTGGAACACTCATCGTTCAGCCGAATCATGGCCGTGACCGTCGCCCTTCTTGCGATGGGCTTGATCGCGGTCTCGTCGAGCCGGGCCCAAGATCGCCCCGGGATCGAAACCCAAGGCCATTCCGCCACAGCGGCGATACGGGCACGCTTCCAGCAAAAAACCGATGACGGGTGGACGGTGGTGGATGTCCGCGGCGATGTGTTGTCGCGCCAGGATGAATCACGGGCATGGCGACCGGTCTTCCGCAGCAACGTCATCGGGCCCGGAGTCACGCTGAAGACGCGATATGACGGTCGGGTGACATTGATGCGTGGTGAGGACGTGGCCATGGTCGGCGCCGACACGCATATGTCGCTGCCCGAACGGCCGACTAAGGGAATCACGCGAGTCCTGCAAAAGCTCGGCAGCATCCTGTTCAAGGTGGACAAGAAACCCGGCCGCCAGTTCAAGGTCGAGACGCCGCATCTGATCGCCGGCGTCAAGGGCACTACCTTCAGTGTCCACGTGACCAACGACAACGCAATGGTCAGCGTTACCGAGGGCACGGTCGGCGTATCGACTCAGGATGGCGAAGACGACAAGGACGTGACTGCCGGGCAGACCGCCAAAGTCAGTGCCGGCGATACGCGTGTGGACGTGATGGACAGCGCGAGGAGAGCCGGCGCGGCCCGAGGAGCGACCGGTTCCAGGCGTGGTGTCGCAACTCGGAATGAAACCGCGGAGGATTTTGGCGCCAATTCCCAAGACAACGACGACTCTGACGAAAGCAGCTCAGACGATGGTGGTGACGATGGCGGCGATGGCTCGGACGATGGTTCCGGCGATGGCGGCGGTTCGGGTGACGATGGTTCGAGTGACGATGGTTCGAGTGACGATGGTTCGAGTGACGATGGTTCGGGTGACGATGGTTCGGGTGGGGGCTCGGACGATAGCGAGGACCGTAGATCAGGTGACGACGATGATGACGACGATGATGATGATGACTGATGTGAGATTCCCGAGATGTCCGCAATGCCGCGCTTCATTAAACGTAGGACTTCTCCTCTCTTAGTCTTCGCCCTGGTTTCGGCCATATACCTTGCGGACGGCCTGGAATTCCTCGAATTCAAATTGATGGACGCACGCTTTTCCCTCCTGCAGCAATTGCTGCCCGGTGAAGCGACGGACAACATCGTTCTCGTCGAGATTGATACCAAGAGCCTTAAGGAGTGGAACCGCTGGCCGTGGCCCCGCAGTCTTCACGCTTTTTTGATCGAACGTCTGTCGGAAGCGGGTGTCCGTGATATCGTGTTCGATCTCATCTTCAGCTCACCTTTGACCGAGGAGGGAGACCTTCGACTCGAGCAGGCCTTGGCCGCGTCGGAGGGAAAGGTCGCACTTGCCGCCCTTCGCGAAATCGAACGCGGCAGAGGGTCGGGGCCAAGGGCTGTTGCCACCGTGCCGCTTGAACGATTTCGCCGACACGCGGAGCTGGTCTCCATCAATGTCCATCCCGAAGCCGATGGTTTAGTTCGCCGGATGGCGACGGCCTACCCGACGGAAGAGGGCGACATGGCCACCATGTCCGCCCACCTCACCGGCCAGGGGCATTTCGGATTCACGGAATTCTGGATCGACTATGGCATTCCAGCCGAGACCATCCCGCGCATTTCCTACGCGGATGTTCTCGCTGGACGTTTTGATCCGGCCCACCTGGCCGGCAAGCGGGTCCTGGTTGGCGCCACGGCGCTGGAACTCAACGACCGTTTACAGGTGCCGATCATGCGCGTGGTGGAAAGTCCCGTGCTGCAGATCCTGGCTTCCCAGACACTCGGCCGAGGAGCGCTTCAACGCCTGGCCGAATTCCCGGTCTTAGCCGCCACATTGATCGTGATCCTGGCGCTGGGCCACCGTTTTGACGGCTGGTCATGGAAACGCGGCCTCGTCGTCGTCGCCGGCGTCTCGGGCTGCGCCTTCCTGACCACCCTGCTCATTCAGGATCAGGCCCGCATCCTGGTCGACACGCTTCCGTTGATGTTCGGCCTCGCATTCTCCTATGCCGCCGCCATGATCGGTTGCCTCGACCAACAGTCCTTGCGTCTGATGCTGCAAAGCATGGATATCCGACGCCGCGACGCCATGATGCGCAATGTCGTCGAGAACAGCTTCGACGGCATTATCACAATGAACGCACGCGGCCATATTCAGCTGATCAATCCGGCCGTCGAACGGTTGTTCGGCTATGGCGCGGACGAGATGGTCGGACGGTCCGTCAACATGCTGCTTGCTGGCGATAGTTCGCCAGAGGCAGAGCAAGACAACTTCCGTCTGCTGAAAACCATCAAGGACCCTCGGGAAATGGAGGGACAACATAAAAGCGGGCGCAAATTTCCCATGGAAATCGCTGTCAGCGTCATGGAGACGGACGGTTACCGTCACTTTACCGCTATCGTTCGTAACATCAGCGAGCGCAAGAAGCAGGAAGCTCTCCGCCATCAGGCGCTTCACGACGCCCTGACCGACCTGCCCAATCGCACCCTGCTGTATGACCGGGTCGCACACGGCATCCGAACGGCCAAGCGGGAAAGCCGGTCGCTTGCCCTACTTCTGCTCGACCTCGACCGCTTCAAGGAGATCAATGACACGCTGGGCCACCACGTTGGTGACCTCATGCTGCAGGAGGTCGCGGCCCGCCTGCGTCAGCAAGTTCGCGAATCAGATACGGTCGCGCGCCTGGGCGGCGATGAGTTCGCGATCCTTCTCTCTCAGGTCAAGGATCTGGACACGGTCAGGCAGCTTAGCGAGAAAATCCTGAAGGCCCTGGCGGAGCCCTTCGATCGGCAAGGCCTGACCTTGGAGGTGAGCGCCAGCATTGGCATCGCGATGTTCCCCGACCACGCCAGGCAGGCGGCCGAGCTCATTCAGCGTGCCGACGTCGCGATGTATGCCGCCAAGCACGCGATGTCGGGACACGCGGTCTACGACGCGGAAAAGGACCACAACAGCGTCCGCCACCTCACGCTATCCGGCGAACTGCGCCGCGCCATCGAGACGGGGCAATTGGCGGTTCATTACCAGCCCAAGATCGATCTGGCGCGAAACCGCATCTGCGGCGTCGAAGCGCTGGTGCGATGGCACCACCCCGAACACGGCTTCATGCCGCCCGACGAGTTCATCCCCGTCGCCGAGAATACAGGGATGATCGGGCCGCTGACTCTGTGGGTGCTGCACGACGCCCTGGCCCATTGCAGGCAGTGGCACGGCCAGGGACTCGAGATCGGCGTTGCCGTCAACTTGTCGGCCCGTCAGCTGCAAGACCATAACCTGCCGAGGATCATCTGCCGGATGATCGCCCAGGCGGGTGTGGCCGCCCGTTATTTGACCCTCGAGGTCACCGAGAGCGCGATCATGGCGGATCCGGCGCACGCCATGCAGGTCATCATGGGCGTGCATACGCAAGGCGTGAAACTGGCCATCGACGATTTCGGCACCGGCTATTCGTCTCTGGCTTACCTGAGGGATCTGCCCGCCGACGAGTTGAAGATCGACAAGAGTTTCGTTGGCGACATGACCGAGAACGACAACAATCGCAAGATCGTGCAATCCACCATCAACCTCGCCCACAATCTGGGCCTCAAGGTCGTGGCCGAGGGCGTGGAAAGCGAGGCCGCCTCGCAGACCTTAGCGGCCATGGGCTGTGACGTCGGCCAGGGATATCACTTCAGCCATCCGCTTGCCCCAAAGGAGTTCGAGCTTTGGCTGGCCAAATCGCCTTGGAGCGCGAACATAAGGTGCGACAGAGACAAAAGGGTGGACGATCAGGCTGCCAAATCGACTTGGCAGACGTCGCCGCCCTCACCGAAGGACGGCACCGCTGACGTCCTCCCCTTTCCCGGGCGCCGCGTACGAAAGCTCTCTCACAACCTCCCGTAGACGTCCTCGAGGCGGACGATGTCGTCCTCGCCGAGATAGGGCCCGGACTGCACCTCGATCAGGCGCAGCGGGACCTTGCCCGGGTTCTCGAGGGAATGCCGCACCCCAAGCGGAATGTAGGTCGACTGGTTTTCGCTGAGCAGAAAGGTCTCGTTCTCCCGCGTTACGCGGGCCGTGCCGGCGACGACGACCCAATGCTCGGCGCGGTGGTGGTGCATCTGCATGCTGAGCTTGGCCCCCGGCTTGACCATGATCTGCTTGACCTGAAAGCGCTCGCCGACCTGCACCGACTGGAAGCTGCCCCAGGGCCGGTGGATGGTTGAGTGGGCGCGATGCTCCGACCGGCCGTCCTGCTCCAGGCGTTGGACGACGGTCTTGACGTCCTGTGCCCGGTCGCGGGTCGAGACCAGCACCGCGTCGTCGGTGGCCACGACAACCAAGTCCTTGACGCCGATCGCGGAGACGAGGGGCTTCTCCGTACGGATGAAAGTATTCTCGACATCGACCGCGACGACATCCCCGGCAAACAGGTTGCCGGCCTCGTCGCGAGTCCCGGTGTCCCAGAGCGCCGACCAGGAACCGACATCGTTCCACCCCATATCGACCGGCACCATGGCCGCGTCGGTGGTGTGCTCCATCACGGCATAGTCGATGGAATCCGATTCGCAGTCGGCATAGGCGGCGGCATCGAGCCGGAGGAAATCGAGATCCTCCACGGCCTTTTCGACCGCCCGGCGGCAGGCCGCCAGCATCTTCGGCCGCAGCCGCGCCAGCTCTTCGATATAGCGTTGGGGCCGGAACAGGAAGATGCCGCTGTTCCAGGCGTAGACGCCAGACCGGACATAGTCTTCCGCGGTCGCGCGATCCGGCTTTTCCTTGAACGCGCCAACGGAGAAGCATCCCTCCGCGCCGTCGTACTTCGCCCCCCGTTCGATGTAGCCATAGCCCGTTTCCGGCCCTGTCGGGGTGATCCCGAAGGTCACCAGGGCGCCCCGCTCGGCCGCCGCCGCGCCCGAGGCGACGGCCCGCCGGAAGTTCGCGGGTCGATCAACGATATGATCGGATGGCAGGACCAGCATGAGTCCCTCCTCCGATCGATCGGCCAGCCACAGCGCGGCAACGGCGACAGCCGGCGCGGTGTTCCGCCCCGACGGCTCGAGGATGATGGCCCTTGGCGGAATGCCGATCTCGCGCGCCTGCTCGGCGACGAGAAAGCGATGCTCGTGATTGCAGACGACGATCGCTCCGGCGAATCCATCTCCATGGACACGCGAGGCTGTTTCTTGAAAGAGCGTCCCGCCCGCGTGCAGGCTGAGAAACTGTTTGGGATAGAGATGCCGCGAGAGAGGCCAAAGCCGCATACCCGAACCGCCCGAAAGGATAACGGGATGGAGTATCTGTCGCCTGCCGTCTTGCGTTGCCATGCTTCGACTGCCCCTACATGATGGTGCCCTTGGGACGCAAGAGGCCGAAAAGGCCAAGCCGGCTGCCACCACGCTTATAGTGGCGGACCGACCCGTTCGGCGCCCCCCGCCTTCGCCCCGTATTAATTGCCGCCCTGGGCGCTTCTGTAAACGCCCTTGGTCCCGGCCGGCGTTGCCTCCCGTTTCGCTTGCCGCGGGTGCCGCCCAGCCGGCACGCGGTCGCAAAGTTTATGAGACAAACTATACCTCTTTCGGCGTCAAACTACCCCTTACGTTGATATCCCTTATGCGCAGAAGAAAAATCTGCCTGATTGGACCATAATACTGATACGAATTTGCATCGGCGCACGGAGGGGCCGTTCTTGCAAATCTCGCCTGAACCGACCGGTGGGGTCCGGACGGGTGGGATCTTTTCTCCGCGCGAACAAGATAAGCAAATCTGTGCTGACAGTCCGACGTCCTGGTGGTCGAGGGCATGGTTGCAACGAAAGATGAAGACATGCCGGTGAGGAGGTGCATCCGTGGCTTTCGGCAGCGCAGCAGCTACCCCGTCAGCGGGGGCGCGACGTAGAACAAACGCGCTCTCGTTTTCATCCAGCATCATGTCAGGACTTCTCGCGGCGACAGACGCGCTCGCCGTCCTGACCTCGGGGCTGGCTCTCTACCTCGTCTATGTGGGCTGGAGCGACAAAAACAGCCTGATCTACCTCTCGGCCATGACCATTCAGGCCGCGTTGGTGATCGCCTGTTTCAAATATGCGCGTCTTTACGAGTTCGAATCGGTGACGCATCCGGCCGATCAGATCCGCAAGATCCTGCTGATGTGCGGGATCGTGTTTCTCGCCATCGTGGCTTTCGGTTATGCCCTCAAGGTATCCCAGCAATTCTCGCGGGTCTGGGCCTTCTCGACCTTTGCCGCAAGTACCTTCTTCATTTGCGCGAATCGGACCTGGTATTACTTCCTGATTCGCAGATGGGCCCAGGTGGGTCGGCTGACGCGCAACATCGTTCTGGTGGCCGCGGGCGAGCAAAGCCGTCGCATGCTGGAGAATCTGGACCGGCGCAACGAGCCCTGGAACAACGTGATCGGGATCTTCGACGATCGCATCAAACGGGTCGGACCGTCCTTCATGGATCATCCGGTGCTGGGCACGGTGGACGACTTGCTCGATTATGCCCGGAGCAACCGGGTGGACGACATCATCGTCGCGCTTCCGTGGAACGCCGAAAAGCGCATCGTGCATATCCTTAACCGCTTGACACAGCTTCCGGTCGATGTGCGGCTCGGCGCCGATCTGGCCGGGTTCGCCTATTCGCCGGGAGGGTATAGCCGCCTCGGTGGCGTACCGATGCTCGATGTCGCGAACCGGCCGCTCGCGGGATGGAGATATGTCGCCAAGCTGATCGAGGACAAGATTCTTTCGGCGGCGCTGATTCTGTTGTTGTCGCCCCTGCTGGCGCTGATCGCCCTCGCCATCAAGCTGGACAGCCCTGGCCCGGTTTTCTTCCGCCAGCCGCGCTATGGCTTCAACAATGGCGTCTTCAAGGTGTGGAAGTTCCGCACCATGTACCACAACCGCCCGTCTGAAGCGGGCGTGCCCCAAGCCCAGAAGCGCGATCCGCGCGTGACCCGCGTCGGGTGGTTCCTGCGCCGCACGAGCCTGGACGAGCTGCCGCAGTTGTTCAACGTGCTGGAAGGGAACATGTCGCTGGTGGGCCCGAGGCCCCACGCGGTCGCCCATAACGAAGAGTTCGCGCGGATCATCGACGGCTATTTCGCGCGCCATCGGGTCAAGCCCGGGATCACGGGATGGGCGCAGGTGAACGGGCTTCGCGGCGAAACCGACACGCCCGACAAGATGGCGGCGCGCGTCGAGCACGACGTCTATTATATCGAGAACTGGTCGCTGTGGTTCGACTTCATGATCCTCGTGAAGACGGCCTGGGTCGGGTTCGTGCACAAGAACGCCTATTGACCGGCCGGCGACGGGTGCTGCGCCCGTCGCGCCAACGGCACCTCGCATCGTCAACCGCCGCCCTTCGGGGCGGCGGTTTGCTTTTACGTGCCTTTGGGAATGTAGAGAGCGGCTGGCGGTCAACGCCACAGAGCGTCAAATGCGGCCAGAAGCTTCGGCTCCTCGTGCGGCCAAGCGAGCTCATCGACGACCCGCTTGCGGCCAAACTCGCCCATCTGCCGGCGACGATCAGGATCCTCAAGAAGCTCGACGATCTTCTCCGCCATGTCGATGGCGTCGTTGGGCTTGGCATAGACCGACGCCTCCTGGGCGGAGAACTTCCCCTCGGTCATATCGAACTGAACGATCGGCTTCGCCAACGACATGTACTCCATGATCTTGTTCATGGTTGACTTGTCGTTCATCTCGTTGACTTCATCGGGGTTCACGCAGACATCGGCGGTATTCAGCATGGCCAGCAGCTCGTCGTCGGGCACGCGTCCGGTGAAGGTGACGTACTCGCCCATGCCGAGCTCGTCGGCGAGTTTCCGAAGCTCCTCCAGCATGGGACCGCCGCCGACAATCCCGAAATGGATGTCCGTCCGCTTGAGGTCGACGACGATGTGCCGAGCCGCCTCCAGGAGGTATTGAATTCCTTCCTGCTGCCCTATGACCCCGACATAGCCGACGAGATAACGGCGCCCGCGTTTCAGCGACTCATCCGGAGGCAGGATCTTGAGGCGCTCCAGGCTGGGGCCCGACCGAACCACAAAGACCTTTTCGGGGTCCATGCGCCCTCGCTCGATGGCGATCTTCCGATAGGAGTTGTTGGTGGCGATCGAGACATCCGCAGCTCGGAACGTCCAGCGCTCGAAGGCCACGAGGAGGCGGTAGAAGAAGTCCCGGCGGGCGAATTTCGCCTCATAAAGCTCGGGGTTCAGATCATGATGGTCGAACAGGAATTTCTTGCGCAGCAGAAGCTTGAATACGAGGG
Source organism: Rhodospirillales bacterium (assembly GCA_028281785.1). Lineage (GTDB taxonomy): Bacteria > Pseudomonadota > Alphaproteobacteria > Rhodospirillales > Shumkoniaceae > JANQJG01. The sequence continues at coordinate 60,258 of JANQJG010000072.1, forward strand.
CCACGAGAAAAATCGTGTCCGGCGGATTGCAGGCGTGGATGACGTCGAATCCCCTCGAGAAGGACACGCGACAGGTAAGGACGAATTGCCAGAAGAGCGCAGCCGAGTACTCCAGGAGGTAGCCGAGTGCCCCCCGAGCCTCCAGAGGAAGAGGATGCCGATAGATGTGAATGCCGTTGAGGATCTCGTGCCTCTTCTCGTATCCCTTTCCCGTCGGACAGATGATCGACACCTCGTAGCCATTGGCAACGAGCGTGTTCGCCTCCTGCCATACCCGACGGTCGAAGGGAAGCGGAAGGTTCTCGACGATGATAAGAACCCGCCGCCCCGCCGCGTCACCAGTTGATGCCGTCATAGCGTTCCTTGATCGCCTCCCCTTCCGGCACCCGAACCAGGTCGAGAACCGTCTGGTCGGGGCGCAGCCTTTGCGTGACGGAATGGAAATCGGGATCGCCATTGCCGATGATGATGAGCTCGCCGTGATCGAGGACCTCTTGCATGCCGTCGGCCATCAGACGTGAGATGTGGGGAATGACCTTGAGGATGTACTCACGGTTGGCGCCCATCAGCCGGGCCAGATTGACGTTGCGGTCGAACAGGCGGAGTTCGTATCCCTTGCCGATCAGCCGCTCAATCAACTCCACGATTGGGCTTTCGCGAAGATCGTCGGTCCCGGCCTTGAAGCTGAATCCAAGGACTCCGATGCGCTTGAAGCCCTTGGCCGTAACCATGTTCAGCGCCCGTTCCACCTGCCGGTCGTTGCTTGGCATGATGCTGTCGAGGACAGGCACCGAAAGATCCAGCGAGCGTGCCTTGTAGGTCAGGGCACGCACGTCCTTGGGCAGGCAGGACCCGCCAAAGGCGAAACCAGGCTTCAGATAGTAGGGCGAGAGGTTGAGCTTCGTGTCCTGGCAGAAGATGTCCATCACCTTGTGGCTGTCGATGTCGAGAGACTTGCAGACGTTGCCGATTTCATTCGCGAACGCAATCTTCAAGGCGTGCCAGGCGTTGTCCGTGTACTTAACGGCTTCCGCGACATCGATGCCGGTTATGATGAGAGGCGCGTCGATCCCCGCGTAGAGATCCGCGACGACCTTGCCCGAACGCTCGTCGATCGCCCCGACGACCGTCTTCGGCGGGTTGTAGAAGTCCTTGACGGCGGTGCTCTCGCGGAGGAATTCCGGGTTCATCGACAGGCCGATCTCAGCGCCGATGGTCTTTCCGCTGGCCTCCTCCAGGGTAGGGATAACGAGTTCACGTAGGGTTCCGGGAAGCACGGTCGACCGAATGACCACGACGTGATAGCCGCTCTTTTTGCGGAGCGCGGCGCCGATTTCGGTGCAAACCTGCGCTACGTGGCTCAGATCCAAGCTGCCGTTGGGCTGACTCGGCGTGCCCACGCAAACCACCGTGACGTCGGTGTCCGCGATGGCCTCTTCCGCCTCCATGGTTGCCCTCAGCCTCCCCTCGGAAACGGCGTCGCGTATCAAATCAGGAAGATCTGCTTCGATCACCGGAGCCTTGCCCGAGTTGATCATTTCAACCTTAACTTCCTGAGGATCGACGCCGACGACATGGTTCCCCTCGGCCGCGAAACATGCTGCCGAGACGGTTCCGACATAGCCCAAACCAAAGATGCTGATGCGACTGGACAACGCGTTAATCTCCTCGAAAGCACATTGTGGGGAACGTCTCGCGGATTGCGAGCCTCGCGCCCCTTAATGGCATGGATAAACGTGATAACTCCAGAACAAAGGGGTGAATCGAAGAGTCGGCCTTACGGATACTTGAGGAAAAGCACGCCCCCTTACTAAGAGCATTCCAAGGCCCATTCGGGCCTTGCCATGAATCGACAGTCTAGCGAAAGGGCAACGTCATGCCACCTCGCGAATAACCCTTATAGACTCTGCAATCTACCTCATAGTAGTTAATTCAGGATAAAAAGAGTAGTGGCCTTGAAAACCCTCGCACCTGGCATGAAGTGGGCGTAGTGTCCCGGCAACCTCGGTCGGTTGGTGTCCCGCTGGCTCGGGTGTTCCTTTGTGCATATGCGGCAAGCGTTTCCAGCCAGAAGGCTATTCGCGTGACAAGCCCGGCCATCATTCGCCAAAGATCAACGTGGCTCACTTGGATACGCTGGAAAGGCAAAGGACCCAAGTTCTGCGAGAGGCGGACAACGCTTTCGAGAGCTTTCGCGACATTGATTACATGTGATCAAGCGCACAGCCTAATCCGTCCCAATCCTTATCATAGGGAGGCAGGGACCTTAGAGCCGAGAAATGCCTGAAATCTCATCTGTCAATAAGGACAAGCTTTCGGGTCATGTCTTTTGTCATGACCCGGCAACCCTACCCGCATATCGTCGAGGTCGAAGCTATAGAACGTTTCATAAGCGTCGCGGACCTAAATAGCGGTTCCGCAGATCACGTCGGGCGCGACCGGGCCGCCGAGGACGTAACCCGGTCCAGCAGCCTGACGGCTTTTGATGAATTCGCACTGAATCCATGAGCCGGAAGGTTCGTGTCGGTTGAGAACTATGACATTGTCGGAGGCGGTCTCGTGGACCTTAAAAGCTACGCCGATCAGCGACCCAACGTTACCATCAAGTCAACCAATATTACCCGTGTCGCACACCGAGTGCCCATGGAGAAACGTTGGGAGACAAACGGACACAAAAGCGGCATTCTCTGGCTAACAGGCCTATCCGGCTCGGGCAAGTCAACGCTCGCTTTTGCTTTGGAACAGAACCTCCATCGCCTGGGATATCAGGTCTACGTGCTCGATGGCGACAATATGCGGCATGGATTGTGCGCGGACCTTGGATTCTCGCCTGAAGATCGGGCCGAGAACATTCGCCGGGTGGGCGAAGTCGCGGGGGTTTTCGCGCGCGCCGGGATGCTGGTTATCACGGCCTTCATCTCGCCCTATCGGGATGACCGACGCAACGTGCGAAAGATGGAGCCCGAGATGTTCCATGAGGTCTACGTCAAGGCAAGCGTGGATGTATGCGAGCAAAGAGACCCAAAGGGGCTTTACAAGAAGGCCAGAGAAGGTCAAATCAAAGAGTTCACCGGCATATCGGCCCCCTATGAGGAGCCGCTGTCGGCAGAGCTTGTCGTCGACACGGCCTCGAACAGCTTCGAGGACTGCTTGGTATGTCTGATGGACTATGTCGAGCAGAAATTTGGAATGGCGCCCGTTCGCGAAGGCTCGACGAAAGTCCGATCGGTCGCTGTCGCAGCTACGGCAACAACTCCCGCCGATTAACGGGCGGTAACGGGTGGGGTGCCAGTTTTGACCAGGCCAGTATTTAGAATTCGTCAGCCGGTTGTGCCTTTCGACCGGACGGACTCGAGCCAATCGGGCACAGCTTCCGAAGCCCCGCAGATGGCTTCTTTCCTGCGTCAACTCTGGCGGCGACGATGGCTGTTGGCGGGCACGATCCTCACTTTGACGTTCATCGCCGCGGCGGTGCTGGTTCAAGTCACGCCACGCTACACGGCAACCGCCGTGCTTATGATCGAGGTGCGGGAGAACAACGTGCTCGACCTCGAGGCGGTGGTTGCCGGCCTCCCCAATGACGCGGCCACGGTCGAGAGCGAGATCCAGGTGTTGAGGTCTCGCGGGCTGGCGAGGAAGGTGGTCGATCAATTGCAGCTGGACTTCAATCCGGAGTTCAACTCGGCTTTGCAGCCTGCCGCGTGGTACGTGCCATGGTTCGAACGGGGCCGGACGCTGATCGGCTCGATATTTGGCGTTGACCGGCCACCCCAGGGGCCGACGCCAAGCTCGCAAGAGCTCTATGAAAAGGAGCGGATCCAGGTCGTCGACAACTTCATGGCCAACCTCAAGGTCAACAGCATCGGACGATCCCGGGCGATCCGCATCTCGTTCACTGCAGAATCTCCGGAGACCGCGGCGGAGGTGGCCAACACGCTTGCCGATCTGTACATCGTCGAGCAATTGGAAGGAAAGTTCGAGGCGACCAAGCGGGTGACCGTATGGCTTAACTCTCGCGTAAGTGCCCTGCGTTCCGATGTCGAAACCAAAGAGAACGCGGTCGAGGCGTTCCGCAAGAAATACAACCTGTTGCGCGGAGAAGGGGGCGAGGCCCTGATCGCCCAGGAGCTCTCGCAGTTAAGCACCCAGTTGACGGATGCCAGGGCCGATCGGGCCCGAGTCGAGGCCCAGTTGCGCCAGATCAGAACTTTGGCGGCTTCCGGTAACGTCGAATCCGCCGATGCCGTGCTGCAGTCAGAGCTGATAAGGCGGCTCCGCGAGCAGGAGTCCGAAGTGATTCGAATGGTCTCCGATATGGCCTCCCAGTATCAGGAGACCCATCCGCGGATGATCAACATCCGCTCGCAACTCTCCGACATTCAGACCACCATCCAGACCGAGATCCAAAAAATCGCCCGCGGCCTCGAGAACGAAGTCGCCGTCGCGCGGTCGCGGGAATCCAACCTGGGGGCCAACCTCAATGCGCTGAAGAATCGGGTGGCGGATTCCAACAGCGCCGAAGTCCAGCTTCGCAGCCTTGAGCAGGAAGCGCTCGCCAGCCGAAATCTGCTCGAGACCTTCCTCGCCCGCTTCATCTCCACGAGCGCCCAACAGGATATCGCGAGCCAGACGCCCGACGCCCGTATCGTCTCGCGCGCCGATGTCCCGGACGATCCGTCCTTCCCGAAGAAGAAGCTGATCCTGATGCTCGTCTTCATGAGTTCCGGGGCGCTCGGCATCGCGCTCGTCTTCGTTCTGGACGCTCTCGACAACAGTTTCCGAAGCAGCGAGGAAGTCGAAGCCGCGACGGGCGTCAACGTGCTCGGATTGGTGCCCATGCTTAAGAGTTGGCGCGGCAAATCCGATGGCCTTCACAACTATGTCATCAAGAAGCCGGCGTCCGCGGTCACGGAATCGATTCGAACCCTGCATACGAGCATCCTGCTTTCCCATGTGGACGAGCCGCCGAAGAAGATTCTCATCACCTCCTCTCAGCCTGGCGAAGGCAAGACCTCTCTTGCCGTCGGCCTTGGCCGCCTTCAGGCGATCACGGGACGTAAAGTGCTGATCATCGACGCCGACGTCCGCCGGCCAAAGGTTCACAAACTGCTTGGCCTCAATGGGAAGCCAGGTCTGGTCGAATTGTTGATCGGTGACACATCCATCGAGGAGGTCCTTCAGAAGGACGAGGCATCGGGGGCGGATGTCATCACGACCGAGACCTTTGCCTCCAACCCGCCGGATCTGTTTGGGTCGAAGCGCATGGCGCAGCTGCTGGACAATCTGGCGGAGAGTTATGATCTCGTAATCCTGGATTCGCCCCCGGTATCGGCGGTCTCGGATGCGAGAATTCTCGCCGGCCTGTCGGATACCACGGTCTTCGTTGTCCGCTGGGGCGGCGCGCGCCGCGAGGTCGTGACTCGAGCGCTGCGGCAAATCGCCGAGACCGGCGGCCACTTGGCGGGCGTCGTCGTGTCGATGGTCAACGTGAAGAAACATGCCCGTTACGGATATGGCGACTCCGGGCAGTATTCCGGGGCCGTGCGAAAGTACTATGTCGGTTGACCGTCTCGGCTCGGGCGGCGGATAGCCCCCAGTGCGGTGCGCTCCCCCAAGATGGCGGGTGGGATGCACTGAAAACAGCAGCCCTTCACCAGCGCTTAATCACCGGGGGGCGATACTGTTACGCCGGATGGCTCGACGCCGGGTCCGTTGGCGCCGGAGACCGCCGGAAAAGCTATGATTTCAGCGTCCTTCGCGTTTCTGATTGACCGTGATGAGTGGTATGATGCGATCTGCCTCACCCGATATCAAATGGCGTCGTCGGGTTGGCGTGAATTCGATGTTCGTATGAATCGACCGGAAGAAGGTACATCGGCGTCGCAGCCAGGGACTGCCCGGAGCCTGACCGCGGGATAGCTTTTCGTCCAATGTCCAAGAGGGAATCACGAGAACGATGAGTTCCTTGATTAGAGTGCTTTTTCCGATGTTGGTGGCCGTGACCGTTTCGGTTGCATGCGCAACGAAAGAGCCGCTGAGCTGGCTGCCACCGGCGTCCACCACGCCGCTGGAGGCCTATCTCCTTGACAGTGGAGATCAGCTTAGAGTTGTCGTCTATGGACAAGACGACATCCCGACCGACTATGTCGTCGACGATCAGGGATTCATATCGGTTCCGCTGGCCGGTCCAGTCAATGTGCGCGGGATGACACCGACGCAGCTCGAGCAGGCGATCGCCGAGAGGATGGAACGTGTCCTCGTCAACCCCAGCGTAAGCGTCCAGCTGATGGCGCTCCGGCCTTTCTACATTGTCGGTGAGGTTCGCGTGCCCGGCGAATATCCCTACGTCAAGAACATGACCGTCAAGCGGGCGGTGGCCATTGGCGGCGGATTCACGCTCAATGCGTACCCCGACACCGTACAGATCACGCGACAGATCGGGGGCCGATCCGTCGAACTCCGCGCCGGAATGGATGATTTCGTGTATCCGGAAGACGTGATCACCATTTACGAGATCACGGGCGCACTGGGGCTGACCCCGGAGGATTTGCCGGTGCGTAACTTCGGCGATCTGCCCGAGCGTTCCTTCGATCTTCGGTAACCGTGGCCAAGCGCGACCGCGCCCACCTCCAACCCCTTGATCTGGCGATGACGGTGAAGCGTGGAACCGCAGCCGCGAACGGCAGTACGTCGAGTGCGATCTCGAGTGATCGCGATGATTCCGGGCGACGGCAATGTACTTACGCGGCGGCGGATACCTCTCGGAACTCGCCATTCCCGCACCGCCCGTCCCGACCGGCTCCAGGGGTCGCGGCGTGCGAAAGAAGTGCCAGGAGCTTTGACTCTCGTGGCGAATGCGACTGATGGATCAATCCATGGACGTATCCACGCGCTCTAAGACGCCTGGCCCGGACGGCAAGCCGCCCTCCCCCTTCATCGCCAGATTTCGCCGCTTCAAAAGCCGCGACCGCGTGGTCGGCCTGATCGACCAAGGGCTGCTCGCTCTCACCCGCTTCGGGGGCACCCTGCTGTTCGCCCGAATCCTTGAAGTGGAGGATTTCGGCGCCTTCGCGCTTTTCGTTTCGATCTCCTTCATTCTCAGCAATTTCCAGAACTCGATTGCCGTTCTGCCCTTCATCGTGTCCTGCCCGACTGTCGAACTGGTGAGGAAGGACGGAGATCTGTGGTTTTGGCTCGACGTCATCCTGTCCCTGCTGGTCGCCGTCGCCCTGGCTCTCCTCGCGGGCGGCATGATGCTGTTCGGGGCCGCGGAGTGGGCGGTCCGGGCCGTCGCTTTTTCGGCCCTCGGCGCCCCGTTCCTGCTGATGTTCATGTTCCACCGTCGGCGCATGTATCAATCCAAGAGCTATCGGAACGTCCTTGGGATGGCGATTACCCATTTCCTGGCCTATGCGGCCGGGACGGGCGTCGTCTACTGGACGGCGCCGGACCCGCTCTGGGCCTTCCTGACCTTCGCCCTTGCCCCCGCCATCGCCCTCGTCTTTGGCCTATTCGGCCAAGGACGCGTGCGCAGCGGCCCCTCCCGCCGTATGTGGCCGGCCTGGAGAGCGACCCATCGCTTTTCGCTGTGGAACTTTCTCGGATTCCTGGCCGGGGTCTTCTACAACAACGGCTTGTCCGTCATGCTGTCATTCTTCGTGGGCCCCCTTGGTCCGGCGATGTTTACGGCGACACGCGTGGTCGTCCAACCATGCATCACGATGGCCAACGCCGTCGATCTGATCGACAAGCCGCGTGCCGGCCAAGCCCTGGCAAACAAGGGAATGGAAGGGTTGCGCCGGTCCATCCATGGGACGCGGATGATGCTGCTGATCCTTGGCGTCCCCTACCTTGTCCTCGTGGCTATCTTCAGCGGTGATATCCTCGCGGTGCTCTTTCCCGGCAAGTATGACGGGCTGGTTCTGGAGCTTCGGCTCTGGGTGCTGGCTTTGCTCATCCACCTCGTCGCCAAGCCGCTCATGACCCAACTCGTCACACTGCGGAATTCGCGCGCTCTCTTCTTCGGCAATCTGACTGGCGCGGCCTCCGCTCTATCAATCGCGCTTGTCACCTTGGAGGCCTATGGCGTGCCGGCGGCGCTGGTCGCCATGAGTGCGGGCCGGCTGATCAACCTGCTGCTGATGATGCTCGCGCTTTCACGTTGGAACCCCTTCGGCGAGGGATCCATGAAGGCGCCATATGATGTTCCTAGCGGGGATTCCTGAGCGAACGCGGGCGAGGAACTCTTTCACGATCGACGTCTTCGGCCCGCGTGACGGGGCCGCTACGGATCTTTCGCTACTCCGCCGTGGCGATCTTCTCGGCTTCGGGGTTTTCCGCCAAGTAAGGCCGATAGGCCATGTCTTCCTCGAGAATGTGGTTCTGCCACCAATGGACGAGAAAGCTCTCCAGCCCCTCAACATCAACGAGCTTGGGATGCTCCAAGACGGCTTGCAGGAATTCGTTCGTCTTGGTCTTCAGCCTCCCATGGATGGCCCGATGGCGTTCCAGCTCGGGAAAGTCGACGGCCTCCAGGATCCGTTCCTCGCGGCGGAAATGGTAGTCGGTGTAGGCGGCTACCGACGCGATGACGCTTGCGGCCCCGTTTTCGGCGCGACCTTCCCGCCGCATTTCACCTAAGCGATTGATAAGTTGAAGTATTTTCTTGTGGTCGTCGTCAACGATATCGAGGCCGACGCTCCATTTGTCCGACCATTCCAGAGGACGCATGTTTCTTCGCCCCTGCCGTTTTCCCTTGCCACTTGACCATTCCGGCCCGCATCCTTGTTTTTAAACGGTTTTTAGCGCACAGATGGCTACGAGCAGTTAAAGATTACTACAAATCGCATCGAAATGTAAATTTATGGTTAAGTTTTTGAGGCATCATCTCAGGGCCAAAGCAACGGCCGGTTGATCTTTCGGATGGCTTGGCGGGAAGGCGAAAGCTTGAGGCGAGCCAGGCGGAGAGGGCCCGCAGCCGGAACTACTCCCGCGTTTTTGTACTGTGGCGTAAACGAACGGTTCGGAGGACAGCCGAGTGGGATCCAAGGTTGAGCGGCTGATGTGGTATCGGCGCCGATTGGCGTCGATGTCGGGCCCCGAGGTACTCCACCGCGTCATCGAGCAGATCAAACGCGCACAATCCCGCGGCCGTGTTCCCGACCTCGCCGGCCCCGCCGGAGACGGCACGAGGCTGCCGGCACTGCCGGGCCTCAAAGAAGGCCTCCGGGCGATGGCCGAGGATCGCGCGTTGCTCGACTGCTGGCGGGTCTTCGCCGACCGGGCCCGAGAGGGACGATACCACTTTCTCGGACTCGACTGGCCCGCGGTTACCGATCCGAAGCGATGGCATCTGGACCCGGTAAGCGGGTGCCACTGGCCCGACGACATCTACTGCTTCCGCGTCCCCTTTCGCAGCGCGCACGATATGGGAGACGTGAAGTATGTCTGGGAACTGAACCGCCTCCAGCATCTGCAGCCCGTTGCCGCGCTGGCCGCACTTACGGGGGAGGCCGAGTTGATTAAGTTGTGCGTCCAGGAGATCGAAAGCTGGATCGACGCCAACCCGCCCTATCAGGGCGTGAACTGGGCATCCGGTATCGAGCTGACACTTCGCGTTGTCAGCCTGATCGTGGTCGTCTCCCTTCTGGGAGACGAGGCCTTCTCCCAGGCTCAAAGGCGGAAGCTGTGGTCGACCCTGGCGCATCACGGTTACTGGCTGATGCGTTTTCCGTCGCGGTTCTCATCCGCGAACAACCACTTGGTGGCGGAAGCGGCCGGCCTCTACCTCTTGGGCGGGCTTGCATCCTCGCTGCCGCAGGCCGATCGCTGGCTTGACTATGGCCGGCGCACCTTGATGGAGGAGATTCACCGACAAATCCACGAGGACGGCGTAGGCGCAGAGCAATCGCCCACCTATACGGCCTTCTCCCTCGAGTTCTGGCTGCTGTGCGGTGAGGTTGGGCGGCGCAAGGGACACCCATTCCCCGAACCCTTTTGGCAAAGACTGTCAGGAGCCGGAGAAACACTGCGCTGGATGCTGGACGGGGCGGCCAACGCGCCGCGGATTGGTGACGACGACGAAGGACGGGTGCTGGTTTCGGAACTCCACGAAACCGATTACGTCGCTTCGGTCATCTCCTGCATCGCGCGGGCGGTGGACCAGCCCCGCCTGATCCCGCCACGAACCAGAAGCCACCTGCGCCACGCTCTGTTTCCCGCCCCGGCAAAACCGGCGGCAGAGATCGCGGGCCTGCGCCACATGTCGACGGGAGGCTACACGGTAATCCGCCAGACCGAAAAAGGCCGGCCATGCCTTTGGGTGATCGACCACGGCCCCCTGGGCTATCTCTCGATCGCCGCCCATGGACATGCCGACGCCCTGTCGGTTCTCCTCCACCTCGACGATCAGCCAGTGCTCGTCGATGCGGGCACATATCTGTATCATTCCGGAGGCGCTTGGCGCGACCACTTCCGCGGAACCGCGGCGCACAACACCCTGTCCATCGCCGGGTCGGATTCGAGTCGGATCGCCGGGGCCTTCAACTGGTCGCGCAAGGCTTCAGTCTCGCTTGTCGAAATGGTCGAAGACCCCGCCTGCTGGGCCGTCGAGGCCGAGCATGACGGCTTCGTTGAAGAATTCGGCCTGCGCCACCGTCGCCGGATCGAACGCCTCGGGGACGGACTTATCGCCATAACGGACCGTCTCATCGGTTCATCCGGGGGGCAAGATGTGGAAATTGGATTTCTTCTCCATCCCGATCTGGGCGCCGATACCCAGGAAAACATCGTCGTCATCCGCCGGTCCGACCGCAAGTTGGTGCAACTCTCGCACGAGGGCGGCCTGACGCCGGAGGTTCAGCGCGGCCTCGACGATCCCCCGCGTGGGTGGTATTCGGAGGCTTTCGGCCGAAAGGTTCCAGCCGACCGGATCGTCTTCACCGGCCGAATGTCCCCCGGAGACACGTCGCGTGTCATCCTGGAAATTCTCCCGGAGGGTCAGGCGGGCTCGGGCGCGTAGCCTAATCTTAACACAGCATGGATATGGGGTTTTCTATTGATCGTTTAGAAGAGTCATAGTTATAAGGACCGTAACATTTGGATTACCACTAATGGGATAGCTCGAGGGAAGATGCTTCCATTTGAGTGGTGTGGAAAGGACCGCAGCCGATCCTCGCGGGCAGCGATCCCGGCGCATGAACGCGGCTAGACCGACCACCGATACGATTCTCGAAAAGGCCCTGAGATCACTTCGGGGGGCGTTTTCGGTTGTCGGGCTGTTCAGCCTGTTCATCAACATCCTGATGCTCACGGCGCCGCTCTATATGCTGCAGGTCTACGACCGCGTGCTTGCTTCCCGGCATCTGGAAACGCTGGTCATGCTGACCCTGGTCGCCGTGGGGCTGTTGTTCGCCGGCGGCCTGCTGGACATCGTGCGGTCGCGCCTGCTGGTGCGCATCGGAATCCGCCTCGATAGCGACGTCAACGAGCAGGTCTTCTCAGCCGTGTTCGAGGACCGCCTGCGCGGGCAACAAGCCAGCGACGGCCAGCCGATCCGCGACCTCGATACGTTGCGCACATTTCTGACCGGCAACGCTTTGGTGGCATTCTTCGACGCCCCCTGGACACCCTTTTTCATCGTGATCGTATTCTTCTTTCATCCTGTCCTCGGGGTGGTGGCTCTGTCCGGCGCTGCGATACTCCTGCTCCTCGCCGTGCTCAGCGAAGTGGCTTCGCGGCAGCCCCTGCAGCTGGCAAGACAGAAGAGCGCGGCGGCGAGTGCTTATTCGGATGCCTGCCTGCAGAACGCGGAGTCGGTCCGCGCCATGGGCATGCGCATCAATCTGCTCCGACGCTGGTTGGATTTCCATCTGACATCGCTTGTTTATCAGGGGGCGGCTAGCGACCGCACCGGTATCGTGACCGCCCTCGCCAAGATGGTCCGGCAGATTCTCCAGGTGGTCCTGTTGGGCGCGGGAGCCTATTTGGTCATTCAGCAGGAGATCACGCCGGGCGTGATGATCGCGGCGTCCATCCTGATGGGTCGAGCCCTTGCGCCGGTCGAATCGGCGATTGGCGGATGGCGAGGCTTCATTGCGGCGCGCGGCGCCTACCGCCGACTCGTGGAGGCGCTGGCCCTGTTGCCGCCGGTGTCCGCCGCCATGCGCCTTCCCAAGCCCATCGGCCAACTCACGGCCGAAGGCGCCGTCTTTGCCTTTCCCGGCACCCGGGCCCCCGTGCTCAAGGGCATTTCCTTCGACCTGGAGCCGGGTGAATCGCTTGGTGTCATCGGTAAAACAGCCGCGGGCAAAACGACGTTGGCGCGGCTTCTGGTCGGTGTTTGTCAACCGAACTCAGGCCATGTCCGCCTCGACGGCGCCGACATCTATGAATGGAACCACGACCAGCTGGGCGAGCATATCGGGTACCTTCCGGAGGGCATCGAACTCCTTGACGGCTCGGTCGCGGAGAACGTTGCCAAGTTCGGGCCGGTCAATCCCGAAGCCGTGGTCAGCGCGGCGACCAGAGCGACCGCCCACGAGATGATTCTGGCCTTGCCCGATGGCTACGACACGATGGTTGGCGAGGGCGGTGACCGCCTGTCGGCCGGACAGCGACAGCGGATCGGGCTGGCGCGGGCGCTCTATGGCAATCCATCTCTCGTAGTCCTGGATGAACCCAACGCGAATGTCGACTTCGAAGGCGACCAAGCAATCGTACGCGCGATCAACGATCTCAAGAATTCCGGAACGACCGTCGTCGTCATGAGCCATCGTCCGTCCATTCTGGCCTGCGTCGACAAGCTTCTGGTCCTGCGGGCTGGTCGTGTGGAGATGTTCGGCCCCTGTGCCAAGGTGGTGCAGAAGCTCTCGTTCAGCCCCGTTCCACGCATCGGCGAGGATGCCCGTCTCGCGCAGATCAAGTGAGGTTCCCATGTGGCCCCAGCTCGAAGGCCATCAGGCCAACACCGCCGCCGCCCCAACCAAACGCATCAAGGTGGATCTGCGTCCGGCCACGATAACGGGATTGGTTATCGTCCTGTCCGTATTCGGAGGGTTCGGCACCTGGGCCGCCCTGGCCCCGCTTGCGGGAGCAATCATCGCGCAAGGAACGGTCAAGGTCGATACGGATCGCAAGGAAGTTCAGCATGTGGAGGGAGGCGTCGTCCAGGAGTTGCTGGTGCGGGACGGCGATGTCGTCGAGGCCGGCGACGTCATCGTGCGTTTGGACAAGACCCGGTCCAAAGCCTCCTATGACGTGCTTCAAGTGCAACACGACACGGCCCGCGCAGAAGCCGCGAGATTGACGGCGGAACTTAATCGCATCGATCAGATCGACTTTCCGGCGGATCTGAAGGTGCGGGCCAATCGGGACCCGCAGGTGGCCGAGATCGTTTCGGGACAGGAGTCCCTTTTCAACGCCCGTCGTGTCTCGCTGTCCGGACAGACCTCGATCCTCCGCCAAAAGGTCGCCCAGTTAAAGGAAGAGATTACGGGCCTGGAAGCACAGCTACGCGCCAAGAGACATCAGTCTTCTCTCATCCGCGAGGAGTTGAAGGGGCTTCAGGAGTTGTTTGACAAGGGCTTCGCGAAAAAACCCCGCCTGCTCGCCCTTCAGCGGGAGCGGGCGCGCCTTCAGGGTGAAATCGCCGAGCATCTTTCCGAGATCGCGCGAGCCAAGACCAAGATCGGCGAGACCGAACTGGAAGTCTTCCAGCTCGAACGCGAATTTCACGAGGAAGTTGTCGCCGCGTTGCACGAAACGCAGGCCCGGATCGCCGATACCGAGGTTCGCATGGCCGACGCCGCCCATGTTGTCGAACAGATGGAGATCCGGGCACCGGTCAGCGGGATCGTCGTCGGCATGGACGTCGGCACCGTGGGCGGGGTGATCAAGGCGGGGGAAACCATGCTCGAGATCGTTCCCGTCAATGACGGCCTTTTGATCGAAGCACGGGTACAGCCCTCGGACGTGGACAGCCTGTCGGTCGGGTTGCCGGCTTTCGTAAGGTTCACTGCGTTCAAACAACGCACCACCCCCACCGTCAACGGCGAGGTGGTATATCTGTCCGCAGACAGCCTGATCGACGAGCGAACCGGCGAGGCTTATTACGTCACGCGGGTCGAGGTGTCGGACGAAGAGGTACGCCGCCTCGGGGATCGCCCCCTTCAGCCTGGCATGCCCGCGGAGGTCGTCGTCGAGACCGTGGAACGCACGGCGCTGCACTACCTGGTTCAACCGCTCATGGACGCGATGGTGCGTGCCTGGCGCGAGGAGTAGGTGGAAGCCAGGACGCGGCGCGGCGACCCAAAAAAGCAAACCCCGCAGGCCTCACCTGCGGGGCAAGCCGTTTCGATCGAGGATTCCTAGATCAGATCGCGATGAAATGGAATCGCTCCGCGATACCACTCGATCGCGTGAATCCACTCTAGCCGTCAGACCACGAAATCGTCATCCGTAAGGCTGCTGATCGAGACGTCGTCGAGCTGGATCTCATCGCCGCCGCCAAGATCGATGATGGTGTCCGACCTATCCATGGACATTCTGTCGAAGACCTCGCCCACCGAGCCGAAGCCGAAAGCGGTGAGATCAATCGTGTCCTGACCGACCTCGAAATCGCGGATCCTGTCGGAGTCGCAGCCCTGCTCAAAGACGAAGGCATCGCGGCCGGCCCCGCCGGTCATCTTGTCGTCGCCGGCGCCGCCGTTCAACACGTCGTCGCCGTCGTCACCTTGCATCCAGTCGTTGCCATCGCCGCCCCAAAGCTTGTCGTCGTCGGCACGGCCCTTGATGTTGTCATCGCCGGCACCGCCATAAAGCATGTCGTCGCCGTCATGGCCCAGGACCATGTCATTACCGGCTCCGCCCTTGACGATGTCGTCACCGCCGCCGCCTTCGAGCCGATCCTTTCCGTCGCCGCCTTCGAGGAGGTCGTCACCGGCGCGGCCCTTGAGAAGATCGTCGCCGCCGAGGCCCGTGATGTGATCGGCGTCGCCGCCACCATAGATGCGTTCACCGGCATCGGTGCCGACCAGAACGGTCGCATAGTCGCCGTCACCAGAGCCGGAACCATCGCCAGAGCCCGAACCATCCCCGGAACCCGAACCATCGCCGGAGCCCGAACCATCGCCGGAGCCAGAGCCGTCGCCCGAACCATCGCCGGAGCCAGAGCCGTCACCCGAACCCGAGCCGTCGCCGGAGCCCGAACCGGAGCCGCCCCCCTCACCGACAACGAAATTCTCGCTCGACAGCTGGGACGGGTTGAAGCCCCTGAGATAAATCTGGTCATCCCCCCCGAGATCGACGAGCGTGCCCGATCCCTCGGGGCGGACGAGATTGAGCACCTCTTCCGCCGAGGCGAAGCCAAAGGCCGACACGTCGATGACATCGGATTGGGCGTTGAAGTCCCTGATGGTGTCTTGTCCGCAACCCTGTTCGAAGACGAAGGTGTCGCGGCCGGCCCCGCCGGTCATCTTGTCGTTGCCGGCGCCGCCGTTCAACACGTCGTCGCCGTCGTCGCCTTGCATCCAGTCGTTGCCATCGCCGCCCCAAAGCTTGTCGTCGTCGGCGCGGCCCTTGATGTTGTCATCGCCGGCACCGCCGTAGAGCATATCGTTGCCGTCATGACCCAGGACCATGTCGTTACCGGCTCCGCCCTTGACGATGTCGTCACCGTCACCGCCTTCGAGCCGATCCTTTCCGTCGCCGCCCTCAAGAAGGTCGTCGCCGTCCCGCCCCTTCAGCTTATCGTCACCGCCCTTCCCCATGATATGCTCGGCGCCGCCGCCGCCGGAGATCTCCTCGCTGGCATCGGTGCCGACCAGAACGGTCGCGTAGTCACCGTCGCCGGAACCCGAGCCGTCACCGGAACCATCGCCCGAGCCGGAGCCGTCGCCCGAGCCGTCACCGGAACCGGAGCCATCGCCGGAGCCCGAACCATCGCCGGAGCCCGAACCATCGCCGGAGCCCGAACCAGAACCGTCGGTGTTCGAGCCGGTCGCTCCGAGTCCGGCAGCGGGCGAGCCTTGAGTCAACTCGAAATTGTCATTCTTCAGATCGACGAAAGATGGATCGGCGATGATTGCGTTGGGATCGGCCGCCTCAAACGCTTCCGAGCCGAAGGTCTTTCCGTTGACCTTCATCCATCCTCCCGAATCAGCCCGGAAATACAGATTTCCCTCGAGATCGACATTGATGCCGCTGTCGTATTCGAGAATCATCGAGTCGACCGCGTAAAGGATGCTGTCGCTGATGGTTACATCGTCGGCCTTGTCACGCACCCGAATGGCATAGCCACCGGGTTCGCGCATCACGAAGGTGGAGTTGTCGAAGACATGGCCGGTTCCCCCGGCGATCTCCACCGAGCGGTGCGCATAGTCTCCTCCGTCGATGAAAACGTCGTTGGTGAATGTGGAACCGTTGCCAGCGTCCGTGTGCAACTGCACCGTATATGATTTGACGCCTTCATACCGGTTGCCTTCGGAGATGACCCGAGCACCCTCGCCGACGTCCAAGGCGTTGGCGCCTTCAACCGTTTTCAGATCGTTGTTGGTCAGGATGATCGTCTTGGACGTGTTGTGGATGAGCACGGCATTGTTGTTGTTGCCGTAGACGGTGTTGCCCTCCAGGGTCTGGCTTCCATTCTTGATATCGATGCCGTCTTCCCGGTTGGCATAAATGATGTTGTCGCGGACGACGTTGTTGCTGCCGGCGCTATTGGCGAACTGAACGCCGTCCTCAGCATTCCCATATAGCTCCATACCCTCGATTACATTGTCGTGGGCACCCCTGGCGATATGGACGCCATGGCCGAGATGGCTGGTGGAGGTGCCCCGGCCGTCGATGCCATTGTCATGGGAGCTGCCACCCTGGATGAGGGTATCCGTGACGTCCTCCCGGAGCTGAATCCCGTTGCGGGTGTTGTGGTGAACCTCGACATCGATGATCTCGATACCGGTCGTGTTCTCCAGCCAGATGCCCTCTCGGCTCATGGTTACTTCGAGATCGGTGATGCGCACATGGTCCACGTCCGCGATCTCGACCATCTTATGCTGAACCTGGCATTGCAGGCTGTCGAAAGCCTGAGAGGGTGGCGACTTGCTGTAGACATAGAGCTTGCCGCCCGACCAGTACCAGTCACCAGCCTCATCGACAGCGTTAACGCCGGTGGCGACGATGTTGCCGTTGACGCCATCGAAGAAGACCTTTCCGGGATCCTCGCCGATCTTGCTGACGGAGGTCGACCAGACGTTGTTGCCGACCTTGCTCCAACTCGCGTCGGCCAGTTCGACCGAGCCGTTGAAGACGGGCGCAGGGCCGGAGCCATAAGAGCCGAATTCAATGGGTTTATCGGCCGTTCCGGATGACCGGGGGACCAGCGGCTCGCGATATACATCGCCGCTATGGAAAAGGATCTTGTCTCCGGGTTGGAACGACTGGGCGTTGACTTTATCGACTGATTTCCACGCGGAGCCGGGGTTCAGACCATCGCTGGAATCGCTACCGTTGACGGCGTCAACGTAATAAGTCCGGGGCATCTTCCCTCCTCTGGCGTTGCAGAGAACTCAAGGTTGTTGTATTGGCGACCCATTCTCATTTTTGTAATCATTGCGTCGCTTGCCAGGATCATAGGGAGAAAAACTTAAGGATAAGTAACCGCCATTCTTGTACGGCATTCGACTCCTTGCTCGAAGCAATGGACGGTTTGGAGTCCCGAGCCCCAGTGCGCGCAAGCTTGTTTCGCCGGCCAAGTCCCGTTGACCCCCTAGATCATCCGGGCCCCGACAAGCTCGAAGGTTGATTGCCCCCCACAGTCTTCGTACTGCGGATAGTCGATGTTGTGGATAGGATTGCTTTTCACAATACAGAGAAAGAAGTCGCGAGACCCCTTTTCCGCCTGCCGCCAAATCGATCCCGACAGGCGCGGCCAGGAAATCCTCACGATGAAAAACTTTGGCGGTCTGTGCTTCTCGCACGCCGTCTTAGTCCTTCCCCCAAAGCAATCCAACAGGACCGTCTTTTTTTCACAACTTCGGCGCGCTGACGATCCACTTAAACGATCCGGCCATATAGGGATCTGGATCCTATTAAATGAGACTCAGAGCCATTAGCCGAATCAAACGCACCGACTGGGCAGACCTTACCCTTATTGGGTAGTTTGTCAAGCGAGAATGCGGGAGAGCGTCAGCTTCGTCTCTGCTTCAGTTTCAGAAAAATAAAGGTAAAAATTCTTATTAAAAACAAAATATCTCATATATAACGCATATATATATGAATTTCATCCTATAAACTTGCCGCAAAAAACCGCCCCCTGTTTATAATTTCAAAATTTCCAAATCGCAGTCATACGGACAATTTCTACTTCTAAAGGGTTAACCTTCAAGGACTATCGGAAAAACCACAGGTGTTTTAGGAGTCCGTAATACCGCCCTGAAGTTGCACGCCTGCTGGTTGCAATTCTTGACCATGAGGAACAACAAATGAGCATGGTCAGCTTGCGCCATGAGAAATCCATCCATGCTGAAAAGTCCGGGTTGACGCCCCGGCTGCGTCGACGGGCTTGCCCGTAATCCCGACGCACCGCGCCCGTCTCCTGCCCAGGACGCAAAATCGCTCCGGCGCAGGCGCGCATACCTCAAAACATCATGCGCTAGCGTGATGGTTCCGAAGTTGGGCACATTATCTGTGCCCAACTTCGGAAGCTGAATCACACGAGAATCAACAAGTTCGTGTGCCGATTCACGCGATCGGCTCTAGGCGTCCCTCAAACGAAATCTCTCTCGAAATCGCAGGCCGAGAACGGCGAAAAGATGCCTCACCACATATGAGAGGCTCCTTAGCTCACCGGCCAGCACTCCCATGGCTTTTAGCAT
The DNA here is from genome assembly GCA_028281785.1 of Rhodospirillales bacterium. GTDB lineage: Bacteria > Pseudomonadota > Alphaproteobacteria > Rhodospirillales > Shumkoniaceae > JANQJG01. Next base: position 79,130 of record JANQJG010000072.1, read on the forward strand.
GTGTCGTTCCTTGACCGCGGAAACGAAGGACACATAGACATAGTCACATTTGAGCTGCTTGATCCGCTCCTGAAAGACCGAGACAAGCCGGGGATCTTTTCGAAGTTGAGAAAGACACAGGAGATCTTCGTTCAAGTCAATGAATGTCCTCAAATGAGCCAGCGATCGGACTCTTGTGATCGAACCGCTAGAGATTCGGTAGTAATAATAAGCCGTATCTATGACATAGAATTTAGCGCCGTTAAGCAAGCAATTCATATAAAGAAGGAAATCCTCTCCTAAATAAGCTTCTTCATTGTAGGATAAAAAATTTCTTTCTAGAAAAGATCTCCGCATGATCGGTTTTAATAGGCCAAATTTTCTTTTTACATTCTTCGGAGAATTGTTTCGAACAAACTCTTCAATGCCGACGACATGGGGCCGGCCCAACTGCTCCGGGGCGAACATCGGCTCGAAGGGCCTGCCGCTGTCCGCCTCGCAAAGCCAAAGATTGTCGGCAACCATGTCCGCGGCCTGGACATGCGCCCGGTCGCCCAGTCGCTCCAGCCGCTCCGGATGGATGTGATCGTCCGCATCCAAGATGGCGATCCATTCGCCCCGAGCAGCCCGAAGCCCGGCGTTGCGTGCATGGCCGGGGCCACCGTTGCGCGGAAGCCGCAGCAGCCGCACCCGCGGATCTTCCCTTGCAAAGGAATCGACAATATCGGGTGTTCCGTCAGACGAGCAGTCGTCGATCACGATCAACTCGAGGTCCGACGTTGTTTGCGACAAAACGGAAGAGATCGCCTGCTCGATGTGCTCCTTCGCGTTGTAGGCTGCCATAAGAACGGAAAATCGAGGCGGCTCTGTTGCCGGTTCGTTCCGCTTTCCACCGCTTTTCTGCTGTGTCACGCCCAAGTCACCCATACTAAAGCTGTGCGACGCCTTTTTGCTCAATTCTCGAAATGAGCATCCCCGTCCGGTCTAAACGAGATCCCATACCTAGCCCCGACAAGATCTCGTCAGCATGTGCTTCCCGACAGGGCCGCCGCGCTCATTCTCAAGAGCTATGCGGCGCCAACGCCCCACCCGCGCAAGGGACGTTTCCGATGTGGCACCCTCTCACGATCTCCTGGGCCCGCAACCTGCCTCTTTTTTGCTGCGCGCCCCACTCCTCGTGAGCACTTTCGCATCCAGCACCCATCACGCTATCAGTTTGACTGAATTGCAACTTTTAATCCATCTAAATTTTGCCATATTTGGCGGCTTGTGTTCCTTCCCATCCCCGCGACACGAGATTTCCCCGCCATTCTTCCGCACGACCGCAATCCGGCGGGGGTTGGATCGCCAGGATCTCCAGCGCGGCCCTCTAGATCAGATCGCGATTAAATGGAATCGGTGTACAATACCATTTAGTCGCGTGAATCTGATCTAACTCATTGAAGTAGAGCGGATTCACGCGACCA
>JANQJG010000232.1 GCA_028281785.1 Rhodospirillales bacterium
CGTCCTGATGGCGGTCCTGTCGCTTTACACGGCTTATGCGGCCGGCCCCTTCATCTGGGTAGCCATGATGTCCTTGCGCGAAACGCCGAAGATCATGGATCATCCCTACCGCTTCCCCGAGGCGTTCCATTTCGAGAAGTTCTGGATCGCCTGGTCGGAGTCCAACTACGACATCTACTTCTTCAATAGCGTCGTCGTCACCTCGGTGGCGGTGTTGGCCGTCACCATCATCGGCAGCATGGCCGCCCACTGCCTGGCCCGGTTCCGCTTTCCCGGCAATCGGGTGGTGCTGTTCGTGATCTTCAGTACCCTGATCTTCCCGCCGCAGATCGTCATGATCTCGCTCTTCCAGGTGTTGGTGGAATACGGCCTATTCGACACCCGGCTGGGCCTCATCCTCGTCTATATCGCGCTCCAGCTTCCGCTGACTGTCTACATCCTGGAGGGGTTCTTCTCGCGCCTGCCGCAGGATCTGTTCGATGCCGCGCGCATGGACGGCTACTCGAACTTCGAGATCTTCTGGCGTCTGACCCTGCCGATGGGGCTGCCGGCCATCGCCACCACGGTGATTCTGAACTTCATCCACATGTGGAACGAATTCCTGTTCGCCGTGGTGCTCATCGCCGATGACAGCAAGCGGACTCTGCCGCTCGGCATTCAGAAGTTCTACGGCGACCGATTGGAGGATGTGGGCATGATCGCGACCGGCGTCATGATCTCCGTCATCCCGGTCATCATCGTCTACGTCTTCTTCTCGGAGAAGATGATTCAGGGCATGACCGCGGGAGCCGTCAAATGACCCGCGATATCGACAACGCACAAGCTAGACAGGGGTAGACCGTGGCCGTCGTCACACTGGATGAGGTATCGAAGCGGTATCCGGGGTCGGAAGAACTCGCGGTGCAGTCCATGACTCTGACGATTGCCGACGGCGAGTTCGTGGTCCTCCTCGGTCCTTCAGGCTGCGGAAAATCAACGGCGCTTCGCATGATCGCGGGACTGGAGTCGATCACCGCGGGTGAGCTTTCCATTGGCGGAAAGGTCATGAACACGGTTCCCGCAAAGGATCGGGACATCGCCATGGTGTTCCAGTCCTATGCCCTCTATCCGCATATGAGCGTCGCCGACAATTTGGCCTTTGGGTTGCGCCGGCGGGGCGTGCCACGCGATCAGATCGCCAGTCGTGTCAAAACCGCCGCCGACATGCTGGGGCTCACAGAGTTCCTCGGCCGCAAACCGCACGCCCTCTCCGGCGGCCAGCGCCAGCGGGTCGCTCTCGGCCGGGCCATCGTCCGCGACCCGGAAGTCTTCCTCTTCGACGAGCCGCTGTCGAACCTCGATGCCGCTCTCCGGGTCAGCACCCGCAACGAGCTGGTGAAACTGCACCAGCGGCTTGGCGCGACCATGGTCTACGTGACCCACGATCAGGTCGAGGCCATGACCATGGGGCAACGCATCTGCATCATGAACCAGGGTGAGCTCGTACAGGTCGGCGAGCCGCTGGATGTCTACAAATATCCGGCGGAGACCTTCGTCGCACGCTTCCTGGGTAATCCGCCAATGAACCTTTTCCCGGCGCTCCTCGAAGCCATGGATGAGGGCGTCGGCGTTCGCGTCGGCGGCGGCGGCGACCTGCTTCGGCTGCCGAATGTCGATCCGGCAGCGTTGGCGGGCCATGTCGGCAAGACCGTCATATTCGGCATACGTCCGGAAGACCTCTATGAACACCCCCCGGGGCATCTCGAGGGCGAACCGTCGGTGAGCTTCCAGGCTCGAGTCTCCACCGTCGAAGCGCTCGGCGCCGAGACTCTCGTCGTCCTCGAAATCGAAGGCGTGGAAGACGTGTTTCGCGCCCGCCTCGGTCGAGAGAGCAAAGCCCGCGTGGGTGACAAGGTGACCGTCTTCATGGACACCCATGCCGTCCATCTTTTTGACCCGCAATCGACAAAGGTAATCGTGCATGGACGCGCCTGAGCGCCAACCGCACGACCCAAATCAGAGAGGAGCCCAGGAAATGGCAAGTGAGGCGATTGTCACCATAAGCAAAAGCTTCCCGCGGCCCGATCCCGCGCTGGTCAAGCGGCTTTCGGGCTTTCCAACCGGCTATTTCGTCGACATCCAGGGCCGTCGCGGCGCCCTCGATTGCGGCATCAAGCCGATGTTCGAGGCTCCGCCCGTCATTGGCACGGCCGTGACGGTCAAGACCGTGCCGGACGACAATCTCGCGCCCTATCTCGCGCTTGACGTCCTGCAACCCGGCGATGTTCTGGTGATTTCCAACGGAGGATGGATTGGCTCCTCCGTCATCGGCGACCTGATCGTCGGCATGTTCAAGAATGCCGGCGTCGTCGCCGTCGTCACCGATGGCGTCGTACGAGATGTCACTGGCCTTCAGGAGGTCGGCGTGCCGATCTTCGCCCGAGGACTCTCTCCGAACTCGCCACAGAAGAACGGCCCAGGCGCTGTCGGTTTCGATGTCGCGATCGGCGGCGTGCATGTGCGTTCAGGCGACCTCATCGTTGCCGACCGGGACGGCGTGGTCGCTCTTCCGCAGGCGCGGATCGCGGGCGCGGTCGCCGAGGTCCGGGCCATACGCGATAAGGAAGCCAAGATCGAGCAGAGCATCGCCGATGGCGTGACCGCGCCGGATTGGGTCAAGGAGTATCTAAGCAGCGGCAAGGTGGCGTTCGTCGACTGAGCACTGCTTGACCAAGGGAGGGCCGCGCCGTGTCCGAGGTTACACGCAAGGTCTACTACAACAGCTGCGCCGATGAGCAGGTCTACGGCATGATCCGGGAGGTCATGCCGGCGGGCTTCGAACTGGTCGCGTTGGAGAAAGACGACGACGAGGAGCGCAAGCGCCGGCTGGCCGACGCCCGGGTGGCGATCGTCGCGGCGACGCCGCTCACCGCACCGCTTCTCGAGGCCGCAGAAAAGCTTGAGCTCGTCTGCCACCAAGGCGTCGGCTATCAGGACACCGTCGCCGTCGACGTGCTCAGGCAGCGCGGCATTCCGCTGGCGTTGACGCCGGAGGGCACGACCACGCCCGTGGCCGAGATGACGATCCTTCTGATCCTCGCCGTCTATCGCCGGCTCACCTTCACCGATCCCGAGCTACGCCAGGGACGCTGGCATATTAATTCGCAAAGGCCGGTTTCACGCAACCTGAGCGGCCGTGTCGTCGGCTATGTCGGCATGGGACGGATCGGTCAGGCAACGGCCCGAATCGCCCATGCCTTCGGGGCCGCCGGCATCTATTGCGACGTCGCCGAGACTCTGGGCAAGGAGGACGAGTTAACTATCGGCTTGCGGCGGGGAAGCTTCGACGAGGTGATCGAACAGGCCGATATCGTCTCCCTGCACATCCCGTCGGGACCCGAGAACAAGCACATGATCAACGCCGGTGTCCTTGCACGCATGAAGCCGGGGGCGGTACTGGTCAACACGGCGCGGGGATCGCTGGTTGACGAAGCGGCGCTGATCGAGGCGTTGAAGAGCGGCCATCTCGGCGGCGCGGGGCTCGACGTCTACGAAGCCGAACCTCCCTCGACGGACAACCCTCTGCTCGCCATGCCGAACGTGGCGCTGACGCCGCATATCGCCGGCGGCACACGGGATGCCTATCAGACCAAGATGCGGGCGATCTTCGACAACGTCACCCGCTTCTATGCCGGAGAGCCGCTGAACAACCCGGTGGTGTTATGACAAACGCGCCCTTGCGGGTCGCGGTGGCGGGGGCCGGCATGGTTACCCGCCACCATCTCATTGGCTGGTCGCGGGCCGACGGCGCCGAGGTGGTGGCGATCTGCAACCGCAGTTTGGACAAGGCGCGCGACCGCGCCGCCGAGTTCGGCGTGCCCAAGGTCTACGGCAACCTCGAGGAGATGCTCGACACAGAAAAACCCGACGCTCTCGACATCGCGGTGGCGGTCGAGGTCCATGCCGAGGCCGTGTGCGCCGCGGCAGCGCGGGGAATCTCGGTCTTTTGCCAAAAGCCTCTGACCCCCACCTATGCCGAGGCCCAGGCGCTCGTGGCCGAAATCGGCGAGCGGGTGCCCTTCATGGTGCACGAGAACTGGCGCTTCCGCCCCCAATACCGCCAGGCCGCCGCCTGGATCGCCGAGGGGCGGGTTGGGCCAGTCCGGCTGTTCGCCATGAGCGCCCTGAGTTCGGGCTTGATCCGCCGGCCCGGCGAAGACCGGACGCCGGCCCTGTTGCGCCAACCCTTCATGGCCGGCCTTAAGCGATTCATCGTATTCGAGCTTCTGATCCACCACCTCGATGTTGTCCGCCATCTCGTTGGCCAACGGCTTCGGGTTGCAGCGTCCTCCCTGTGCCGCCTCAGCCCCGAAGTCGTGGGCGAGGATACGGCCCACATCGCCCTACAAGGCGAAGATGGCGCGGCGGGTACAGTGACGGGGTCTTTCGTGACGCCTGGTGCCTCGCCACGGGTCCAGGACCGGCTGGAACTCATAGGGGAACAGGGCCGCATCTTGTTCGAGGGCGATCGATTGACACTTGCCGACACGGCAAGTGAGGAGACGGTGCCGATCGACATCGAGGCCGGCTATCAGGGGTCCTACGACGCGGCGATCGCTCATTTTGTCGGCTGTCTGCGAGCCGGGCGGCCATTCGAGACCGACCGCCTGGACAACTTGGAAACCCTGCGCCTGGTCGAGGAGGCCTACACCGTCGCGGCGCCGGAAGGCTTCGGATCGTAGCGGACGGTATCGGGTCTTCGGTCGTCAGACCTGTGCGGGTGCCCAGGCATGAACCGCCAGATAGGCCTCCTTGGACGGCTTGATATGATCGACGCAAAGGCTCACGAGCTGCCTTCGATGGCCCGCGGCCAGCGCCGCAATCATCTGGTCGTGCTCGATCTGCGCCTGACCGAGGGTCTCGGGGTCGCCCATGCGTAGGGAGCGCATGGCGTGCGACAACCGCTCGTACTGTTTGATCGTACCCGCGAGATAGGGGTTTCCGCATGCCTCGAATAGCTCGGCGTGAAACTGTTCATTGAGTTGGAAGACGTAGCGAAGGTCACCCTCCTCGATAGCCGCAGTGCGCGCCTCGTTGATCTCCCGCAGCCTTTGGATCAACGCTGGCGGAGCCGGAAGCGGCATGCGCCGAACCGCTTTTTCGTGGAGAAGCTCGCGCATCTCGTAGATGTGCTCGACTTCCTCCGGGGTGAAATCGCGGACCACAGCGCCCTTGTTGCGCTCCTTGACCACGATCCCCAGGCGCTCGAGCTCCAGCAGCGCTTGCCGGACGACGTGCCGCTTGACCGCGAACCGGGCCAAAAGCTCATCCTCGATCAGGCGTTCCCGCGGCCGTAGACGTCCGAAGATGATCTCGTCCTCAAGGGTTTTGACGACCGTCGTGAGATCGCTTGCGCTGCTTTTTCTGGCCATGTTCAACCAAGTTCCGGTAAGTGCTCTGGGTCGCCAGCCGCACAACGGAGTTCTCGCATGTGACCGGAGTGTTCAATACCAACCGACCATTCGAGAGGGCTTGTCACCTTCCACACCCCCGACAACACAATGGCGCCGATCTAACAATAATGTCAAAGAAACTATTGATAATGCATAGAGAGAACGGAAACTCCGGGTCGGGACACAGGCTACGGATCACCTTTTCACCCGGTCCTTGGCCTGGATCTTGGCCCAACTATCGCGTAGCCCCACGGTGCGGTTGAAGACGGGTTTCTCCGGGGTCGAATCAGGGTCGAGGCAGAAATAGCCTTGCCGTTCGAATTGAATCGCCTCGCCCACCGTCGTCCCGGCCAGCGCCGGCTCCATCAGGCAGTCCTCAACAACCGCCAGCGAGTCCGAATTGATATCCTGGGTGAAGTCGCCCTCCGCGCCAGGATCCGGACGCGCGAACAAATGATCGTAAAGCCGCACCTCTCCCCGCAAGGCATGGTCGGCCGAAACCCAATGCAGCGTCCCCTTGACCTTGCGACCGTCGGGCGCGTCGCCGCCCCTTGTCGCCGGATCATAGGTGCATCGCAATTCCACCACCTCGCCGGCATCGTTCTTGATCGCCTCCTGGCAGGTGATGAAGTAGGCGTAACGCAACCTCACCTCGCGACCGGGCGCGAGGCGAAAGAACTTGCGCGGTGGCTCCTCCATAAAGTCCTCGCGTTCGATGTAGAGCTCGCGTCCGAAGGGTACCCGGCGCGTGCCGGCGGCCGGGTCCTCGGGGTTGTTGACCGCCTCCAGTTCCTCGGCCTCGCCCTCGGGGTAGTTCTCGATCACCACCTTGAGCGGGTTCAGCACCGCCATGCGTCGTTCCGCCGTCTTGTTCAGCACGTCGCGCACGCAATGCTCCAGATAGGAGATCTCGATCACGTTCTCGGCTTTGGTAACTCCCACGCCCCTGGCGAAGTCGCGAAGAGCCGCCGGCGGATAGCCGCGCCGCCGCATGCCGCTGATCGTTGGCATACGGGGATCGTCCCATCCCCGTACATGCCCCTCGCGCACGAGTTGGATCAGCCGCCGCTTCGAGACGACCGTATGCGACAGGTTCAGCCGCGAGAATTCGTACTGCCGGGGACGCGAGGGCACCGGCAGGTTCTCGATATACCAGTCATAGAGCGGCCGGTGGTCCTCGAACTCCAGGGTGCAGATCGAGTGCGTGATGTGTTCGATGGCATCTGACTGGCCATGGGTGAAGTCATAGGTCGGGTAGATGCACCAAGCGTCCCCGGTGCGCGGGTGCGACGCGTGGAGGATGCGGTACATCACCGGGTCGCGCAGGTTGATGTTGCCTGACGCCATATCGATCTTGGCGCGTAGTACCTTCTCGCCATCCTTGAACTCGCCGGCCCGCATGCGTCGGAAAAGATCCATATTCTCCTCCACCGAGCGGTCGCGGAAGGGACTGTTCTCGCCGGGCTCGGTGAAGGTGCCGCGACGCGCGCGGATCTCGTCGACGGACAGGTCGTCGACATAGGCCTTGCCTTCACGGATCAGATGCTCGGCCCACTCGTAGAGCTGTTCGAAATAGTCAGACGCGTAATAAAGGTGTTCGCCCCAGTCGAAGCCGAGCCAGCGCACATTCTCCTGGATGCTGTCGATGTACTCCTGCTCCTCCTTGACCGGATTGGTGTCGTCGAAGCGCAGGTGGCAGCGTCCGCCGAACTCCTCGGCGATGCCAAAGTTCAGGCAGATCGATTTGACATGGCCGACATGGAGGTAACCGTTCGGTTCCGGCGGGAAGCGTGTAACGACGGATTGCGCGCGTCCGGCCGCAAGGTCGGCGCGGATGATCTCGCGGATGAAGTCCCGGGGGCCTTCCTCAAGGATGGTGTCGGCGTCGCTCATTCCCTCTCACTCCTGCCCGGGGCCCCACGAAGGCTGGCCCACGGCCTTTCCTATAGAGCCGCTTTCTGTGGAAGAAAAGCGGCGGCGTTACACGAGTCCCTGATCCCATGAAGGCGCGCCCGGCCAACCCGGACACAAACTGCTGTGTCAACACATCAAAAATACCTCTTAACGAATTGATTTTAATATATATTAATCTTAGAATGGTGTGACATCATACGCCAAGCCAAAAGGGCTCCCACTTGGGAGCCCTTTTGGCTTGGCTGGGGCGCCAGGATTCGAACCTGGGATCACGGGGCCAGAACCCGTTGCCTTACCGCTTGGCCACGCCCCATTGGAATACCGCTCCGCCCGGATGGACAGAACGCACCAAGACGCGCTTCTATCACAACAACGCTTTCTTGTGTAGGGAATTGACGGCGTATCCGGAAGGCACGCTCACGGCTTTCATTTTCCCACGGTCTTGCGCTATCTATGGGTGGGGTCGCAGAGAGGATTGTTTCGATGCCGTGGAAGCCGCCCGATCGGCGAGCACGCGAGCATGCCCGCAGGCGACGGCTGCGGGAGCAGCACGGCCCCGTCTACGCCGCATTGGACCTGGGCACCAACAATTGCCGCATGCTTGCGGCACGCCCGGAGGGCGCGGGCCTCCGCGTCGTCGATTCCTTCTCGCGCATCGTGCGCCTCGGCGAGGGTATCTCGACGAGCGGCAAGCTGGACGCCGCGGCGATCGAGCGCACCATCGGGGCGCTGAAGATCTGCGCCGGCAAGATGAGACGATTGTGCGTTCGCCGATCTCGTGGTGTCGCAACCGAGGCCTGCCGGCGGGCGGACAACGTGGCCTTGTTCCTCGACAGGGTCGAACGTGAAACCGGGCTTTGCTTCGAGCCCATCACTCCGCGTGAGGAAGCAAGGCTGACCGTCGTCGGCTGCGCGCCGCTGATCGACCCAGACCGCCCCAGGGTTCTGGTTTTCGACATTGGTGGCGGCAGCACCGAAGTCATGTGGGTCGAGCACCAATATGGCACCAACCTCCGTTTGCGCGACGCCATCTCCCTTCCTCTCGGCGTCATGACGGTCGCCGAGAGGTACGGCTGCGAGGTCATTCCACCGCTCCAATACGCCGAGATCGCCGAGGAGATCGACGCCGAGCTTGTCCGCTTTGATCACCGCCACGGTATCGCGGAAGAGATCGCGTCGGATCATGTTCAGGTGATCGGCACCTCCGGCACGGTGACAACGCTCGGCGGCATCCATCTCGGCCTCCGCCGCTACAACCGGTCGCGGGTCGACGGCTTGGTCGTCCCTTTCCCGAGCATCCGCGAGCTGATCGACCGGGTGTCGAGGCTTTCGGTGGATGAACGGGCGGCCATCCCCTGCGTTGGGCGGCAGCGCGCCGACCTCATGGTCGCCGGCTGTGCCATCTTGGAGGCCATCTGTCGGCGCTGGCGGTTGGGCAGGCTGCGCGTCGCGGACCGGGGGATCCGCGAGGGCCTGCTGCTCGAGATGATGACTGCCGACGGTGTCGGGCCGGGCCTCGCCAAGGACCGCGCGGCTCTCCCCGTGCTCGCATGAAACGCTCGCGCCTAACCTCCTCGGCCAAGACAAAGAAAATGGGACCGCGCGGGCTCAAGACCCGCGTGAGAACCGCGAAGGGGCGCAAGCTGTCCTCGACGCGCTGGTTGCAGCGCCAACTCAACGATCCCTACGTAGCAGAATCGCGGCGGCTTGGTTATCGCTCCCGGGCCGCTTTCAAGCTCATCGAGCTCGACGACCGGTTTGGCATTCTCGCACCGGAACGACGCGTGCTCGATTTAGGGGCCGCCCCGGGTGGATGGACGCAAGTCGCCGTCGAACGGACGGGGGGTGGAGGGTCAACCGACACCGCGCCGAGGGTACTCGCCATCGACCTTTCCCCCATGGACCCCATCCCGGGGGCGTGTTGCCTCTGCTGCGACTTGCGCGACGCGGGAACATTTGAGTTGATCACCCAGAAACTCGGCGGGCCCGTCGATGTCGTGCTCAGCGACATGGCGCCCGCGTCCACCGGCCATGCCGGCACCGACCATCTTCGGATTATGGCCCTGGTCGAGGCCGCCTGGGAGGTCGCGGAGGCCGTTCTCGCCTCGGATGGGGCGTTCGTGGCCAAGGTCTTGCAGGGCGGAACCGAGCGCGACCTTCTCGACCAACTCAAACGCCGTTTTGCCCGGGTGCGGCACGCCAAGCCACCGTCCAGCCGCAAGGGATCCGCCGAGGTCTACGTCGTCGCGCAGGGTTTCCGGCATCCGTAGGAAGCCAGAAACCTCTCGTTCAATTTTGAGAAATCGCGGTGGAATCCCTCCACTTGCAAAGGCGAAATCACCGGCCTATTTCATGTTTGTCGGACGCCGATAGATCGGGTCCGGCGGTGTTAACCGGCTCGACCATTGAGGTGAGCCATACCGTGTTGCATTGCTTCTGAAAGGAGGATGTGGCGCTATGACCACACTCGATTTCTCTCCCCTATTCCGTTCCACCATCGGCTTTGATCGCTTGGCGAATCTCGTCGAGGACGCGTTGCGCGTTGACGAGTCCACGCCCGGCTATCCGCCCTACAACATCGAGAAGCGTGGCGAGGACAACTATCGCATTTCCCTTGCCGTCGCCGGCTTTGGCGAGGACGAGCTGTCCATCGAAGCACGCGAGAATGCCGTCCTCGTGACCGGCCGCAAGAAGGCGGCGGAGAATGGCACTGCCTACCTCCACCGCGGCATTGCGGAGCGCGATTTCCGGCGGAGTTTCCGCCTTGCCGACTTCGTCAAGGTTGTAGGCGCGACCTTCGATCACGGCCTGCTTCACATCGACCTTGTCCGCGAGATCCCGGAGGCCATGAAGCCCCGGCGGATCGAGATCAACGCGGTTGCGGGCGGCGAATCGAAAAAGGCCGTCGAGGACAAGAAGCAGGCGGCCTGAGCGGCCTGTCTGCTGAGCGGATTTAGGAGGATACCATGACTCTGCGTGAATTGACGCCCCGGCGGTCGTCCAGGGTTCCGGCCGCGTACTGGGATCTTTCCCCGTTTCGGGCTTTCCATCGGGATATCGATCGGTTGTTCGATGAGTTCTTCGGCGGCCTCGATATGCCGATCCTTCGCGGCGAGGACCGTGGTTTCGCGGCGCCTAGCCCGCGGCTCGATGTGACCGAGACCGAGAAGGCCTATGAGGTGTCGGTCGAGCTGCCCGGCATCGAGGAAAAGGATATCGAGCTCACCCTGGCCGACGGCGTGCTTACCCTGAAGGGCGAGAAGAAGGTTGATCGCGAGCAGAAGGAGAAGGGACGCGTGCACATCGAACGCTCATTCGGCTCGTTCCAGCGGTCGCTTTCGCTCCCCAGCGACGTCGACGAAGACAAGGTGGAGGCTGCATTCAAAAACGGTGTGCTGACGGTGACGCTACCGAAAAGGCCGGAGGCCCGGCCCCACCACAAGAAGATCGAGATCAAATCCGCCTAACAACACCTCGGGCGGCGGAGCTTAGCTCCGCCGCCTTCCAATCTTTATCAATAAAATAAATAGATTAAACTGAATACATAAACCTTTCATTGAGCTATAGAACCAGTCTTTGTCCCAGCCGAGCCGCCAGCTCGCGAGGCGTTAGACTGGTCAGATCCTTGCCGATTTCGGCCGTGACCTTCGTTCGAACCGCCGGATCTAGTTTTGCTCTGAGCGCCCCCAAGGGTTCTGGGGGCGCGACCAGTACCAACCTGTCAAAAGCCCGCCGACGTCCCGCATCATTGAGCATCTTGGCTATGGCAACCGCGAAGCGGTGCTTTTTGAACTGGTGCCAGTCGACCCTGGGAGCAAAGCCGTGTCGGGTACCTCCGCCCGGTGTAGGCATTGAGCCCGGGCGATCGCTGACGATCTCTCGCGAAGGGCGGCTGGGAGCAGAAAACTCCTCCGGTACTGCCGGCTTGACGCCTTTGCCGGGCCCTTCGTTCAGCAGGATGCGGGCCCGCGTGCCGTCCGCGATCAAGATCCACGTCTTGGTCGGTTTCATGGCTGCCTCCTGCCGCCGCTGCTCGGCGGGCTACCAGTCGGAACCGTCACTGAGACGCAACGGCATTATACATCAAAATCGGGAGGAATTGGGACAACGTCGATCACCTGCTCGGTGCGATGAAACGACGCTTGGCAAGAGGGGCCGCTGGTGTATGATACCGCGCCAACGCTGAGTCGGAGTTCCAATGATTATCAGCGAGGCACTCACATTCGATGACGTTCTTCTCGTTCCCGCCGAGTCGAGCGTCCTCCCGGGCGAAACTGACACCAATACCAGCCTGACCCGAAACATTGAGCTCGGGATCCCCCTCTTGTCCGCAGCCATGGACACCGTGACGGAGAGCCGCCTGGCCATCGCCATGGCTCAGGCCGGCGGCATCGGCGTCGTGCACAAGAACATGACTCCCGATGAGCAGGCAGCCGAGGTCCGCAAGGTCAAGAAGTTCGAATCGGGTATGGTGGTCAATCCCTTGACGATCGCACCCGACGCCACGCTCGCCGACGCCATGGCGATCATGGAGGCGCACCAGTTCTCGGGACTGCCCGTGGTCGAGAAGGGGACGGGACGACTCGTTGGAATCCTCACCAACCGCGACGTGCGCTTCGCCGTCAATCCAACCCACCCTGTCAGCGAGCTGATGACCCCCCATACGGCCGAGCGGCCCCTCATCACCGTGAAGGAGGGCGTGGAGCGCGAGGAGGCGATGCGCCTCCTCCACAAGAACCGCATCGAGAAGTTGCTGGTTGTTGACGATGCGTTTCGCTGCATCGGCCTCATCACGGTGAAGGATATCGAAAAGGCCCGCCGGTTTCCCAACGCCACCAAGGACGAACAAGGCCGCCTTCGGGCCGCCGCCGCCACGGGAGTCGGCGAGGACGCCATGGTCCGCAGCGAAGCGCTGCTCGACGCCGAGGTCGACGTCATCGTCGTCGATACCGCGCATGGCCATTCCAGGGGCGTCATCGAAGCGGTGAAGCGAATCAAATCCATCAGCAACTATGCTCAGGTTATCGCCGGCAACGTGGCGACCGCCGAGGGCGCGCGGGCGCTCGTCGATGCCGGGGCGGACGCCATCAAGGTCGGCATCGGCCCGGGGTCGATCTGCACCACGCGCGTGGTTGCCGGGGTCGGCGTGCCTCAGCTCACGGCGATCATGGAAACGACCGAGGTGTGCCGCAAAGTCGGCGTGCCCCTGATCGCGGACGGCGGGGTCAAGTATTCCGGTGATATCGCCAAGGCCATCGCCGCTGGCGCCAACTGCGTCATGATCGGCTCGCTCTTCGCAGGCACGGATGAGAGCCCGGGCGAAGTGTTCCTCTATCAGGGCCGTTCCTACAAATCCTATCGCGGCATGGGATCCCTGGGCGCGATGGCCCGCGGCTCGGCCGACCGCTACTTTCAGGAGGAGGTGGCCGACACGCTGAAATACGTTCCCGAAGGGGTCGAGGGGCGCGTGCCGTACAAGGGGCCGATCAATACGATCATCCATCAGCTGGTCGGCGGGTTGCGCTCCGCCATGGGTTACACTGGGAATCGGCTGATTTCCGACATGCAGCGCAACTGCACCTTCCGCCGCGTAACCGCAGCGGGGCTTTCCGAGAGTCACGTTCACGACGTGGCCATCACGCGGGAACCACCCAACTACCGAGTACGCGACTAGAAAGGCTCTGATTTCCCGGGGATGTTGAGATGACCCCCGGCGCGCGGATCCAGGCCGCCATCGAGATTTCTGAACAGCTCGAAGCGACGCGCGAGCGAGCGGAGGCTGTGATCAAAACCTATTTCCGCCGCCGCCGCTACGCCGGCGCAAAGGATCGCCGCGCGATCGCCGATCGCGTCTATGACGGCCTTCGACGGCGCGCCCGCCTCGACTGGTGGGTGGCGCGCGTGCTCAGCGACCCCGGCGTCAATCCGCGAACCCGTGTGATTGCCGATCTCGCCCTTCATGACGGCCTGACACCAGAGGACATCAGCGGACTGTTCGAGGGACACGGCTATGCGCCGTCCCTCCTGACGGCAGAGGAACAACGGCTCGCCTCGGCCCTTCAAGGCCAAAGCCTGAACGATCCGTCCATGCCCGATGGGGTCGCGCTGGAAGCGCCCGAGTGGCTAATCGCGCCTCTCCGCAACGCATTTGGATCGAACCTTGGGCACGAACTGACAGCGCTTAATGAGGAGGCACCTGTCGACGTCAGGGTGAACATCGCGAAGGGCGATCGGGTGCGGGCACGGACCATACTCGCCAAGGACAACATCCCCTCCGAACCAACGCCCCTCTCCCCCCTAGGCCTGCGACTGGAGGGTTACCACCGCATCGCGAACGCGCGCGCCTTTCGAGAGGGCCTAGTCGAGGTCCAGGACGAGGCGTCGCAGCTCGTCGCGCTGTTGACCGACACCCGTCCGGGGATGACCGTCGTCGATTTCTGTGCCGGCGCTGGCGGCAAGACACTGGCCCTCGCATCGGCGATGACCGATCGCGGCCGGATCGAGGGGCAGCTCTGGGCATGCGACGTCTCGGCCACCCGCCTTACGCGCATGGATTCCCGCTTGAAACGCGCGGGGATTCCTGCCCGGCAGATCCGTCGCCTTTGCCTTGCCGACTCATTGGACATGACGGCCATCGGTGCCGAACGAGCCGACCGTGTTCTCATCGATGCGCCGTGTACGGGAACCGGTGTCTGGCGCCGCGCGCCCGAGGCCAAATGGCGTCTCACGCCCGACGACCTCTACGCCCGACTCTCGGATCAGCAACGAATCCTGACGCAAGCGTCACGACTCGTACGGCCGGGCGGACGCCTGATCTATGCGACGTGTTCGGTGTTGCGGGCCGAGAACGACGCTCAGATTGGGCGCTTTCTAAAAGCACATGCGCATTTCGCCGTGCTGCCCATATCCGGCCTTTGGCCCGAGATACTCGACGCCCCCTGCCCGATTGCCGGCCCTTTGCTACACCTAACCCCGTGGTGCACCGGGACGGATGGCTTTTTCGTCGCGGTTCTCCGGCGAGATCGCTAAACGACGCAGCATCGAAAACCGTCGTGCCCCATCCCATCTTCCAAAAGGTTGGACGGTACCGCGCGAGAAATCAAATTCATGGGAGACAAAGGGAGAGAACCTCATGACCGAGCACGGCACGTTTTCCTGGAACGAACTCATGACCGGCGACACCGAGCGTTGCCAAGCCTTCTACACGGACGTTCTCGGCTGGACGACGCGGGAAATGGACATGGGAGAAGCCGGCACCTACACCATTTTCCGCGTTGGAGACCGGGATGTCGGCGGCATGATGAAGATGGACGGCCCGCAATGGGGCGGAATTCCGCCCCATTGGTTCTCCTACATCACGGTCGACGATATCGATGCGCGAGTGGCCAAGGTCGAAGCCGCCAACGGAAAGGTGATCCGACCGCCGTTCGATGTCGAAGGCGTGGGTCGCATCGCGATCATCTCGGACCCATCCGGCGCGGCGATCGGTTTATACAAACCCGCCTCTCAATAGCTACCGCCGACCGGCATATCGTCAACCTGGGTCGATGCGCCAGCGCGGCTCGGGGGAAAAGCGCGCGCTCAGTAACCCTCTGAAGGTTCGGGCTGTCTGAGGCGAGGAGTGGCTATCGACCAGCTGAGCCATGTCGAACCGAGCCTGAATTCCTCGATCATCCTTGGAGTGGCGTTCACGCTCGGGGTAACGTGGAGGTGGGAGGACAGCCATGGAACAGAACATTATCGACCAGCTGAAGGAAATTACGACCGCGACGGCCACGATGCAGCTCTTGCGCCGTGGCATCCGCCGTTGCGGCATGGCCGGCGTTCGGCCCCTGCGACCTGGGCAGGGCCGCATTGTGGGCGAAGCCTACACCCTGCGCCTTATCCCCTGGCGCGAGGATCTCAGCACTCCGGCGGTCATGTCAGCGCCCGACAGCGCGCCCCGCGCGGCAATCGAGGAGGTGCCGGCGGGCGCCATCCTCATCGTGGATGCGCGGGGCGTGACCACGGCCGGCACGGTCGGCGACATTCTGATTACCCGGCTCCTGCAGAAGGGTGTCGCCGCCTTTGTCACCGACGGAGCGGTGCGCGACGGCGAGGGTGTTATCAAGACGGGATTTCCAGTCTGGCTAGGCGGGGTCGCCGCCCCCAGCTCGATGAACGAGCACGCGGCCGGTGACCGCCAGGTGCCGATCGGCTGCGGCGGGGTCGCGGTTATTCCGGGCGATGTCCTGGTTTGTGACGAGGATGGCGTCGTTGTCATTCCGCGCGCCCTGGCCGCCGAGGTCGCCCGTGACGGTTTGGAAGAAGAACGCCTCGAGGCCTGGATTCAGGAGCGCGTCGAAGAGGGCCGCGCCATTCCCGGGCTCTATCCCCCGAACGAGAAAACGCTCGCCGAGTATGAGGCCTGGACGAAAAGCCAAGAGAAACCTGGGGCGTCTTAAGATACCTTCGTCACGTTGCAGCTCGACTGACGGATGACGATTTCCGGACCGACAAGCAGATTGACGACCGCATTGTGCGTCCCCGCGATGCGCGACAGCAGGATGCTCGCCGCTTCCCTCGCCATGAGGTCGATCGGCTGACGAACCGTCGTGATGCCCGGATCCACATAGCGGCAGAGGGCGATGTCGTCGAAGCCGGTCACCGCGATGTCGTCCGGCACGCGTATGCCCCGGCTGAGGAGGCAGCGGATGACACCGACCGCAATCAAGTCGTTGGCGCACACGACGGCATCGGGGAGGTGAGGCCGATCCGCGATGTTCAAGCCCGCTTCCCATCCCCAATCGACGGAATAGGAGCCCAACATGATGTCGCCGCCACCCTCGCCGCCAATCGCCGCGACCGCCGCTTGATACGCCTCCAAGCGGGCCTGGGCGGTCGATATGCCCTCTTCGGCGCCCACGAATGTCATTCGGCGGTTGCCGCGACTGGCCAGGTGATCGACGATCATCCGGATCCCCAATCCGTTATCGACGGCAATCCGGTCCAGCGCGATATCCTTGATCGATCGGTCAAGGGTGACGATCGGGATCTTGTTCTCCACGGCAAGAATGGATTCGCGGCTCCGCATTTCGTCGGCGCAAATCAAGACGATCCCGTCGACTTGCCGAGCTATGAGGGCCCGCACCCTCCTCACCTCGACTGCCGGATCGTTCCGCGAATCACAGAGGAACAGGTCGAAACCGTCAGCCTGGATGACGTTCTCGATCCTCTCCACTAGTTCAATGAAGAACGGGTTCGCGATATGCGGCACCACCATGCCGACCGTGTTGGTCGATCGCCGACGCAAGGCGCTGGCGAAATAGTTCTTCTGATAGCCGAGCTTTTCCGCTGCCTCCAAGACGGCGTTTTTCGTCTTCGGACGGACGGATCTGGTCCCCGATATAACACGAGAAACCGAAGCGACCGACACACCGGCCTCGCGCGCGACATCCTCGATTGTGGTCACGTGCCCTCGTGGTTCAGCCGAAATCCGAGTGATCGGTTCTCCAAGAGCATGTCATCCTGAGCATAAATACCACAGCCGGCAACCCTCCCGTGGCGACGTGACCGGCGGCGTTGCCCGACGGCGCGGCCATTCTGACGCGCGCCGCCGATGAGCTTGACGGGAGGCAAAGAACTCGCCTATCGTTCAATGGTAAACGTTTTCCATATGGTTCGCCATGGCTTTGTTGAGGGCCGAAGACCGCTTCTTCGGGGTTTTTCCATACCTGGTGTCGCCGATCGCTGCGGACGGAACCGTCAACCGCCAAGTCCTCGCCGATCTTGTCGATCACCTCATCGCCGCCGGGGTTCATGGTCTCACGCCGTTGGGAAGCACCGGAGAGTTCGCCTATCTCGACCGGGACCAGAAGCGAGACATCGTCGCCACCGTCGTCGAGGCAGCGGCCGGGCGGGTTCCGGTTGTCGCCGGCGTCGCGGCAAATACAACGGCCGAAGCCGTTCGCCAAGCCACCGAATTCGTCGGGCTCGGTGTGGATGGTATCCTCGCCATTCTGGAGGCGTATTTCCCCATTTCGGACGAAAATGTCGAGGCGTATTTCAGGGCGATCGCCGCCTCCGTCGAATGCCCGGTTGTTCTCTACACGAATCCGCAGTTTCAGCGATCGGACCTCTCGCTGCCCGTGATCGCCAGTCTCGCCGATGTACCGAACGTCCGGTATCTCAAGGACGCCTCGACCAATACCGGACGCCTGCTTTCGATCATGAACCTGGTGGGGGACAGAATCCGTATCTTTGCGGCCTCGGCACACATACCGGCCTGCGTCATGATGATCGGCGGCGTCGGCTGGATGGCAGGCCCCGCCTGCCTGATCCCGGAGCAGAGCGTTCGTCTATTTGATTTATGCAGCGCCGGCCACTGGACGCAGGCGATGACCCTGCAACGGATGCTGTGGCGGGTCAATCAGGCCTTCGCCAAGTATTCGCTGGCGGCCTGCATCAAGGGGGGGCTGGAGATCCAGGGCTTTCCCGTCGGCGATCCCCTGGCCCCGCAGGCCTCCTTGTCGGAAGAGGGGCGGGATGAGTTGGCACGCATTCTGCGATCCTTGGAGGCCGGCGGGGAAGGGTCCGTGACATGACGCAATTGCCCATCATCATCGATACGGATCCCGGCATCGACGATGCCGTCGCCTTGCTGATGGCGCTGACCTCGCCGGAGTTCGACGTTATCGGACTCAGTGTGGTCGCAGGCAACGTCTCCTTCGAGCACACGCTTGCCAACACGCTCAAAGTCCGGGAGCTGACGGGCCGACCGGACGTGCCGATTTATCCCGGCTGCGACAGGCCGCTGCTGCGTGAGCCGGTCTACGGCCTGTTCAGCGGCGCGGGAGGGCTGGGGAAGGCCGCGCTGCCGGAGCCCACCCTATCGGCGGAGACCGAGCACGCCGTCGATTTCCTGGTCCGCGTCCTCGGGGAAGCGGCCGCTGGCCACCGTCCAAAACCGACCCTGTGTCCGATCGGCCCGTTGACCAATATCGCGCTCGCCATTGCCCATTCGCCCGAGGTCGTCGCGGGGATCGACCGCATCGTACTGATGGGCGGCGCCTTCGCGGATCTGGGAAATCGCTCGATCGCGGCGGAATTCAACATTCTGGTCGATCCCCATGCCGCTCAGATCGTGATGGCCTGCGGCGCGCCGATCGTGATGCTGCCGCTTGATCTCACGCATAAGGCCATTGCGACCTTTGAGCGCATAGATGCGATCCGCGCTCTGAACAACCCCGTGGCAAGCGTTGTCGCGGACCTGTTGACGTTCTGGGATCGCAGGGACGTCGATCGCTTCCAGACACGCGGCGGGCCGCTCCATGACCCGACTGTATTCAGCTACCTCCTGAATCCGGAATGGTTCTCCGGACGCGAGGGCTTCGTCGCCGTCGAGGTGGCCAGCGAACTGTCGATGGGGCACACTGTTGTCGACTGGTGGGGGCAAACGGATCAGCCGCCAAACGCCCTAGTTCTAACCGATATCGACGCAGACGCCTTCTTCGACGATCTGTGCCGGCGTCTGGCCCGGTACGTGAAGAGCGCGCCATGACTGGACGGCCGATCATCATCGACACGGATCCGGGGGTCGATGACGCGATCGCCATTCTGTTGGCGCTCGCATCGCCGGAGCTGGACATCCTGGGCATCTGTGCCGTCGCGGGCAACGTGCCCCTGGCCGCGACCCGGGTCAACGCGCGCCGGGTATGTGAGCTGGCGCGGCGAACCGATATCCCCGTTTTCGCGGGATGCTCGCGGCCGATGCTTCGGGATCAGATCTACGGAAAGTACAGCGGCGAAAGCGGGCTCGGCGGCACCCTGCTGCCCGATCCGTCGATGCCCGAACAAGACGGGCATGCCGTCGATTTCCTCTCCCGAACCTTATTGTCGGCCGCGCGCGGCGAACGGGACAAGGTCACGGTCTGCACCCTGGGACCGTTGACCAATCTGGCGGTGGCGCTGGCCATGCGGCCGGAAATCGCGGGCGGCATCGAAGCCATCGTCGCCATGGGCGGGGCCTTTCGGGTGCTCGGCAACCGCTCCCCTTCCGCCGAGTACAATATCCTGGCGGACCCGCATTCGGCGCGTATCGTGTTCCACTCCGGGGCCCCGATCACGCTAGCGCCGCTGGACATGACCTTTCAGGCCTTGGCCACGCCGGCGCGCGTCGATCATATCCGGGACTTGGGAACGCCGGTCGCCCGCGCGGCGGCGGAGCTCATCACCTACTACGATCGGAACGATCCCGAACGGTACGGCGCCATCGGCGGGCCGCTGCATGATCCGACGGTCATTGCGTGGCTTCTAGAGACCGGGATGTTCTCGGGGCGAAATGCCTGGGTCGGTGTCGATTGCGAGGGGCCTCTAACGTTCGGTCACACGGTCGTCGACTGGTGGGGTAAGCGGGGCGCCGCCAACAACGCCCATGTCCTGACCGATGTGGATGCCGAGCGCTTCTTCGGCCTGCTGACGGACCGCCTCGGTAGGCTTTGACCTTTCTGTTATCCAAAGAAAAGGGCGGGCCACCGAAGAAGCCCGCCCATTGGACGAGTAACAGGGACCTCGTTTCTATTTCTTAGATACCGCGGTAGCCAGGGTGTAGCCGTCCGAGCGCGGTTCGAATTCCAAAGCCTTGTTCAGGCCCCAGCTGTGGACCAGGAAGAAGACGGGGATGACCCCAACCTCTTCCATACTGAGCTCCATGGCATTTTGCAGAAGCTCCGCCCGCTTGGCGTCGTCCACGGTTTTAAGGGCCGTCTCGTAATACTCGTCGAACTTGGGATTCGAATAGCGGCCGCGATTGCCCTGTCCCTGCCCCTTCTCCTTGCTGTAGGTCGCCAGCAGCGGGCCCAGGACACCGGATGCCTCGCCGGTCTCGACTGCGGCGCCACCCATGATGAAGCTGAACTCGCGTGCCGACGCGCGTGAGAAATAGACGGCCTTCGGCAGGGTCACGACCGAAATGTCCAGGCCGATCTTGCTGAACATCTGTCCGATGGCCTGGGCGACCTTCTCGTCATTGGGGTAGCGGTCGTTCGACGCGTGGGAGGCCATCTTGAAGCCGTTGGCATAACCGGCTTCGGCCAGCAGCTTCTTGGCGCCCTCGGGATCGAACTTCGGAACGGCAATGTTGGGCGAGTAGCCGAAATAGCCCTCGGGGACCAACTGGCCAGCGGGAATGCCCTGGCCGTCCATGATGCGATCAACCAGGGCTTCCCGGTTGATGGCCATGGACAGGGCCTTGCGAACCCGCACATCGCGGAGCGGATTTTCGCCGTTCGGGGCAACCGCATGGGGCGAGGTCGGACGGTCATGGTCCATATGGAGGTACATGACCCGGTTGCTGCTGGTCGACGCGACATCGGTCTTGTCGTGCTTGCGCAAGGTCTCCAGATCAATCGTTGGGACATTCTCGATCAAGTCGACGTCCCCGGCCAGCAATGCCGCCACCCGAGCACCGTTACTGGAGATGAAACGAAACGTCACCTTTTCCCATGCCGGTGCGCCGCCCCAGTAGTCGGGGTTTGCCTCGAGGGTGATATTGTCGTCCCTCTGCCATGAAACGAACTTGAACGGGCCGGTTCCAATGACGCTCTGGCCCTTGTCGATCTCCGGCGTCGGAACTTCTTCCAACTCTGCCGGCAGGATGCTGATGCGGCTCAGATTGTTGGGAAGCAGGGGGGCCGGGCCTTCGGTTTTGAAACGGATCGTGTGCGTATCGACGATCTCGATTTCCTTGATGTCTCGAACATATCGGGCAAAAGAGCTGGGGCTGTTCTGGGAGGCCAACGGAACCCGGCGGATCGTTGCCGCCACGTCTTCAGCGGTGAAATCGGATCCGTCATGGAACTTCACGTCCTGGCGCAGCTTGAACTCCCACGTCGTATCGTCGATGGGTTTCCACGATGATGCCAGGGCGGGCTGCAACTGCTGTCTGTTGTCCTGGTTAATCAACCCGTCGAACATGTTGCGCGCCATGGCGCTATTCGGACCGATCACGTAAAATATCGGGTCCAGCGATGTCACCGACGACGACAGGCCGATCTTGAGCTCCGCCGAATTTGCCTGAGAGGTCATCGCCAGGATCGCAGCTCCGACGACGGCAGTGACCGTGGATTTCCTCATCATGATGTGCCTCCTTGGGTAAGTGCGGCAGACTCGGGCCCTTTGAGTTGGAGCCCAAATCGCTTATTGATTGGAAAACGTTTACCGTTTCCAGACAAGTTAGTCTCCGATCGTGCCGAGGTCAATATAGGGAACATTGGCAGAGCCGCCCGGCGGCCATATTGGCGTGGTCAATCATGGCTGAACCTGCTTCCGCAACGGATCAGCAGCTGGCACCGATTCCCGCCCTCCGGCGCTGCTCCACGCTGTGTCGCGTGCCAAACACAGTTTATACTCCCTCTAAATTGCTGAGGGTGCACCCCTTTGGATTATCGATGCCACACCGCAGAGGCGGCACCATGATTTCTACCGTTTTCGGAAAGGGGCTTCCGATGGTTCCTCACACCCGTCTCGATGATACGGCCATTCCCGTCGCAACGCCGATATCAGCTCGGGCGGTTTGAGATCGCGAGCTAAATTCCTTTGGGCTTATCCTTTGGCGACTACCATGTCAGTTAGGACAAACGTCGTCTCCGGTTTTTAGGCATCGATATCCGTCTGCCGCTCACTGCTTTACTGGGAGGAGAAAGCGATCATGGTGTCCAACCTCGCAACCCGACATGAAGGTGACGACTTCTACGCCTCCCTGAAGGCACGCGCCGATGAAATCGAAGGGCGATACCGTGAGTTGTCGCCGATATCGGCACGGCTGTCGGAGGAGGCAAAGGCCTTCGAGCCGGGCGGCTACACTCGGGATGCCGTGCGGCGCAAGCCATACACCCTCTACATTGAGAAGGGAGAGGGCAGCGTCCTGACCGACAGTGACGGCCGCCGCATCGTGGATATGTGGTTCAACTCCACCGCGTTGCCCCTGGGCCACGGGGATCCGCGGGTCGTCGCGGTGGTCAATGCGCAGGTTGCGAAGGGAACCGCCTTCTTCGCACGTACGGAAAGCGAGATCGAGCTTGCCCGCATCATTTGCGATCGCCTGCCGAGCGCCGAGCGGGTTCGTTTCGCGAATTCCGGCAGCGAAGCGGTCATGCTCGCTCTGCGCATTGCGCGGGGCTTTACGGAGCGGGACCTGGTGATCAAGTTCGAGGGTTGCTACCACGGCAGCTATGACGACGTTCTGTGGTCAGTCGGTCCGCCAAAGGAGAAGTTCGGCCCGGCCGAATCCCCCACTCCCGTTGCCGCGACTGCCGGCCTGCCGGCCGGCCTCGGCCGTACGCTGGTCCTCCCCTTCAACGACCTCTCCGCCTTGGAGCGGGCGATGGCGAGCCATCGCGACGAGCTTGCGGGCGTGATCATGGAACCGATGGCGAACCGCATGGGCCTGATCGTGCCCAGCCAGGAGTTCCTCGAAGGCGCCCGGCGCCTTTGTGACGACCACGGCGCGGTTCTCATCTTTGACGAAGTCATCGCCTTTCGCCTTGGGTTTCATGGCGCGCAGGGGTTCGTGGGCGTGGATCCGGATCTGACCGCAATGGGCAAGGTCATCGGTGGCGGATTTCCTGTCGGCGCCATTGCCGGACGTGAAGAGGTCATGTCGGTGACCGATCCTGACCGCGTCGGACGTGTGGCCCATTTCGGAACGTTCAACGCCAACCCCGTGACCATGGCTGCCGGCAAGGCGACGATGGAGGCGCTCACGCCCGACGTGTTCGAACACCTCAACGCGCGAGGCGCAGGCGTGCGCCGCAGGCTGGAAGAGCTCTGCGACGGATTGCCGCTGCGGATCACTGGGGCGGGCTCCCTCTTCAAAGTCAACGCAACCTCGCATGAGATCACCGACTACCGCTCGTCGCTCACGCGTGACGCCGCGTGGGAACGGATAGCCTCGCTCGCCCTTCTCAACGAGGGGTTCATGCTGACGTCCGGTCTCCATGGGACAATCGGCACAAGCACGACCGATGGCCAACTGGACGCCTTTCTCTCGGCATTCGAGGCCGTGATACGGTCCTAGCTTCTGCATGGGACGTGGCGGCACACAACAGGCGGATGTCCTGATCGGGACAGGAAACAAGCGGGCTCTTCATCGCATATGCATGTGACGCGCATGGATCGGCGGGTCGTGCCGAAGCGACGCACCCAAGAATGGAGGTGAATGCTCGATGGCTGGTCTTGTTGCGATGTTCAGTCCCGATGGCCTGGATGTCTCCCTCTCCGATCTGACGAAGCGGTTCCCGAGCCACGCTGCGAAACGCGACGAATGGCGGGACGCATGCTTTGCCGCGGTTCGGCTCCATCATGGAAAGGTCAACCCGGCCCCCCAGCCGCTCTGGGACGAGACCGGGAATGTCTGCGTCTTCATGGACGGGCATCTCTACGAGGAGGATGAAGGCGGCCATCACCAGAACCCTGAAGGTTCTCCTTCCGCCGCCGCCTGCCTGCGGGCCTATCAGGCCGGTCCGGACGCCCTGGCCGCGCTCAACGGCAATTTCGCCCTGATCATCTATGACAAAAAGCGGCGCAGCGTCACCCTCGTTTCCGATCAGCTCAACACGCGGCCGCTTTACTACTTCCAGGCAGGGCGCGAGATCGTCGTATCCAGCCACATCGCGGCGCTCACCGGTCATCCGCGCTGCCCCAAGATCCTCAACCGCCAGGCGCTGCACGAGCTGATCGTCTATCGACAGGTCCTCGGCCAAAGCACGATCTACCATGGTATCGAGCGGCTGGAACCAGCCAGCATCGTGACCTTCGACGGGCAGCTCTCGACGCCACACCCCTATTGGACGCCTGAATTCCGGGCCCCGACCTTTTCCAGGCGCGAGGCCCCTATCGTCATGGCCGATGGCTTCCGAAAGGCCGCTCAACGGCGGGTATCACGAAACCTGCGCCACGGCGTTCTCCTCAGCGGCGGGCTCGATTCACGGGCCATTCTGGCATCCTCCGAAAAGCCGCTGGACTGTTTTACCGTCGGAAGCAGCGAGAACCAGCAGGTTCAAACGGCGCGGAAGGTGGCGGAACTCCGCGGTGCCCCGCACCACTTCCTGCCCGTCGACCCGGACGGGTTTTGGACGCATTTCGAGGAATCGGTGCGCCTGACCGGAGGCATGTACGGATGCCAGCAGGCCCATTTCTCTCCAGTCCTGGATGCGGTGAAAAGCGTCTGCGATGTGGTCTTTATTGGCAACAACATGGACGCCTATTTCCGTGGCAATTTCTTGCCCGCGCGGAAGCTCACGATCGCGGGATCATCCCAACGCCTGCCCATACTTATCGATGATCATCAGACGGACGAGGTCACCGCTCTGTTCCGCGCTCAAAAGCAGGCCTTTCCGAGGACCTTAGCGATGCGCGTGCTCACGAATGAGGCCGCTGGAGAGCACGAGTCGCGAATCACGGATTCGGTCAGGGAACTTATCAGAAACTACGATAGGGGCATGGACGACTCCCCTTTGCGGGTATGCGACTTCGTTCTGCTACGGTATCTCGCCCAACGGTTCACATTCCCCAACATCCTGTGTATCCGAAGCCGGATGGACGATGAGGTCCTTGTCTGGGACCGCGATCTCGTCGAGCTCTATCTCCAGATGCCGCTGAAATGGCGCCATCCCGACGCCGTCTTTCGTGCGGCGCTCGGCCGGCTCTCTCTGCCCCTGGCAAAGGTTCCCTATGCGGATACAGGCCTTCCGGCCACCGCGCACCCCTATGCCGAGACCGCATCGGTTATGATCAACAGATCCCTTCGATACCTGCGCAAGAAGACCGGGACGCTGCGCCCCGATACCGATCGCGAGCCCTGGCTGGATTTCGACAACATGCTGCGTCGGGTGGCGCCATTGCGCGAACGCGTTGCAGCCTTGTCCAAGAGCGACGCGCTGGCGGCTTGCGGGCTCTTTGATCCAAGCGGTATTGAGGGCGTCGCTGATGACCACCTGCGCGGCGACAAAAACCTCGGAAGATTTCTCCTTATCCTGCTCACCATCGACAGCTGGATTCGTCAGTTCGGCGCCGAGGGAAGCGCATAGCCGGTTCGGTATCCGTCCTAACAGGAGGCTGGCGGATGGAGCGCGGATCGAGTATGGTCCGCGCCTCATCAGCGCGGCCGCCTTCCTCCCATGGAACGCATTCTCATCATCGATTTCGGCTCTCAGGTGACACAGCTCATCGCCCGCCGTGTGCGCGAGAGCGGCGTCTACAGCGAGATCCATCCGTTTCAAAAGGTGACCGAGGGCTTTCTCGCCGAATTCGCGCCCAAGGCCGTCATCCTGTCGGGCGGCCCGGCCTCCGTGGTCGAGATGGGAACGCCCCGTGCGCCCGAGGCCGTCTTCGATCTCGGTATTCCCATGCTCGGCATCTGCTATGGCCAGCAGACCATGGTGGCGCAGCTCGGCGGCGAGGTCGAAAGCTCGGATCACCGGGAATTCGGCCGCGCCTATGTCGAGGTGACAGAGGACTGCGCGCTGTTCCACGGGGTCTGGGAAACCGGGGCGCGCGAGCAAGTCTGGATGAGCCATGGCGACCGTGTGACCGACCTGCCGGATGGCTTCCGCGTGGTTGGTGTCAGCGAGGGCGCCCCTTTCGCCGCCATCGCGGATGACACCCGCCGCTTCTACGGCGTCCAGTTCCACCCTGAGGTCGTGCATACGCCCCATGGGGCGAAGCTGCTCGAAAACTTCACGCATCGGGTGGCCGGCTGCCGCGGTGACTGGAGCATGGCGGCCTTCCGCGAACAGGCAATCGCCCGGGTGCGCGAGCAGGTTGCCGGCGGTCGGGTCATCTGCGGGCTGTCGGGCGGTGTCGATTCCTCGGTAGCCGCCGTCCTCCTGCACGAGGCGATCGGCGCGCAGCTCGTCTGCGTCTTCGTCGACACCGGCATGCTGAGACTGAACGAGGCGGATGAGGTGGAGCACCTGTTTCGCGGCCGCTTCAACATTCCGCTGGTCGCCCGCGACGCCGCCGACGTTTTCCTGACCAAGCTTTCGGGCGTGACCGATCCGGAGCAGAAGCGGAAGATCATCGGTCGCACCTTCATCGATGTCTTCGAGGAGGAGGCCGGGCGCGCCGGCGGGGCGGATTTCCTGGCCCAGGGCACGCTCTATCCGGATGTCGTCGAGTCCGTTTCGACCTTCGGCGGACCGAGCGCCACCATCAAATCGCACCACAATGTGGGCGGCCTGCCCGAGCGCATGAACATGGATCTGGTCGAGCCCTTGCGCGAACTCTTCAAGGACGAGGTTCGCGCGCTCGGCCGCGAGTTGGGCCTGCCCGATCATGCCGTCGGCCGGCATCCCTTCCCGGGGCCGGGCCTCGCCATCCGCATCCCCGGGGAGATCACCCGCGACAAGCTGGACACCTTGCGCAAGGCCGACGCCATCTATCTCGAGGAGATCCGCAACGCCGGTCTTTACGACGCCATCTGGCAGGCCTTCGCCGTGCTCTTGCCGGTGCAGACCGTGGGCGTCATGGGCGACGCGCGCACCTATGACTTCGTCTGCGCCCTGCGGGCCGTCACCTCGACTGACGGCATGACCGCCGACTACTATCCCTTCGACCACGCCTTTCTCGGCCGCACCGCGAACCGCATCATCAACGAGGTCCGGGGTATCAACCGCGTGGTCTATGACGTGACCTCAAAACCCCCCGGCACCATCGAGTGGGAATGATTCTGAAGCGCCGAGGACGATCGGTGACTTTTGAAGATGATTCCATAAACATATGATTTTAATAAGAAAATACCTCTGATACGGTCGCAGACTATCGCTGCGCATTCGTTACGAATGACGGACCGCGTGACGGACCTCGGACACCTTGCCACCGATGTGATTTGAAAGTACCGTCAGTTATGTGAAAGCCGCTGACGGACCTTTTTTGAGGCTAGTGCTCTGAAAATAAATGAGAATTTATGTCCTGAGGCACTAAAAACAGCCTGACGGACATTTTGGCGGCTATCCCTCGTTTTCTGACCGATCGAGGCGGGAAAATGCTGACCGACACAGCCCTTAAGGCTTTGAAGCCACGAGACAAAAAGTACAAGGTGACGGATCGTGACGGCATGTATGTGCTCGTCATGCCGACGGGGTCCGTCAGCTTCCGATATGATTACCGGCTGAACGGGCGCCGGGAGACAGTCATTCTCGGTCGATACGGGCGCGCTGGCCTTTCCCTGGCTCGAGCGCGCGAAAAGCTGATCGACGCCAAGCGGGCGGTGCAGGAGGGCCGGTCTCCGGCTCGTGAGAAGCAGCAGCAGAAGCGGCGCCTTAAGGAGGCAAAAAGCTTCGGTCAGTTCGGCGAGCGCTACTTTCAGGAGGCGCAGATGGCCGACACCACGCGCGCCATGCGCCGGACCATCTACGAGCGAGACATCCTGCCCAAGTTCCGCAAGAGGCTACTGACTGAGATTGACCCGGAGGACCTGCGGGCGCTGTGCGCCAAGGTGAAAGGCCGAGGCGCCCCGGCGACCGCGATACATGTTCGCGATATCGTCAAGCAGATCTACGGGTTCGCCATTCTGCATGGCGAGAAGGTTGCTAATCCTGCCGACGAGGTCGCTCCCTCATCAATCGCGACCTTCGCGCCGAAGGACCGGTCGCTTTCGCCGGCGGAGATCCGCGTCGTGCTGAATCAGCTCGAGCAGGTGGCGACGTTGCCCACCATCCGGCTCGGCCTGAAGCTCATACTTCTGACGATGGTGCGTAAGAGCGAGCTGCAGGATGCGACGTGGGACGAGGTCGATTTCGAGAACGCTATCTGGTCGATACCAAAGGAGCGCATGAAGCGGTCGAAGCCGCACAACGTCTATCTGGCCCGGCAGTCACTCGACATCATGGTCGCACTCAAGACCTGCTCCGGGAATTCCAGGTATCTTCTTCCGTCGCGCTACGACGCCGATGCTCCGATGTCGCGAGCGACGTTCAACCGTGTCACGACGGCCATTGTCCAACGTGCAAAGGAACAAGGCCTGCCTTTGGAACCATTCACGGTCCACGACCTGCGTCGAACCGGATCGACGCTCCTGAATGAGCTTGGTTTCAACAGCGATTGGATCGAGAAATGCCTCGCGCACGAGAATGGCCGCTCGTCTCGGGGTGTCTACAACAAGGCCGAGTACGAGCATCAGCGGCGGCACATGATGCAGGAATGGGCTGACCTGATCGACGCTTGGTCGGAGGGTCGGCAAAGGGCCCCGGTCGTTATGCCCCCCGCGATCGCGACTCCGTTACTCGACCCGTCGCTCTGACTGAACGGGTCTTGCGGAGGCGGACGTCCGGATGGTGCTTGGGAGAGACCTGTTTGTCCCGTCTGGAGGCAAGCCAGGCTTCAACCTCTGCAAGATCCCAGACGACACAGCGGGGTCCGAGGGCGAACCGGCGCGGGAACTCGCCACGCTGCTCCATCTCGTAAATCGTCGTGTCGCCGAGCGGCACGATCTGTTTAAGCTCATGTCGTCGGATCGTCCGCGGCAGATCGTCAGTTCGTCGCTTCGTCATCCCGATCTCCATCTGCATGTTCAAGAATGCAGGAGATCGTCCGCAAAGGAAGACGTGGCTTGGCGTAGTAGCGCAAAGACAGGGGAAAGGCCGTTGCCGGAGCCCGGGTCATAAGGAACTCCTCACGAGGCTGAGGGCTCGCTGAGAGCTTTCGAGAAGTTCGAATCCCGGATGGCCCGCCGGCCGCGAATTGGTTCGCGCCGGCACGCCGCAACGACCCACGGTGCGATCTTGCCGCCGACACTTCGACTACCATCCGGCGGGCCATGCGCGATAAAAATGCGAACTATTCTTTCGCTATCGCACTACGATAGCGTGACGGCCCGATGCGCTGTAGCTATCAGTTCTGCGAGGCAGTGCGCAAGCGCACTACTCTGGCACACTGAGGCCGTAGGTCGTCCCGGTGCCTGCTGCGCCCGACCGCTTTGAGCCCAAACGACCAGATGCTCCGACAAATCCGAACGTCATCTTCTGGCTTCACTCTATGCTATCCGGATCGCGTTTTCTTTCCGAACCTCGCCGGGTGTCTTGCCGTATTTCTTCGCGAAAGCCCGTGCAAAACTGGCTGGCTCGGCATAGCCGACCCGCCAAGACACCGTTTCGACATTCAGGCCTGCGGAGGCCAAGAGCTCATAGGCAATCGCCATGCGGGCATCGATGTAGAGCTGGCGAAAACTGGCGCCCTCTTCGGTCAGTCGCCGCCGCAGCGTACGTTCCGTGACAGCGAGTTTCGCG
>JANQJG010000252.1 GCA_028281785.1 Rhodospirillales bacterium
ACACCGGGTCGTCGGCCCTCGTGCTTCGACGAAGCTCAGCATGAGGGCCTCATCCTGAGCAACGTCGAAGGAGAGGCCCGAGTCCATTCAAGCGCTCGCCGGTATCAGTCCCCGCCCGCTTTGACGGGGAGGCCGAAACGCGGACGAAGGATAAGACGCCACGCCGCCAAGACGATCACGGTCACCATACCAACCGCCCATTCCACGGTGCCCGTCGGCGAAAAGATCACGGCCACCGACGCGGCGCCGAAAAACAGCCGCTCCACGAGCGTGAGATCACCCTTGAGGTATCCGGTCAGGGCGATGGCCCAGGATGCGGTTCCGGCCATCAGGGATGCGAAGGCGAAAACGATCCAGTGTATGGCGCCGTTGCCGAGCAGGGCCTCGTCGAAGGCGAAGCCGAAGGGTATGAAGAAGGAGACAAGGCTGATCTGGAAGGCGAGCAAGCTCGCCTTCATCACGTTCGCGCTGGACATCCCGGCGGCCGTGTAAGAGGCCAGAGCGACGGGCGGCGTGATCATCGACAGCACGCAGTAGTACATGACGAAGAAGTGGGCAGCGAGCAGGGGTATGCCGAGCTGAACAAGGGTCGGCGCAAACAGGATCGCGCCAATGATATAAGCCGCCACCGTCGGCAACCCCATCCCCATGATCAGGCAGCCGATGATGATCAAGCCCATCGCGAGATAGAGATTGCCGCCGCTGATGTCGATCAGGCGGGTGGAAAATTTGAGGGCCAGATTGGACTGGATGGCCACGGCGATGATCATTCCGATGGCAGCAATGGGTACGGCCACCTGGGCCGCCTGCTTGGTGGCGTCGCCGACGGTCGCGATCCAGCCGCGGAGATCGAGCCAGCTTTCACGCCGCAAGTAGGCCGTGATCACACAGGCCAGGATGGCATAGACGGCGCATCGGGTCGCCGAGTAGCCCATTACGAGCGCGCCAATCAGCACGATGGGCGGGATCAGGAGATAGAGGCGGGGCAGAAGGGGCGGAAACTCGCCGATCTCCGCCTTGCCGACCGTGCCCGTTCCCGATTTTCGCGCGTGCAGGTCAACCGCGAGGAAGATGGCGACATAGAAACCGACGGCGGGAATGATCCCGGCAAGCGCGATCCGTCCATAGTCGGTCTGGAGCAGCTCGGCCATGACGAAGGCGGCGATTCCCATGATGGGCGGCATGAGCTGACCGCCGGTGGAGGCGATCGCCTCGGTGGCCGCCGCCCGTTCCGCCGTCAGTCCGGATCGCTTCATCAGCGGAATCGTGAAGACGCCGGTGGTAGCGACGTTCGCCACGGCGCTGCCGGAAATGCTGCCCATCATGCTGGAGGAGACGACGGCCGCCTTGGCGGCTCCCCCCTTGTGGCGCCCAACGGCGGTCAGGCTGAGGTCGATAAAGAGCTGGCTGCCGCCGATGGCGGCGTAAAAGGCGCCGAACGCCACGAAATAGAAAACAATCTGAACCGAAGTCTCGGTGGTGAGGCCGAGCACGCCATTGGCCGTCATCGTGAAGTTCTCGACCGTCTCCAGCAGGTCGAAACCGCGAAAGCGCATCCAGCCCGGAAACAGCTTGCCGAGAAAGCCATAGGCGACGAAGGCGAGAATGACGCCCAACAGGGACCAGCCAACGGTCCGGCGCACGCATTCCAACATCACCAGGACGATGAGAACGCCGAACACGACATCGACGGCCAGAACCGGATCGATACCCTCCATGCGCGAGGTGAATCGCTCCGCCATGGCGAGGTAGTACACCGTGGCCGCGACGACGACCGCGAGCAGGAGCAGATCGATGGTCCGGGCAAGTGCTCGATCGATCCGGGCGCCGTTCAACGGCATCCAGAGGATGACGAGCCCCAGCGCGAACATCAGATGGACGGGCCGCTGGATCATCGGGACCAGCGGATATTGGACAATATAGAACTGGCCGCCCAGCCAGAGAAAACCGAGCGCCAGCCGCAGGGTCGAGATGGTTTTCGCGTAGGACACGATTGCTCCCGGACGGGGCGAGGACGCCGGGGGAGCGGCCCCCCGGCGTCTCCCACTATGGCGGGCTTATTTCATCCAGCCCCGTTCCTTGTAGTACTTCTCGGCGCCGGGATGCAGTGGAATCCCGGTGTTGCCGGGCTTCCAGGCCTCTTCGGGCACGAAATTGGCCCAGGCCTTGTGGGCCGCCGCCATCTCATCCTTGTTTTCGTTGACGGTTTTCGTAATGAGATAGGCGAGGTCCTCGCTCACATCCTTGTTGGCGACGAGCTGGGTGCCGAAGTCCACGCTCTGGGTCGGGTCCGCCTGATTTGGGAAGATTGCCGGCGTGGTGCTCGGGGCCAAGCCTTGCTTCTCAAGATAGGCGATCGACTTCCGCGGAAGGTCCAGGAAAACGACATTGCCCGTCAGCATGGCCTCGGTCGTCGCCGGATGGCCTCTTGGCGTCGACTCGAAATAGATGTCGGTCCGACCGTCCCGCACCAGCTGCGGTAATTGGCTGGCCGCCACCTGTATGATCTCGCCGCCATTGTTCTTGATGGTATCGCGGCTGATCCCGAGCGAGTCGAACAGCATGTCCGCGACCACCGGCACCGTGCTGCCCTTGGGCTTCATGGAGATCCGCACCGGCTTGCCGGAGGTCAGAATCTCCTCCAGGTTCTTCTGACCGGTCTTCTCCATGAACTCCTTGCTGACCATGGCGTTGAACCAGACGGGGTTGAGCCCGCCGACGAGGGAGCGCATGTCGCGATACTGCTTGCCCTCATAAACGACCGGATGGCCGTTCCAGGCCCAGACGGCCGTGGCGACGTTGGCAAGTCCGATCTCGGAGGCACCGTTGGAGACGGAGATCACGTTGCCGACGCCGCCGCCCTTGGCCACCACGTCGACCGTGGAACCCGAGGGCAGGGCATCCTGAAGCAGTTTCGACAGCGTCGCCCCAAACACATACCAGGAAGATCCCAGACGCATGGCCTGGATCTTGAGATCCTCGGCCTGGGCCAGGCCGGGCAGGGCGATGCCCGCGGCCACCGACAGGGCCGCGGCTTTTAGAATGAGCCTCCTGTTTATCATGCCTTCCTCCTGTGCATGGGCTTACGTGTCGGGTCTTGTTTCGTGAAAGCCTTTCCGCTCACGCGGCGTCGCGTTGAAGCAGGCCCGCGTTCTTGACCGCCGTGTAGATTGCTTCATAGGTCTTGCCCGTGGGCACCCGGATCGGCGGGCGCACGGTGGTCGAGTTCATGCGGCCGGACAGATACATGGCCATCTTCATGCGCGCATGGGCATCGCTCGACGGTTCACCGCTCGCGTAAACCACCTCCTTCAGCGGGTTGATTTTCCACTGAATCTCCTGCGCCTTCTTGAGGTCGCCGTCGCATACGGCGCGGTAGAGATCGACGATCATTTCGGGAATGAAGGAGGCGAAGCCGACGAGCGCGCCGTCGACGCCCTGAACCATGGTGGCCAGCAGGTATTCGTCATGGCAGGTGACGATGGTGCAGTTGGGATCGGCCGCGCGGATGGCCGCGATGTCGCGGGCGTATTTGGACATCTCGCGGGTGCCGATCTTGAAGGTGGTCACCCAGGGCAGCCTGGCGAGCTCCGCCAGCAGGGCCGAGGAATAGCTGGCCTTGGTCCAGGCCGGGTAGATATGGACGACGAGGTTGATGTCGACGGCCTTGCCGATGGCGGCGAAGTAGTCGACCACATGTTCGGGCTGCATGCCGAAGCGAAGCCAGATATGCGGCGGCATGATCAACAGGCCCGAGGCCCCGGCATCCTTGGCCATTCCGGCATGCTCGCAAGCCTCGGTGATGCTCTCGCAATTGATTCCGGAGATCACGGGGAGCTTGCCGTCGACCTCGTCGGCGATGATGCGCACGACCTCGGCCCGCTCCTTGGGCGAGAGCGCGAAGACCTCGCCGGTATGGCCGTTGGGCACGAGGGCGCCGATGCCCTCGATGCCGGCGAGCCAGCGCGTGAAGCGGCGGAGCTCGGCCTCGTCGATGCTGAGGTCCGGGTTGAAGGGGACCTGCGTGGCCGGGAGGATTCCCCGGAAAGCCTCTGTGACTGCCATCGTGTTTCTTTCTCCTCTTCCTGTGGAGACCGCCGCCCTCAGGCCGACAGGGCCGCCACCGTGGCGGCGCCCGAGGATTGCATGGCCTTGCCGATATCGGCCGCGGCCTGTTTGAGGGGGGCGACGGTCCGTCGCATGAATTCGTCCAGCGGCATGCGCATCGAGGGCGCGGCCACGCTGACGGCGGCGCAGACCTGACCGTCGATGTCAAAAACCGGTGCCGCCAAGATCCGAAGACCCGAGATGACCTCTTGGTCGGAAAGGGCGTATCCCAACTCGCGAACCCGTTCGAGCCGCGAGTCGATCTCCCCGATGGTGACGGGCGTCGAGGGCGTAAGGCGGATCCGCTCCTGCGCCTCAAGGACCTTCAGCACCTGCTCGCGCGGCAGGTAGGCGAGAATGGCGTGCCCGAGCATGGTGTAATAAGAGGGCAGGCGCGATCCCACCCGCGTATCCACGCCAAGGCGGACGAGGCCGGCATGGACGCGCTCCAGATAGACGACATCGGTGCCGTCGAGCGCAGCGAGGCTGGCCGCCTCGTTCACCTGGCCGACGAGGGAACGGAGGATCGGCCGCGCCACAGAGCGCAGCTCCATCCGTCCGAGGGCGTTGAAACCGAGATCCAGCACCTTGAGG
This sequence comes from Rhodospirillales bacterium, assembly GCA_028281785.1. GTDB lineage: Bacteria > Pseudomonadota > Alphaproteobacteria > Rhodospirillales > Shumkoniaceae > JANQJG01. The sequence continues at coordinate 4,702 of JANQJG010000252.1, forward strand.
GACAGGCGAAAACGCTTCGAGTCCGGGACCTTCTGGAGATAGCCCAGGGCTACGAGCGTGTTGGCGATGCGGAAGACGGTGCCGGGGTCAAGCTCTGTACAGCGCGCGATCTCGCTCAGCGTCATCTCAGGCGTGTGCGCCGAAAACGCCTCCAGAACGCGGAAGCCCTTGGCCAGGGACTGAACGGTGTTCTTCCCTTTGTCCGCGTGTGTGATCACGTGCAGCAGCCCTGTTTTTCGGATAGCGAAATTTTTTTCGTTTATTTGCGAATAAACATATTCACGCTGGTCGAGAACGTCAACCCATGCCCTTTTCCGCTAAGCCTCCCTGATCAGGCATTCATAGACCTGGGCATGGCCCGTGCGGTCGGCTGTGAACGATACGGAACCGGTCAAACGCCTCCGGCGGCTCCGATGACCGACGCCGCTTGCCTTACCAGTAGCGGAGGCCGCCGCGGTACATCTCCGCGACATCTTGCTTGGTGACATCGCGGGGGGCGAGGATGACCAGGCGCGGCTGGTTGTAGCCGCGCTCGACCAGATCCGGGATGTCCTTTTCGGTAAAGCCCAGCTCGCTGGTGCCGTTGGGAAGTCCGGTCTCGCGCATCATCTGGATCAAGCGTCCGGCGAGCAGCTCTCCGCCATGTTCCGGGGCGGCGTTGCGGACATCGGCGCCAAGCGCCTCGGCAGCCTGGAGATGGCGTTCCGGCGCCGCCGGGGCGGTAAACCGGAAGGCCGTGGGGCCGTTGAGAACGACGGCGATGCCGTGCGGCACCATGGGATCCGCCTGCTCATAGCCCTTGGCCGTCCAGTTATGGCAGAGACCGGCGACGCCATAGGACATGGCGTGCGGTAGATGAACCCCGGCATTGCCGAAGGACAGCCCGGCCATGGTTGCCGCCAGCATGAGTGTGTAGCGCGCCTCCTTGTCGGCGGGGTCCTTGACCGCGCGGACCAGATATTTGCCGCCGAGGCGGATGGCCTCAAGCGAGCCGACGTCACTGTAGGGATTGGCGCCCTGGAAGACCGGCCGCTTATCCGGCGACTCCGGTCGGGGCCGGGTCGTGTAGGGACGGGCGGTGTAGGATTCGATGGAATGGGTCAGAACATCGAAGCCGGTCGAGGCGACGACTCCTGGCGCCAGCCCGTCGGTCGTGATCGGATCAACCAGCGCCAGGGTCGGCTTCATGGCCTTGTTGGAGATCGCGGTCTTTACCTTGAGGTCGAGGATGTCCATGACCGCCGTGCTGGTGGTCTCGCTACCGGTTCCGCAAGTAGTCGGGCAGGCGATATGCGGCTTCAGCGGCCCGGGAGTCGGGAGGAGCTTGCCGTAGGGCAGGTTGACGTAATCGAGGAAGTCGGCGGGGTAGGTGGCGTAGAGGTTCGCGGCTTTGGCCGTGTCCATGGTCGAGCCGCCGCCGAGCGAGATGTAGCCGTCGAAATTGCCCGCCTTGGCGAAATCGGCGGCATGCATAAAGGACCGGTCGGTCGGCTCTATGCGGATCTCGTCATAGATCTCGGCGTCCACCCCGGCATCCGCGAGGGACTTCAGCGCCCGTTCGCCCGACTCGGTCCGGCGCATATGAGGATCCACGAAGAAGCCGACACGTTTGAGGCCGAGAGCCTTGGCATCCTGCCCGAGCTCCGCCAGCACGCCAGGGCCGTATTTCATGTTGGATGCGGACACCGAAAAGGCCGTGTCTCCATAGGCGGTTTCGGCGTAGTAGACCGGCTTCTCCATCTTCTCTCCTCCCTTTGGCCCATCCGCCGACAGTCTAGCGCGAAGCCCCTGGGGCGTGTAGCACCGGTTTGGACCCAGTGCCAGGGGCCGTCAAATCAGGCCAAAGGTCACGTGGCTCCGGGGGTTAAAAAGACTCGGGCAGGAAGGTCTTGGGGAGGTACAGGAACAAATCCGGGAACAGGATTCCGAGCATGATAACGCCAAGTGCGATCGCCAACAGCGGCAGGACGGCGGCGAACGCGCGGATAGCCGACACCTCTCCGATTTGCGACGCGATCAACAGGCTGATCCCATAAGGCGGCGTCACCAATCCAACGGTCAGGGACAACACCACGATCAGCCCAAGATGGACCTGATCGAAACCCGCCACGGTGCCGATGTGCTGAATGATCGGCAGAAAGATGACCACTGCCGTGACCGGGCTCAAGACGGTGCCGATGATCAGCAAGCAGCCGACGATCATCATGAAGATGCCGATGGGGTTTTCGGTAACGGTCAGGATGAAGCCGGCGACGGCTTCGGAAATGTTCAGATAGGCGACCAGCCACCCCATTACGCCCGCCGTCGCCACGCAGAACAGCGGCAGGGTATAGCTGACGACGGATTCGGCCAGCATCGCCGGCATGTCCCGGAACGTGACGTTACGATAGACGAACAAGGCCAGGAACAAGCCGACGACGACAGCGACGGCCGCGGCCTCGGTCGCGGTGAAGATGCCGCCGATGATGCCGCCTAGGATGATGATGGGCAGGGACAGAGCCGGCAGAGCCCGCAGCACCGAAAAGGCGATCTGCCCCAAGGGCGCACGCTTTTCCGGCTCCAGGCCGATGCGGACAGCGACGATGTAGGTGTAGAGCATTTGCCCGAGCCCGATCATGAGCCCGGGAACGATTCCGCCCAAGAACAGCGCGCCGATCGACACATTCCCGAAGGCGCCGTAGAGGACCATGATGATGCTGGGTGGGATGATCATGCCCAGGGTCGACGAACAGGCCGTCAGCGCCACCGCGAACGGGGCCGGATAACCCCCCTTCTTCATGGCCGGAATGATGATGGCGCCGACGCTGGCCGTGTCGGCCGCCGCCGATCCGGAAATGCTGGCGAACATCATGCTTACGGCGACGTTGATATGACCCAGCCCGCCACGGATCGAGCCCACGGTCGCGCCGGCGACGGCCAGCAGACGGTCGGTTATGCCGCTGTCGTTCATCAGCCGCCCGAGGAAGAGGAAGAACGGTACGGCCAACAGCGGAAACGAGTTGATGCTGGAAAACATCTGATTGGCCACGGTCAGCGGCGACAGGCCGAGATCGAGGATCGTGACCAGGGAGGCGATGCCCAGCGCGAAGGCGATGGGAACGCGCAGCGCGATCAGTAGGAGAAAGCCACCAATGAGCAGGACGATTGGGGACACGCGTCAACCCTCCCACTCGCCGCGCCGCAGACGTTGGATGTCGTCGATCGTGATTTCCGTCCAGAACAGAAGCATGGCCACGGCAGAGAGAGGCATCGAAACGTAGATGTACGCCCAAGGCACCTCCAGGGCCGAGGAGACACTGTACATGCTCATGACGGTGAAGCTCCAGCCCGGCACGAGCATGACCACGATCATGACCAGGACCACGGCTTGCGCGAACATCTTCAGCGCGGCATTGGCCCACCACAGGCGCTTGGGCACGACCTCCACGAAGTAATGGCTTTGACGACGGAGGGCGATGGCCGCGCCCAGCATGATCGTCCAGAGGAAGAACATCCGCGCGATCTCGTCCAGCCAGATCATGGTGACTTCCAGGTAATTCCGGGCGATGACCTGCACGAAAATGACGACGATGTAGGAAAAGAACAGCGGCCAGACGGCAGCGAGAAAAACCTTCTCGATGACATCATTCAACTTTTTCAGCACAGCGTACCTCTTGGAGCTTGTCTCGTTTTCGGTACGGTGTTGTTCCGGTCCGCCCCCTGGGCGGGCCACTTTTCCCTGCTCACCGTCGAACCTCCAAAGGGTGAAGGGAGAAAACGGCACAGGACCGTTTCCCCCCTTCGCAGGCTACAGGAGGCTTTACTTCATCTGCTTACGGATCATCACGAGGACGTCCGCGAAGTTTCCGTCTTTGGCCAGCGTATCGTGAAGCGGCAGCAGCTTCTCAACGAACTCCGACTTGTCCACCTCGGTGACGACGACGCCGTTCTCGTCTTGCAGTTTCTTCAGGAGTTCCCCGTCGAACCGCTCGCCGGCGTCGGTGAACATCTTGCCCGCCGTCTTCGCCGCCTCGACGACCGCATTCCGGTGCCCTTCCGGCAAACGGTTGTAGGTGGCGGTGCTCATCGACAGATGGGTGGTCAGGATCTGATGCTGCGTTTGGGCGTGGAACTTGGCGACCTCGTAGAGCTTGCTGCCGTTGTAGCCGCTGATCGAGCTTTCAAACGCGTTGACGACGCCGGTTTGCACGGCCGTGTAGAGCTCGGTCCAGGGCAGGCTGGTCGGCAGCGCCCCGAGCTCGCTCCAAATCTGTGCGGCGACCTTGGCGCCCGGCACCCGCATCTTGACGCCTTGAATGTCGGCCAGGGATTCGACCGGACCAATGTTGTTGCTGAAATTGCGCGTTCCGCCGCCGCCGAGGGCAAGAAGCTTGAAGCCCAGGTTGCGCTTGTCGATCATCTCCTGGAACTTGGCCACGACGGGGCTGCCCGGCGCGGTGACCTTGCGGAAGGTGTCCAGGTCCTCGAACAGGTAGTTCAAGCTGAACACCTGAAATTCCTTGACGATACGCGTGGCGTTGGTGGTACCGCCGATGACGAAGTCGACGCTGCCCAAGCGCATCTGATCGATGGCCGTGGCATCCTTGCCGAGCGCGCCGCCGGGGAAAATGGTGATCTTGACCTCGCCATTGGTTTTCTCGGCGACATCCTTGGCCATCCACTCCGCCGCCTCGATCCAGGGATGCGGTGCGTTGACCACGGTCGAGAGCTTCAGATCGAACGCGGCCTGGGCCCCGGTGGCCGCGACTGTGGAAACGAGACCGACGGCCGCGGCGGTTGCCAGCAACGAAAAGGTCTTCATGGTTATCCTCCCATAAAAATGCTTTGATGTGGGTAACAACGACGTCTCCAATCCTTGTGGGATCTCGGCCTTTCAAGCGGCGGCCTGGACGGACCATGCGTTTACCGTTTCGCGGACGCAGCGCAGCGTTCTTTCGGGCACCTGCGAACGAATGGTGCATCCCGGCGCGAGGATGATTCCGCGCCCGTTCACTTGATCGAGCGCATCGTTGATTTCGTCGCGAAGATCGGGAAGTGGCCTTTCGATCACCGACATGTGGTCGAAACCGCCCATCAGACATTTGTCGGTCTTCCGGCGCATTTCGGCCATCGACGGGCAGCCAACGCCCCGATCCCACCAGCTGACGACCTCGCAGGGGTAATCCTTAATACGATCCATGTCCAAATGGGTCAGACAGGGATGCAGAATGCGAACCATCCCCTCCATTTCCTCCAGCACCCGAATGTCATACGGGCGGAAGAATTCCCGGAATGTCGTGTCGTCGATGCCAATGGGATGGGGCTGAGAGATCGCGCCGTGGGTCGAATACAAAACACCGTCGACGCCGATCCTCTTGAGCTCGCGGACGTAACGGCAAACCGTTTCGGTCGCCGCCTCCAACATCGGGTGCGACTCCTTCGGATTCTCGAAGATCATGGCGGCCCGGCTGGCGCCCGCCAGACGGGTGATCTGCTGGACGGGATCGAAGGAGGTGTCGATCACGGGCCAATCCGACCCCAGATCGGCGCGCAAGACGCGCAGAAGGCGGAATTGCTCCTGAAACTCGCGCCTATCCATGCTCTTCGGCTTGACCCGCAGCATGTCACGGGGGGAGTCCAGCGTCTCCATGCCTTCGGCCAGCGGGCAGCGATAGTCGCTGATCGCCTTCGCCAAATCCCAGTCATAGTGGCGGATGAAACGCGCGTGGAGACGGGCGGACTCGGCCCCGTCCAGATAGTCGGTCACAAAATGAAGCCACAGCGATATGGGAACTCTGTCCACGGCTTCACCGGCGACCGCCGCGTGAAACCGCTCCATCTTGTTCATTTGTTTCCTCCGTTTGTTCGTCTCGCTTTTATGGTTTCCTGGCGGATCAGGACTTCGGCCCACGCCGGTTTTTCAGCACGACCAGTTGGGCGGCCCGGGGGTCCTTTGCGGGCTCAATGAGGCGGTCCACCATGTCGGATCCCCTGAGTACGGCGTTGACGATCATCTCCCGGCCGCTGCGGATGTGGTCGGCGGTGATTTGGGCCGCGGCCGCGCCGTCGCCGACGATCAGCGCATCGATCAGCTGGTCGTGCTGATTACGGAACACGACGGTGTTGTTGGTCAGGGCCAAGCCCAGATGGCGGATCCTCTCGCTCTCGTTCAGAAGGTCGGAGATCAGCGTGACCAGGCGGTAATTCGAAGACGCCTGCGCGATGTGCATGTGAAACTGGGTGTTGACCTGGAGATACCGGACCTGCGCCTCCAGATCGCCCGGGCGGTACGCCTCCTCGCATGCCCGGTTGAGTTCCAGCAGGCGATCCTTGTCGACACGCCCCGCCGCCAGCTTGGCCGCGCTGGGCTCCAGCATCAGCCGGACCTCATACAGATCGATGACGTCGCGGATGGTGATCGGGACCACGACATGTCCCCGTCTTGGGACGGCCTCCACGAGGCGCTCATGGCACAGACGCAGCAGCGCCGTTCGCAGCGGCGCCTTCCCCATGTCGTACATCTTGGCGAGTTGAGACTCGGTGATTTCCTGACCAGGGCGCAGGACGCAGCGAACGATGTCCTTCTTCAGCCGCTCATAGGCAAGATCGCTGAGCGAAGACGTCGAAGAGGCAACGGTCGTGTCTTCGGATTCGCGGGCCACGTCTGCCCCCCCTGAAATGTCTATCCCACTTCAGAGTACGGTTGTGACATTTCAGAGTCAATTGTGAATACGCATTGAGGCGACCCCTACCCCTACGGAACGCCAACATGCGCAACTTATTTTGATGGTAAATCGTATGGGAAATATATTCTTGCCAAATTTTCACAGAAACGTTTGTGACTGAATGACATGTCAGAAACCACCTTCCATGGAAGCGTGATTCCAGGTAGCCGGGTCGTGAGTTCTCATCGACAGGACCGATGCCCATATCTGGGACATGCGCCGGAACGCGGCGCCGCGTCATCCGGCGCGGAGGTGCGATCATGGCAAAGCAAGACGTTTCCGCGATTACCCCGGAAAGCTGGCACATCCCGCTTTCCTGCGGCGACATCACCCTGAGATCGGCGATCGCGGACCTTCAGCGTATCGGAGACGAGCAGGCGACAATTCCGCTCGTCGTGCGCCTGGTCGAGAACCCGGCCTTTCGGCTGCCGGGCCTTGAGGTGTTTCACGGGGCCGCCGACCTGAGGACCCATGACAGTATCCATGTCCTGCTCGGGCGCGGCGTGCTGCCGAAGGACGAGGCGTTCGTCATCGGCTTCACCATGGGCAGCACCAAGCGCATGTGGCTGGCCGAGGAAGCCAGCTATACCTGGATCGCGCGGCACCTCTATCCCGGCGAATATCGCTTCGACGAGGAGAATGTGGAGGTCTTTCGGAACGCCGTAAGGCTGGGCTTCGTGTCCGACTGTCTTCCCCTGAATCTGGTTTCCTATCAAAACCATCTGGACAGGAGCCTGCGCGACGTTCGCCGGGCGCTCGGCATCGAGGAGGATCTGCTCAATGCCTATTACCGGATCGAGATGCGCCGCTATCCGGAGTCGCCGGAGAGCCAACGCCTGCTCGACGGATGGGACGAGACGCCGCGCCTGATGGCCATCGCATGACCCTGTCGCCGGCCGACGCCATGATCCCGGGTCATCGCTCCTTCGACGCGGACTCGGATACGACCGCGTTGCGCGGCGCCATCGAGGTTGCGTATCTCGCGGACGAGGCCGGCTGCGTGATGGACCTCCTCGCCATCGCCGATCCGGGCACGGAGGCCCGCGCGCGCATCGGGGAGCGCGCCACGCGGCTGGTGGAGGAGATTCGCGAGCGCGGCCCCAGCGGCGGGCTCGACGCGTTCCTGCAGGAGTATCGGCTGTCCGATCAGGAAGGCGTCGTTCTCATGTGCCTGGCCGAGGCCCTCCTGCGTATCCCCGACGCGGATACCGCCGACCGCCTGATCCGCGACAAGATCGGCCCCGCCGATTGGGACTCCCATCTGGGCCGAAGTGGTTCGATCTTCGTCAACGCGTCGACCCTGGCCCTGATCCTTACTGGCCGCGTGGTCAATGTGGAAGAGGGGACGCGGGGCGACCTCGCCAAGTTTCTCCATCGCCTCGTTGCCAGGAGTGGCGAGCCGGTTATCCGCGCCGCTCTGACACAGGCCATGCGCATCCTCGGGCATCAGTTCGTCATGGGACGGAGCATCGAGGAGGCCCTGGCCCGCGCCCGCGAGGACAAGAACCGGCGCTACCGATACTCTTATGACATGCTGGGCGAGGCCGCGTTGAGCGCGGCGGACGCGGAACGATATTTCGAGGCGTATGCGCGGGCGATCGCGGCGGTCGGGGCCGAGAGCGGCGGCCGAGGGGTTATCGAGGGGCCGGGGATTTCCGTGAAACTCTCGGCGCTTCATCCGCGTCATGAATTTGCCCAGGGGCATCGTGTCCGGGCAGAACTCGCGCCGAGGCTTCTTGAGCTGGCGCGGCGGGCCAAAGCCGCCGATATCGGCCTTTGCGTTGACGCCGAGGAGGCCGACCGGCTGGATCCCTCGCTTGACGTGATCGAGGCGGTTTTCAGGGATCCGACGCTCGCCGGCTGGGACGGCTTCGGGCTTGCCTTGCAGGCCTATCAGAAGCGCGCGCCCTTCGCGATCGACTGGCTCGCGGATCTGGCGCGGCGGCACCGCCGCAGACTCATGCTGCGGCTCGTCAAGGGCGCCTACTGGGATTCCGAGATCAAGCACGCCCAGCAGAACGGCCTCGACGGCTATCCGGTGTTCACGCGCAAGGCCTCGACGGACGTCTCCTATCTCGCCTGCGCACGGAAGATCCTGGACGCCCAGGATGCCTTCTACCCGCAGTTCGCGACCCACAACGCCCATACCATCGCTGCCGTGTTGGAGTTCGCCGAACCCGGGCGCGATTTCGAGTTCCAGCGGCTGCACGGGATGGGGGAGGCCCTGTACGAGGCGCTGCTGGCGGACGGGGATCTGGCCTGTCGGGTCTACGCCCCGGTCGGCGGGCACGAGGAGCTGCTTGCCTATCTGGTGCGGCGGCTCCTGGAAAACGGCGCCAACACCTCCTTCGTCAACCGTATCGGAGACGCGGCGGCGCCGATCGAATCGGTGGTCGCCGATCCGATCGCGAAGGCCGCGGCGTTTGGTGGGCGGCCCCATCCCCGCATTCCGTCGCCGCGCGACCTCTATGGCCCGGACCGGCCCAACGCGAAGGGGGTGAACCTGGACGACCCGGCGACCGTCCGAGACCTGATGAAGGGGATAACGGCGGCGCCGGAGAGCTGGCGCGCCGCGCCGGTGATCGGCGGCGAGGCGGGCGAGAGACGGGGGGAAAAGGTGGTCCGATCCCCCGTCGACCAACGCGTCGTGGTCGGCCATGTGACCGAAGCGGACCCGGTGGACATCGACCGGGCCCTTTCGATTGCGGCCGCGGCGGCAAATGGCTGGGACGCGACGGCGGCCGAAGAGCGGGCCTCCTGTCTGGAACGGATGGCCGATCGGTTGGAGGACGGCTTGCCCGAGCTCATGGCGCTCTGCGTGCGCGAGGGTGGCAAGACGCTGCCCGATGCCTTGGGCGAGGTTCGAGAGGCGGTGGATTTCTGTCGTTACTACGCGCAACGGGCGCGCCTCGACTTCGGCGCGCCGGAGGTGCTGTCCGGCCCCACCGGAGAGAGCAATCAGATCGCGCTCCACGGCCGTGGCGTCTTCGTCTGTATCAGCCCATGGAACTTCCCGCTTGCAATCTTCCTCGGGCAGGTCGCGGCGGCCCTGGCCGCCGGCAACGCGGTCATCGCCAAGCCGGCCGAACAGACTCCACTCATCGCCGCCGAGGCCGTTCGCTTGCTGCATGCGAGCGGGGTACCGCCGGAGGTTCTACATCTCCTGCCCGGAGGTGGTCCGTCGGTGGGGGCGCCTTTGATCGAAGACCAACGCGCGTCGGGGGTCGCCTTCACGGGATCGGTGGAGGTGGCGCGGGCCATCAACCAGACCCTGGCGGCCCGCGACGGACCGATCATCCCCCTGATCGCCGAGACCGGGGGTCAGAACGCGATGATTGTCGATTCGAGCGCCCTGCCCGAGCAGGTCGTCGCCGACACCGTGATCTCGGCCTTTCGCAGCGCGGGGCAGCGCTGCTCGGCCCTGCGCGTGCTGTTCCTGCAGGAGGAGATCGCGGACCGGGTCATCGACATGCTTTCGGGCGCGGTCGCCGAGCTAGCCGTCGGGGACCCCGGCTTGATCTCAACGGATGTGGGGCCGGTCATCGACGCGGACGCGCTCGACCGGCTGAAGACGCACACTGCGCGCATGGAGCGCGAGGGGCGGCGCCTATGCCAAGCCCATTTGCCGGAAAGCTGCGCGCACGGGACCTTCTTCGCGCCGCGAGCCTATGAGATCGACCGGCTGGACCGTCTGGAAGGGGAAGTTTTCGGACCGGTCCTCCATGTCGTTCGGTACGCGGCCGACCGGCTGGACGGGGTGCTGCAGGCCGTCAACCGAACCGGATACGGCCTGACCCTGGGAATCCACAGCCGCATCGAGGGTACGGCGCGGCACATCCATCAGCGCCTCCGGGTGGGCAACACCTATGTCAACCGCAACATGATCGGCGCCGTCGTGGGTGTGCAGCCTTTCGGCGGCGAGGGCCTGTCGGGAACCGGGCCCAAGGCCGGAGGACCGCGCTATCTGCACCGCTTCGCCACCGAGCGGACGCTGTCGATCGACACCGCCGCGACCGGCGGCAATACCGCGCTTCTGTCGCTCGACGACGACGCCGAGGGCACAGAAGGTTAGCCCCGGCGAAGTTTTGGGCGCGGCCCTCGTGCTTCGACAGGCTCAGCATGAGGGCCTCATCCTGAGCCTGTCGAAGGAGAGGCCCAAGTCCCTTCAAACGCTCGCCGAGCCGCGCTGTCACACCTCCAGAACGATCTTGCCGGTGTGGCCGCCGGTCTCCATCAGCCGGTGCGCCTCCGCCGCCTCGGCCAGCGGGAAGGTAGCGTGGATGATGGGCTGGATGCGCCCGGCCTCGATCAGCGGCCAGATCCGTTCGCGGAGCTGGCGCGCGACCTCCGCCTTGAACTCGGGCGTGCGCGGCCTGAGCGTCGATCCGGTGAGGGTCAACCGCTTCATCATGATCGGCATCAGGTTGAGCGCGACCTTCGGGCCGCGATCGAAGGCGATCTGAACCAAGCGCCCATCGGCCGCAAGCGCCTTGATGTTGCGTTCGACATAGTCGCCGCCGACCATGTCTAGAATGACATCGACACCGCCGCCGGGCGCCTCCGCCCGGATCACCTCGACGAAGTCCTCGGTGCGATAGTTGATCGCGCGATCGGCGCCGAGCCGGCGGCAGACGTCGCATTTTTCATCGCTGCCGGCGGTCGCGAAGACGGTCGCGCCGAGGGCCTTGGCGATCTGGATCGCCGCCGAGCCGATGCCGCCGGCGCCGCCATGGACGAGAAAGCTCTCGTTGGGCTGGAGCCCCGCGCGCATGACGACATTGTTCCAGACGGTGAAGAAGGTTTCGGGCAGGGCCGCCGCCTCGACCATGCTCAGGCCCCCCGGAACCGGGAGACATTGACCGGCTGGCACGGCGCAATAGGCCGCGTAGCCGGCGCCGTTCGTCAGCGCGCAGACGGCACCGCCGATGTCAAAACCCGTGACGGAAGCACCGCAAGCCGCCACAGTCCCCGCGACCTCAAGCCCCAGCAGATCGGTCGCGCCCTTGGGCGGGGGATAGCTGCCCTGCCGCTGCTTGAGGTCGGGCGCGTTGACGCCGGACGCCGCGACGCGGATCAGCACCTCGTGATCGGCGATCTCAGGGGTCGGCCGGGTGGCGGCCCGCAGTACCTCGGGGCCGCCGGGTTCGGTGATCTCGACCACGGTCATCGTTGCCGGCGTCGAAGGGGTCATGGCGCGTTTCCTTTCTAGTAAGCGAGGGCGGGGGCGAAGCGGGTTTGAAGTCGTCGGCGTTTGTATGCAAAGCAAGGAAGCCCAAGGCGCGATTAGCCCGATCCGTAACAGCACTTAAAAGTTTATTTCAATTCTCCCACAGAGCTGTGAAAGGCTCTTTTCATGCGTCGGAAAACTCCTTAAACTGATTTCCAATCTTCCTTAATAAGAATAGTTATTATTTAAACACGATCCGCATACGAAATTTTTTCAGATAAGACTTCGCGAAATCAAGAGTGCGTACTGCAGCCGCTCGAATTCGCTTGGTCAAAGCTTATTTTTGTCGCAACGATAAAGATACGCGGGGAATTATGACCGCCAATAAAAGTGAAGCACTGGGGACGTTTGTCATCGCGCCTTCCGAGCTTGGGTCCTTGATCTCCGCCTTGCGGGAGGACGGATACGAGGTCATCGGCCCCAAGCTGGCCGACGGGGCGATTGTCCACGAGCCTCTGGAATCGGCGGACGACCTGCCGGTCGGATATGACGACGAGCAGGAGGGCGGGACATACCGCGTCGCCAAGAACGGGGCGAATACCTATTTCGACTATGTCGTCGGGCCCCATAGCTGGAAACGCTATCTTTTCCCGCCGGATCAGCAGCTCTGCCAGATGCGGCGTCAGGGCAAGACCTTCCGCCTGATCGAGACCAAGCAGGAGATCCCGCGTTACGCCTTCTTCGGCGTCCGGTCCTGCGACCTTCACGCCATGCAAGTTCAGGACAAGGTCTTCGACAATGGTGAGTTCGCCGATCCCGGCTATATGGAGCGGCGCAAGGCGGCCTTCGTTGTCGTCGTGAACTGTCTTCGCCCGGCGGCCACATGCTTCTGCGCCTCGATGGACACGGGACCGCGCGCGACCGGGGGATACGACCTGGCTTTGACAGAGCTGGCCTCGAAGGGCCGTCACGAATTCCTGGTGGAGGTGGGGTCGAGCCGCGGCGAGGAGATCTTCGCGAAGGTTTCCGGCCGACCGGCGACCGAGGCGGATCAGTCGGCCCCGGAGACGGCGAGTGCCAAGGCCGCCAACGCGATGAAACGGGAGATGGTGCCGGACGTCCAGGCTCTGCTTAAACGAAATCTAGAGCATCGGCGCTGGGACGACGTGGCCAAGCGGTGCCTGACCTGCGCCAACTGCACGCTGGTGTGCCCGACCTGTTTCTGCACCACGGTCGAGGACTATACGGATCTGACCGGGTCCACCGCCGAAAGAAGGCGGCGCTGGGATTCCTGCTTCACCATGGACTTCAGCTATGTCCATGGCGGCAGCGTGCGGCGCGAGACTTATGCCCGCTATCGGCAATGGATGACCCACAAGCTGTCGAGCTGGTTCGACCAGTTCGACGTTTCAGGCTGCGTCGGCTGCGGACGCTGCATCACCTGGTGCCCCGTCGGCATCGATATCACGGAAGAAGCCCGGGCCATCCGGGACAGCGAAGGGAGTAGGTGAGATGGTCCAGGACATCGGGCTCGACAAACTGATCCGCGAACATCCGTTCTTCGAAGGCATGGACGACGACGATATGGAGTTCATTGCCGGCTGCGCGGCCAATGAGCGCTTCGATCCCGGCCAGTACGTCTTTCGCGAGGGCCAACCGGCCGACAAGTTCTATGTCGTGCGCCACGGCTCGGTCGCGTTGGAGGTCCGCACTCCGGGCCGCGATCCGATCATTCTCCAGACCTGTGACGAAGGGGACGTCATGGGATGGTCCTGGCTGGTGCCACCCTTCCGCTGGAAGTGGGACGCGCGGGCGACGACGCTGACGCGGCTGGTCAGCTTCGACGCGATATGTCTGCGCGGCAAGCTCGACGCGGAGCCACGGCTGGGCTATGCCATGTACAAGCGGTTCGTTCGCGTGATTGCCGAGCGCCTGGGCCATGCCCGGCTTCAGATGCTCGACCTCTGGGGTGTCTCCAACGGCACGCCGGGCTCCGACAAGATCGACGCCTAGGGGACGGCCGCGATGAACGATCCGATGACGCCGTCGCCCTTCCGCGTCGAGCGGGTGCGGAAGGAGCTGAGCGACACCTTCACGCTGGACCTCGTGCCGGCGGACGGGAAGCGCGATTTCCCGTTCCTACCCGGCCAGTTCAACATGCTCTATGCCTTTGGGGTCGGCGAGGTCCCCATCAGCATCAGCGGCGACCCCTCGAAACCCGATACGATCGTGCATACGACCCGGGTCGTCGGCGCAGTCACCCGCGCCATGAGAAATCTGGGGGTCGGACACACCATCGGCGTTCGCGGGCCCTACGGAACCGCTTGGCCGGTAGAGGAGATGCAAGGGGCCGACGTGGTGATCGTGACCGGCGGTATCGGCCTTGCGCCGCTCCGGCCCGCGATCTACAGCATCCTCGAAAACCGATCGGCTTTCGGCAATGTGTCGATCCTGTACGGCGCGCGGACGCCGGAGGACATCCTCTACCGCAAGGAGCTAGAGAAATGGCGGGGGATGTTCGACATGCAGGTCGACGTCACCGTCGACTACGCCACCGGCCGCTGGGCCGGAAAGGTGGGCGTGGTCACCAAGCTGATCCAGCGGGGCGGCTTCCATCCGCAGGATTCGATCGCGCTGATCTGCGGCCCTGAGATCATGATGAAGTTCGCGGTTCAGGCGCTGCAGGACCGGGGCGTCACCGACGACCGCATTTACGTCTCCATGGAGCGGAACATGAAATGCGGCATCGGCTTCTGCGGCCACTGCCAGCTTGGCGGTGACTTCGTGTGCCGCGACGGGCCCGTCTTCCGGTTCGACACGCTCGCCGACAAATTCGCGATATCGGAGCTTTGACCATGCCGGCGCCGAAGAAACCCAAGCTCGCCGTTTGGAAGTTTTCCTCCTGCGATGGCTGCCAGCTGCAACTTCTGTGTTGCGAGGACGAGCTGCTGCAGGTCGCCGACGCGGTGGAGATCGCCTATTTCCTGGAAGCCACGCGCGCGCAGGTGCGTGGCCCCTATGACATCTCCCTGGTCGAGGGATCGGTCTCGACCCCGGAGGAGGCCGAACGCATCCGTAAGATCCGCCGCCAGTCGAAGATCCTCATCTCGATCGGCGCCTGCGCGACCGCCGGGGGCATCCAGGCGCTACGCAATTTCAAGGATGTGGACGGCTTCATCAACGCGGTTTACGCCCATCCTGAGTACATCGAGACGCTGGCGACCTCGACCGCCATCCGCGACCATGTGGACATCGATTTCGAACTCAGGGGATGTCCTATTGACAAAGGGCAGCTATTGGAGGCGCTGAGCGCGCTTCTCAACGGCCGCCGCCCCAACGTGCCAACGCACAGTCAATGCGTGGAGTGCAAGCTGATGGGCACGGTTTGCGTGATGGTCGCCCATGGCACGCCCTGCATGGGACCGGTGACCCAGGCCGGCTGCGGCAACCTTTGTCCGTCCTTCAACCGCGGCTGCTACAACTGCTTCGGTCCCAAGGAGACGCCGAACACGGCGAGCCTCAGCGCGTGGTTCGCCAAGCTCGGCATGGATCAGAGGTCGATCAAGCATTTCTATCGAAGCTTCAATACCAACGCCCCGGCCTTCCGAAGGGAGAGCGAGGCCCATGACAAAACCTAAAACCGCAAAAACCGCGAAGGCAAAGAAGACCGCGAGAGCGGCAAAAGCCGCTAAGACCGTCAACCGCACGATCAAGGTCGATGCGTTGGCCCGGGTCGAGGGGGAGGGGGCGCTGTATGTCCGCGTCAAGGATGACGCCATTCAGGACGTGCGCTTCCGCATCTTCGAGCCGCCCCGGTTCTTCGAAGCTTTCCTGAAGGGACGTATCTACAGCGACGCTCCGGACATTACCGCGCGCATCTGCGGCATCTGCCCGATCGCCTATCAGATGGGCGCCATCCAGGCGATGGAGCAGGCGCTCGGCGTCACGGTGACGGGGCCCTTGCGCGACCTCCGGCGGCTCATCTATTGCGGCGAGTGGATCGAGAGCCATGTCCTCCACGCCGCCATGCTCCACGCGCCCGACTTCCTGGGGCTGGAGGACGCCTTGCAGCTGGCCAAGGACGATCCCGAGGTGGTGAAGACCGCCCTCGAGCTGAAGAAGCTGGGGAACCGGATCCTCGAAGTCGTCGGCGGCCGCGCCACCCACCCCATCAACATGAAGGTGGGCGGGTTCTACAAGGCGCCGCGAAAGCGCGAGGTCCGCGAGCTGATCGATCCGTTGAAATGGGCCATCGATGCCTCCATCCGCCTGACCAAGGTGTTCGCGGGTTTCGACTTTCCGGCGGACGAGCACGACTACACCTGCGTCGCGCTGCGCCATCCCGACGAGTACGCCATTCACGAGGGACGCATCGTCTCCAGCAACGGTCTCGACATCGCGGTGGCCGAGTTTCCCGAGCATTTCACGGAGGAGCATGTCGAGCATTCAAACGCCCTCCACGGGATGACGATGGACGGGGACATCTATCTCGTCGGCCCCAACGCGCGCTACAACCTCAACTACGCGCAGCTCTCGGACCTCGCCAAGCAGACCGCGAAGGATGCTGGGCTCGGACCGGTCTGCAACAACCTGTTCAAGAGCATTCTCGTGCGCATGGTCGAGACGCTTTACGCTTGCGAGGAGGCCCTGCGCATCGCCGAGTCCTATGAGGAACCGGACGAGTCCAGCGTCGAGGTGATACCCGGCGCCGGCGTGGGAGCCGGCTGCACCGAGGCGCCGCGCGGCATCTGCTTCCACCGCTATGAGCTCGACGACGAGGGGCGCATCCTGACGGCGCGCATTCAGGCGCCGACTTCGCAGAACCAGCCGCAGATCGAGATTGATCTTCGGCGCATCGTGGAGAACAATCTGCACCTCCCCGAGGAGCGCCTGAAATGGCGGTGCGAGCAGACGATCCGCAATTATGACCCCTGCATCTCCTGCGCCACCCACTTCCTCGACCTCCAGATCGAGCGGGTCTGAGGCGGCGGGGCGCGGGGCCCTGGTCATCGGGATCGGGAACCGCTTTCGACAGGATGACGGCGTCGGGCCCGCCGTGGCCGATGAGCTGGAAGCGCGCGGCGTGCGCACGCTTGAGCTCGACGGCGAAGGAACCCGCCTGATGAACGCCTGGCAGGGCGAGGACCGGGTGGTCCTGGTCGACGCCGTGCGGTCGGACGGCCGCCCGGGAACGATTCATCGGCTGGACGCGATCAAGGGCCGCGTGCGCAAGAACTGGCTGCGCTGTTCCAGCCATGAGTTCGCGGTCGCCGAGGCGGTGGAGATGGCGCGGATTCTGGAGCGCCTGCCGCAGTCGCTAGTGATTTTCGGCATCGAAGGAAAATCCTACGGTTACGGCGAAAAATTGACGCCGAACGTGAAGCAGGCCGTTCCCGAGGTTGCGCGACGCATCCTGTTGGAATTAGGTTCTCCTCCGCAGAACTGATCAGTTGGCGTGAATCCGCGCGCCTGACCTTGGGAAACCAAGCCTTTCAGCATATATCTGAATGAGATGAGGTCGCACCGCATGCATGAACCCGGGCAGTTCGGCCTGCCGCGCCATGACGGCGGCTCTTTTACGGCGTCGGGAGACCGCCCCGTTGCATGAGATGTCGCTTTGCGAGGGGGTGCTTCGCATCCTCCAGGAACAGGCGCGGGTTCAGGACTATTCCCGCGTCCTCAAGGTGACGCTGGAGATCGGCGAGCTGTCCTGTGCGGTGCCGGAATCGATGGAGCTATGCTTCGAGGCAGTCACGCGGGGCACCCTGGCCGAGGGCGCGACACTTGAGATCGTCCGCACGCCGGGCGAGGCCTGGTGCCAGGATTGCCAGATAGCGGTGCCCATGAAGGAGCGGATCAGCCCCTGTCCGCATTGCGGCGGCTTTCGGATGAAGGTGCAGTCGGGGGACTCGATGCGGGTCCAGCAATTGGAGGTGGATTGATGTGCACGACTTGCGGATGTGGCCAGCCGAATTCGGTCGCCCACGGCCACAGCCATGATCATGATCACGACCACGATCATTCCCACGGTCACGATCACGCGCATGACCATGATCACGGCCATTCCCACGATCATGGCGAAGGCCCGCTCGGCGCCGTTCATGACCCGACGGTGAGCCGCGCCCGCATCGTCCAGATCGAGGAGGACATCCTCAGCGCCAACAACCGCTATGCCACCGCCAACCGCCGGCTGCTGGCCGAGCGTGGCGTCTATGCCGTGAATGTCGTCTCGAGTCCGGGATCGGGAAAGACGACCCTGCTGGTCCGCACGATCGAGATGCTGAAGGAACGGTTCCCGGTGTCGGTGGTCGAGGGCGACCAGCAGACCGAATTCGACGCCGAGCGCATCCGCGCCACCGGCGCCCATGCCACCCAGGTCAATACCGGCAAGGGCTGCCATCTGGACGCGCATATGGTCGGGCACGCGCTCGACAATCTCGACCCGGCCGAGGGCGGCGTGCTGTTCATCGAGAATGTCGGCAACCTGATCTGCCCGGCCGCCTTCGATCTCGGCGAGGCGATCAAGGCGGTGGTGCTGTCGGTCACGGAGGGCGAGGACAAGCCGCTGAAATACCCGGACATGTTCTTCGAGGCCGGGCTGATGATCGTGACCAAGATCGATCTGCTGCCGCATCTCACCTTCGACGTCGAGCGCTGCATCGACTATGCGCGCCGGGTCAATCCCGACCTTCAGGTGCTTCGGCTTTCGGCGACGACGGGCGAGGGCATGGAGGACTGGTGCGATTGGATCGCGCGGCGTCGCGACGCCACCCTGGAGGCCCAGAAGCGGTCGGCGAGGGCGATCGCGTGACGACCGTTGTCAAGGAACGCGCGCCGAATGTGATCGCGCAGATCTTTCCCCTGGCGGAGGAGGTCGTGCCGGTTCTGGCCGTTGGCGCGTTCCTCAAGAACACGATCTGCCTGGCCGCCGGCCGGGAAGCCTATTTGACGGAGGATGTCGGCAATCTCGACACGGTCGAGGCAATCGAGCGGTTCGAGGGAGCCGTACAAAGCCTTATCGATCAAACCGGAACCGAGCCGGTGGCCGTGGCCCACGATCTGCATCCGGATTTCCACAGCACCCGCTTCGCCGAGGCCTTCGGGCCGAGGACTATCGCCGTCCAGCATCACCACGCCCATGTGGCGGCGGTGATGGCCGAGCATGGACTGACGGGGCCGGTACTGGGCCTCGCGCTGGATGGTTTCGGGCTCGGGCCCCGGGACGAGTCCTGGGGCGGCGAGCTGCTGCGAGTGGACACGAGCGGTTACGAAAGACTGGGTCATCTGTACCCGCTCAAGCAGCCCGGCGGCGACGCCGCAGCGCGCCAACCCTGGCGCATGGGGGCGGCGGCCCTGCATGCGCTCGGCCGTGACGGGGACATCCCCGAGCGCTTCGGCTGCATGCGTGGCGCCGACGTTCTGATCCAGATGTTGGCCCGGGACGTCAACGCGCCGCCAACCTCAAGCTGCGGGCGCCTGTTCGACGCGGCCTGCGGCCTGCTCGGCGTCAAGCTGGTGGCCGAGTTCGAGGGCGAGGCGCCGATGCAACTCGAAAACATGGTCACGCATCCCGAGGTGCAGCCGGACGGCTGGCGGCTGCATGACGGGGTGCTCGATCTGCGGCCGCTCCTGAGCACGCTGCTGGGCGTCGATCAGGAGACGGGCGCCAACCTGTTCCACGGCACGTTGATGGCCGCGCTCACCGACTGGGCGGTCACCGCCAGCACGGAGACCGGCTTCAGCGACGTGGCGCTTTGCGGCGGCTGTCTGCTCAACGCCGTGGTCCGGGAGGGCCTTGCCGACGCGCTCGAACGGCGCGGACTGACGCCCCGGCTGCCGCGCGCCCTGAGCCCCGGCGACCAGGCCGTCAGCCTTGGCCAGGCCTGGGCAGCGGCGTTGCAACTCAAGGATTCGAACTAGAAGGGAGACCCCCAAGCATGTGCCTCGCCATTCCCGCGCGGGTCGTCGCGCTCAAAGATGACGACATGGCGACCGTCGAAATCGGCGGCGTGCAGAAGAACATCTCGGTCTCCCTGGTCGAGGGGATCGAGGTCGACGACTATGTCATCGTGCATACGGGTTTCGCCCTGTCGAAGCTCGACCCCGAGGAGGCCCAGCAGACCCTGGAGCTGTTCGCCGAGATGAGCGCGCTGGTCGAGGAGGCATCGTCGCGGTGAAGTTCCTCGACGAATTCCGTGACGGCGGGCTGGCCCAAACCCTGGCCACGAAGATCGCGGCCCAGGCCGAGCCCGAGCGCCGGTATCACATCATGGAGTTCTGCGGCGGGCATACGCACGCCATCTTCCGCTATGGGGTTCAGGACCTGTTACCGGAGAATGTGCGCCTGGTGCACGGGCCGGGATGCCCGGTTTGCGTGCTGCCCGTGGGGCGGGTCGACAACGCCGTCGAGCTGGCCCAGGAGAAGGGCGTGATCCTCTGCACCTATGGCGATCTGCTGCGCGTGCCGGGATCGCGGGGCATCAGCCTGCTGCGCGCCAAGGCCGAGGGCGCCGACGTGCGCATGATCTATTCGAGCCTCGACGCGCTGCGCATCGCCCAGGAGAATCCGGAGCGCGAGGTCGTGTTTTTCGCCATCGGCTTCGAGACCACGACGCCGCCGACGGCGATCGCGCTGAAACAGGCGCAGGCGCTCGGGCTCACCAACTTCAGCGTGTTCTGCAACCATGTGCTGACGCCCGCCGCCATCACCAACATCCTGGAGAGCCCGGAGGTTCGGGAGTTCGGCACGATCCGTCTCGACGGCTTCATCGGCCCCGCGCATGTGAGCGCGGTGATCGGCAGCCGGCCCTTCGAGTTCTTCGCCGAGGAGTATCGCAAGCCGGTGG
The DNA here is from genome assembly GCA_028281785.1 of Rhodospirillales bacterium. Classification (GTDB taxonomy): domain Bacteria; phylum Pseudomonadota; class Alphaproteobacteria; order Rhodospirillales; family Shumkoniaceae; genus JANQJG01. The sequence continues at coordinate 25,419 of JANQJG010000252.1, forward strand.
TGATCGCCGGCTTCGAGCCGCTGGACGTGATGCAGGCGGTGCTGATGCTGATCCGCCAGCTCAACGACGGCCGGGCAGAGGTGGAGAACGAGTACACCCGCGTCGTCACCCGCGAGGGCAACCAGAAGGCCCAGGCCCTGGTGGCCGAGGTGTTCGAGCTGCGGCCCAGCTTCGAATGGCGGGGGCTGGGGAGCGTGCCCTACAGCGCGCTGCGCATCAAATCGGAGTTCGCCGAGTTCGACGCCGAGAAGCGCTTCGACGTGACCCTCTACCAGGGCAAGGAAAGCAAGGCCTGCGAATGCGGCGCCATCCTGCGCGGGGTGAAGTCGCCGACCGACTGCAAGCTTTTCGGCACCGCCTGCACGCCGGAAACGCCGATGGGCTCCTGCATGGTGTCCTCGGAAGGCGCCTGCGCGGCCTATTACAGCTATGGCCGCTTCCGCGCCGCGCGCGCCGAGGCGTCGTGAACGTCGGATCGGCCGGCCTTTAGCGTTCGCTCAGGGCCAGCCGCGCGGCGAACAGTCCGAAAACTCCGGCGAAGATCCGGTTCAGCCAGGTCAGCACCCTTGGGTTCGACACGACATGGGTATGGGCCAGGGAGGCCAGGGCGCCATAGCCCAGAAACACGACAAAAGTGATCAGCATGAAAACGAGCGCCAGCCCGACCATGAAGCCCAGCGGATCGCTCGCGGTGGGGGGAACGAACTGGGGCAGGAAGGCGAAAAAGAAGCCGGTGAGCTTCGGGTTGAGGATGTTCAGCAGGATCCCGTCGATGACGGTTCGGACCGCCGAGGTCCGGTTCTGCCGCCGCGTCACCGCCAGGGGGCCGCTCTGGCGCAGGCTCCGGTACGCCATATAGAGCAGGTAGGCCACGCCCAGATACTTGATGACGATGAACACTTCGGCGCTGGCATGGACCAGGGCCGACAGCCCGATCACGCTCGCGGCCATATGGGGCACGATACCCAGCGTGCAGCCCAAGGCCGCCAGAACGCCCGCACCCATTCCCCGGCCCAACGCGCATCCCAAGGTGTAGATGACGCCGGTGCCCGGCAGCAGAACGACGATCAGAGACAGGACGAGGAACTCCTGGGTCATACCCTTCTCCCGGTGGATCGGCCTTCGCGTGCCCGCGAAACCGCCCCCTGTTTAACGCGGCCGGGGCCTGCCCACCACAGGAGAAAGGTGGGCGGGGATCTGATTGAGGCACACTTATCCTGTCGGCGCGTCGGCTTCCCCGAGCGGCAAGGTGTACAGTACCAGTTCGTGGGCCGGGCCGGGGGTGCGGCCCATGGTCGTGAATCCGCAGCGCTTCATCAATCGGTGCGAGCGCGCGTTCGGCTGATCGACGGCGGCGACAAGGCGCGACAAGCCGAGGGAGCCGCGTGCATAACGAATCAGCGCGTCCAGCGCTTTGCCGGCCAGACCTTGTCCCCAAGACTTGGGGTGGAGGGCGATGAGGGGCTCAACACCGCCGGCCATGGCGGGCGCCGCGCCCGCCTCCGCCGAGACCGGCTGCAGCCTCACAAGGCCATCGAGATCGTCGGCGACCGCCGGCCGCAATCGGCCATGTGGCAGAGACAGGTGGGGTCTCATGTGCGGTTACTGGGGTACCAGAAGTTGGACCCACACCGCTAGTCTCCAGCCTTTTCCGCGTGTTCCCTGAGGGCGTCGAGATGTCGACGCCAACCGGCCTCGTGCTGGCGCATGAGATCGGCGCCACGCTCGGGGCCGAAGCGGTCCCAGCCGGAATGGCGGAGCTTCAAGGCCGTAAACGCTTCGTAATCGACGAGTTGGAAAGTGACCTCGGTCCGCACGCTCCAGTCCTCGTCCGCCCAGGACAGCTTGAGGGTTTCGGGCGGCTCGAAGCCAAGCACCTCTCCGGCGGTAACCACCTCGCGGCCCAAGCGGTCGCGCCAGCGCTCCTCGAAACGGCCGCCGAGCCGGGGCTCCAGGCTGACCGCCCGGTCCCACCAAAGGCGGATCTCTGTCGGATCGGTGAGCGCCCGCCAGACCGTGGGTCGGGGCCGGGAGATGTCGACGGAAAGGGCGAGGATGCTGTCGGCCTCGAAATAGGCCGCCAGGGTTTCCATCTTGGCGCGCCAGCCGGCGTTGGTGAGTCGCACCATGACGTCCCCGGTCTCGCCGGTATGGCTGAGTATGAGCCGGGTGCCGCCCCCATCCGGCAGCAGCTCGAAGACAACGGTCGTGGGCTCGCCGATATCCGTGCTCAACCAGGACCAGACCATGCGGCGGGGCGGTTCGAGGGCGAGAATCTGGCAGTCGGTCCAGCCGCGCCAGCCCGGCATGGCCCGGCCGCGCAGGGTGAAGCGCCGGCCGACGACCGGCTCGAAGTCGTTCTCCATGAGCCAGCCGGCGAGGGCGGCGCTGTCGGTGAGCGCCGCCCAGACGGCCTCCGGCGGTCTCGGGAAGTGGGTGTCGAGCCTGACGTCGAGTTTCACGCGCGGACTCCTGGCTGGCAAAGAAGACGGACCAATGATTGACCTCGTGCTTCGAGACGCTTCGCTCCTCAGCATGAGGTCAATCTATTTCAATGCGTTACCTCATCCTGAGCTTGTCGAAGGATGGGGAGGCCCGATGAGCCCTTAGATCTTGAGGTCGTCGGGATAAGGCATGCCCTTGCCGGTCTCGATGAACTTCTTCAGGCCGATCAGGAAGAACGCCCATTTGGAGTTGCAATGGGCGAAGAAATCGCCGGCCTCCTGCCAGCCCTTCTGGGCGAAGCGCAGGACGGTGCGGGGCGCGTCGGAGACCTTGTCGAGGGGCGGTTCGGACCGGCCCGAGATCTCCTCCAGATCGAAGGTGAATTCGGTCTTTTGCCAATCGTCGGGCCCATCGACACAGCGCCAGCGGACCCGGCGCGCGGGCTCAAGCTCCATAATCTCCATGTTCGGGCCGCCGCCGCCGAAGCGAAACTCGGCCACCGAGCCGACCTCCGGGCGCGCGGTGACGTCGCGGGTCCACCATTGGGACAGCCCCTCCTGCTCCGTTAGCGCCTTGTAGATGGCATCCGGCGCCGCCTCGATTTCGATCCGATGCATGATGTCCGTCATCTTCAGTCTCCCTTTTTATCCTCCGCCTCCTGGCGTTCGAGATAACGTCCCAATTCGTCGAGGCGGCCCTGCCAGAACTCCCGGTACTGCTCGGTCCAGTCATGCACCTCCCGGAGGGCGGTGGGTGTCACCCGGTAGAGGCGCTTGCGCCCCTCGGCCCGGCGCGAGACCAGGCCGGCCGCGCGCAGGACGTTGAGATGCTGAGAGATCGCCGCAAACGAGATGTCGAAATGACGGACGAGCTCCTGAACCGGCTTTTCGCCGGTGCCGAGAAGGTCCATCAACTTCCGGCGATTGCCATCGGCGATGGCATGGAAAACGTCCGGGAATGTGGTCGTGGTCGCCATGACAAACATATATTTAAGTAATCACTTAAATGTCAAGGGTGGAGTTTGCAGCAAGTCCGAAGGGCCAGGGTTGAGAGGAAGGGCAGCGGTTGCAGAATCCACGCTCGATAAACCAGCCCCCCGCTCGTAGGAACGTTGAGAGTTGAACCACAGAGAACACCGAGAACACCGAGGTTTCACAGAGGCCTCGCTGGAGCGAGGCGAAGAACGGGTGCGCGCAAGCGCGCATTCTTTCTTCTCTGTGTCCATCTCTGTGCCCTCTGTGTTCTCGGTGGTAAACAGAACCGACTTTGAGCTAAGGGGATCTCGCGCCCTCATCTGGTCCTTAGGTCTAATGGAACGGGCCTGATGTCCGGGCTTACGTCGGGGGGTGGTTCTGGTAAGCTGAGGGCATGAGAGGGGTTCTGATTATCGCCGGGTATCTGCTGTTGAGTGCCGGGACGGCCGGCGCCGCCGATCTGGTCGGCACGGCGCGGGTGATCGACGGCGAAACCCTGGAGGTCGCCGGACAAGAGGTTCGCCTGTTCGGGATCGACGCGCCTGAGCCGGACCAGACCTGCCGCTGGCCCAACAAGGAGATTCCCTGTGGACGCGTGGCCGCTACCGCGCTGATGGACCTGGTGGCCGGGGCACGGATCGAATGTCGGCTGCGGGGCGAACAGCGGGACGGGCTGGCAGTCGCGTCCTGTGACGCCGACGGATTCGACCTCAGCGGCAACATGGTGCATACGGGATGGGCCTTGGCCGACCGCAGCGTCTCGCAAGCCTTTGTCGCGACGGAAGAGAAGGCGAAGGCGGCGAGGCGGGGCCTGTGGCGGGGCGAGTTCATCCCGCCCTGGGAATGGCGGCAGGGCAAGCGGTGAGCCGAGCGCGCCGGTGGCCGTGGCATCCCATCCTGTTTTTTCTGGCGTGGATGATCGTGATGCCCCTTGATCCGGCGGCCCGCGCCGACGAGACGGCGCCGGACCTGGACCCCCGATTTCTCCAGCCACAGGGATGGGAGTGGGGCAGCTTCACCAATGCCGAGGGCGCCCGCATTCGCTACGGGCATGCACGGCCTTCCGGCGAGGTTCGGGGAACGGTCGTCCTCCTGACGGGGTTCAACGAGTTCGCGGAGAAGTACTTCGAGACCGCCCGCGACCTCCTCGCCCGCGGGTTCGCGGTCTGGGAGATGGATTGGCGGGGGCAGGGCGGTTCGGACCGCTACTACGCCAATCCGCAGAAGATCGGCTCGGTCGGGCTTCGCGCGGATGCCGCCGATCTGCACCAATTCGTCACCGAGATCGTCGAACCGGCAGCAGCCGGTCCGCTGATCGCCGTCACGCATTCCTCGGGCGGTCAGATCATCTTGCCGTTGCTGCGAGATCATCCGGAGATGTTCGCGGCGGCGGTGCTTTCCGCGCCCATGCTCGAGATCGAAACCGGATCCGTTCCGCCCTGGCTGGCACGGCTGCTCGCGCGCGTGGCGACTGGGGCCGGTTTCGGGCATCTGTACATTCCCGGCGCCGGCGATTGGTCAAGCGAGTCGGGAGGAAACTACCGCGGCCGGAAAACAAGTCACGACGCGGTTCGCGTCGGCCTGCGTCACCAATGGCTGGCCGCGCGGCCCGATCTGCGCACCGGTGGCGCGACCTTCGCCTGGCTTGACGCGGCCTTCCGCTCTGTGGCCGAAACGCAATCGGAAACCTATCTACGGGCGATCAGGACGCCGGTTCTTATCGGCTCGCCGAAACAGGACGACTATGTGGAACCGGCCGCCCATCGGCGGGCTTGCAAGATCCTGCCAGCCTGCGAAATCATTGACTTCCCAGAGGCCCGCCACGAGCTTTTCATGGAAACGGACCGCATTCGGGACAGATGGTTCGACGCCATCGACGCGTTTTTGGCGCGCCATCTGAAGGCGGCTCCGTGACGCTGGAAAGGTGCTCGGCCTTTCTGCTATGCGTCGCCCGCGCCACCGACACTCCAGGGAACACGACGGAACCAACCCGATGACCACGGCTCGCAAACCCTATGTCCGACCCATCGACTTCAAGACCCGCAAGGTCGACCTGACCCATGGCAGCGGCGGCCGCGCCATGGCCCAGCTGATCGAGGAGCTGTTCGAGCAGGCCTTCGACAACGCCTTGCTTTCGCAGCGCAACGACCAGGCGGTTTTCGAGGTCCCGCAGGGGCGGCTCGCCATGACCACCGACGGGTTCGTGATTTCGCCGCTGTTCTTTCCCGGCGGAGATATCGGCTCGCTCGCCGTCCATGGGACGGTAAACGACGTGGCCATGGCCGGGGCGCGGCCGCTCTATCTTTCGGCCGGATTCATCGTCGAGGAGGGGTTTCCTCTGGCCGATCTGCGGACCATCGTCCAATCGATGGCGGCGGCGGCCAGCGACGCGGGCGTCACGATCGTGACCGGCGACACCAAGGTGGTCGAGAAAGGCAAGGGCGACGGCGTCTTCATCACCACGACCGGCGTCGGCATGGTGCCGGAGGGTGTAAATGTCTCGGCCGACCGCGCCCGACCGGGCGACCGCATCCTGGTCAGCGGGACCATGGGCGACCATGGCGTGGCGATCATGTCGAAACGGGAGAATCTCTCCTTCGAGACCGAGATTCTTTCGGACAGCGCGGCGCTCAACGGCATGGTCGGGCGCATGGTGGAAGCCGTTCCCGACATTCACGTGCTTCGGGATCCGACGCGGGGGGGATTGGCCGCCGTGCTCAACGAGATCGCCCTGCAGTCCGCGGTGGGTATTCGTGTGCGGGAGGCCGACATCCCGATCCGACCCGAGGTGCATGGCGCCTGTGAGCTGTTGGGGCTCGACCCGCTTTATGTCGCCAACGAGGGCAAGCTGGTCGCCTTCTGCGCCGCCGGGGACGCCGAGACGCTCGTCGAGATCATGCGCCAGGACCCGCTGGGACGCGAGGCGGCGATCATCGGCGAGGTGATCGAGGACGCCCAGAACTTCGTGCAACTCGAAACGCAGTTCGGGGGGGCGCGGATCATCGATTGGCTCGCGGGGGAACAGCTTCCGCGCATTTGCTGATGCGCATCCTCTTTCTCACCCACGCCTTCAACAGCCTGACCCAGCGCCTGTTCGTCGAGCTGACACGGGCTGGGCATCAGATCTCGATCGAGTTCGATATCAACGACGCGGTATCCATAGAGGCCGCCGAGCTGTTCCAGCCGGACCTGATCCTGGCGCCCTATCTGCGGCGGCGCATCCCGGACGCCCTTTGGAGGCGCATTCCCTGTTTCGTGGTGCATCCTGGCATCCCCGGGGACCGGGGTCCCTCGGCCCTGGACTGGGCCATCCTGCGGGGCGAGGCAAGCTGGGGCGTTACCGTCCTCCAGGCCGATGAGGAAATGGACGCGGGCGACATCTGGGCGTCGGTGGCCTTCCCCATGCGCGCGGCCACCAAGAGCAGCCTGTACCGACGGGAGGTGACCGAGGCCGCCGTGGAGGCGGTTCTGCTCGCCCTCTCCCGGTTTGCCTCGGGGACGTACAACCCCGCGCCCCTGGACAGCCTGCGCGCGGAAACCCCCGGACAATGGAACCCGCTCACGAAACAGTCCGACCGGGCCATTGACTGGTCGCGGGACGACAGCGCGACCATCTTCCGGAAAATGCGGGCGGCGGACGGCTTCCCCGGCGTCTTCGACACGCTCCGCGGCGAGATCTTCGCGCTGTTCGACGCCCATCCCGACGAGACCCTCCGGGGCCGGCCCGGAGAGATCCTGGGGCAGCGGCACGGCGCGATCTGCCGCGCGACGGTGGACGGCGCGGTGTGGATCACGCACCTCAAGCCGATCGTCGAAGGCGAACGAACCTTCAAACAGCCGGCCGCCGCCGCGCTCGGCGAGCGGATCGCCGGCATTCCCGAAATCCCGGAGCCGGAGGCAGGCGTCACCTGGCGCGACATCTGGTGCGAGCAGCGGGACGGCGTCGCGTACCTCCATTTCCCGTTCTACAACGGCGCGATGAGCACGGATCAGGCGGCTCGCCTGGAGGCCGCTTATCGCCAGGCCTGCCAGACCGACACGCGGTTGATCGTGCTGATGGGCGGTGCCGATTTCTGGTCGAACGGCATGCATCTCGGGGCGATCGAGGCGGCCGACAGCCCGGCGGAGGAATCCTGGAGGAATATCAACGCGATTGATGACCTCTGCCACGCTATTCTCACTACGGAGTCCCACCTTACCTTCGCCGTCATGCGGGGCAATGCCGGCGCCGGCGGGGTCTTTCTGGCCCTCGCGGCCGACCGCGTGGTGGCGGCGCAGGGCACCGTGCTGAACCCGCATTACAAGAACATGGGCAATCTCTATGGCTCCGAATACTGGACCTATCTGCTGCCGAAGCGGGTCGGCGGCGAGGGAATCGATCGGGTGATGGGACGCCGCCTGCCGCTCGGCGCGCCGGAAGCGCGTGACCTTGGTTTGATCGACGATTGTCTCGGGACGGACCGTTCAACCCTGGATCGAGAGATTCGGCAACTTGCCGAGGCCATGGCGCAGCCCGCCGAATGGAAGCGGCGACTAAGGGAAAAGGCGCGGTCGCGCCAAGTCGACGAAGACATCAAATCGCTCTCCTCCCACCGCTCGGAGGAGTTGGCCCGCATGCGGCTCAATTTCTTCGGGTTCGACCCGAGCTATCACATCGCCCGATCCAATTTCATGCGCAAGATCCCGATCTCCCGCACGCCCCTGCACCTTGCCCACCACCGAAGTTGAATCCGCGTTCAAGGCTGTTCATACCTTTGAGTGATTGGGAGTCGCGACAGGCAGTTCCGGATCTGTCGGATATCCGGCTTGGGACAAGGGTGCGCGGGGGTGACGCGCCGCAGGGTCTGACCTAGCCGATTGCGTCATTGACTTGCGGTTGAGGGAGGCGCAGGCTAATGCATCAAAAGGCGTGGAAATGGGGACAAAGAGTCTCTTCACATTGTGGAAGCTTGGCATCGCGACCGCGAGTTCCCAAGTCAAAGCTAAGGCCGCCCCTGGGTGGCGTTGCCGCCCGGGGAAATGATGTCAGGGAGAAGGGGGAGGGCGCCCCGTCCGTGCGGCGTGAATTGCTCATGTCTGATGTTTTCGTGCATCGGTGGCAGGGTGGCCGTGGCGCCGGGCGCGGACCTGCAATCGCGGCCGGGCTGCTTGGTGTGGTTTTGGTTCTCTCGTCACCTCCGACTGCCAAGGCCGAGCCGCTAGGGCCGGCCGGAACCGGCAGGCCCGCGGCTCCTCTTCAACTCGCGCAATCCAACGATCCCTTCGGGAGCCTGATCCGGGGCTTGATGGGGGTACCGGAGAACAACCCCAACCCATCCAGGAATGTACAACCCGCGCCGGCTCCGATGCAGCCGGTCACCGGCGATCCGATCGCAGGCGCCCTGCGCCAGATCGAGCTAGGCCACGCGATCCAGGAAAAGTCGGAGACCCTGCAGCGGAGGGTCCGTGACGTGATCTACCGCATCAAGGTCTTTCAGGCTCAGGTCGGCGGAATCTGGTACCGGCTGGGCTTGCAGCTCAATGAGTTGTACAAGCTTGACGCGGATGCCGAAACGGGTTGGGTGAAACAATTCATCGCCGCGACCGAGCGCAAGCGGATATCCGGCCAAAGCGCCCTCAAATTCGTGCAGGTCAACGCCGTCGACGATATCCGCGACCAGAACCACACCATCGCCCGCAACAATGCCAAGATCGAGGTTCTTCGCCAGTCGGTCGCGGCTTATGTCAACGCCCTCTCCGGAGATCGGGGGTTCGAAGAGCTGGTCGCCAGGCAGGACATCCCGCTCGAGGCCATGATGAACGCCTATCTGGTGCGGGTCGAGGAGGTCACGGCCACCCTGGAGAGCGCCAGCCGAACCTTCGGACGCATGTCCAATGCCTATCGGGCCTCGGTCGGAGACATGGAATTGGCGATCGGGGACTTCAATCAGCAGAGCGGTCTTTTGACGGCCAATGCAATCAAGCACGCCGGTATGGTCGCGCTTGAGATTGCCCATGTCCGAGAGACGCTCAACAACTCCAACAACAACTTCTTTCAGCTTGCCTTTACCGCGGTGCAGGGCATTCAGATCGTCAAGGATGGCACCCAGATGGTGTCGACACTGAATTCCCTTGCCGATACCCATAAATGGTTCGACGCGCACTCTTTGGAGATTCTCCACGCCAGCCGAGGGGCCCAGGCGGAGTTGATCGCCTCGGCGAGCACACTTCGCGCGATCCGTCCAAGACTCATGGAATCCTGGCAACGAAACAGCCGCGCCGCGTCGGAGGCGGCGGCGGCCCTTCGCGGCCAGACCATCGCCTTCGAGCAGCAGCTCGAAGTTGTCCGGGAGAAAGGGCGTCAGCGCTCGGAGGTCATAGAACGCGGCGACCTCAGCGAACTCAATGCGTTGCTCAAGCGGCCCCGACGATTGAAGTCGTCCTCATAGTGACGACGGACGGTTGATGCGGCCGTGGAAGAGGGGACACAGGCAATGAACGTCAAACGATTGACCCTTGTCGGGCTTCTGGCCCTCGCCGCGGCAGCCTGTGCGCCGGCCTCGGCTCACCAAGCTCAACAGCAGCTTCACACGACGGCCCAATCGGCTGACGCGGTATCTCGCACGGCTGCCGCCGAGAGCATGCAGATGGGGGCGGTGGTCAACGATATTCGTCTCGATGTCCGCAACATCAAGGACGTGGAGGCATGGTTTGACCGGCGGCGACCGATATCCTTCGACTAGCCTCCATATACGTCGGAGCGAACCGACTTCGTGGACGAAGGGCGATGACCGTGTTTTCCTTGTGTCGGCCCCGTTTAACCGGCCTCTTCGCCGCCGTATCGCTCTATCTGGGCATGGGCTTCGGCGCCACGGCGTCGGCCGCCGTGGCCGAGTTCTTCTGGGCCGGCATCCACCTGTCCGACCCGCAGCTGGAACAGGCGCGATACGAGCCTTTCCTCGCCCGGACGGTCGATCCGCATTTCCGCAGCAGCCAGCGCGGCGCCGTGTCCAAGCTTCTCGGCGCCCTCGCCTGGGACGAGTTCGCTTATTACGAGACGGCCGCCGAAACCGGCTATGTGCAAGAAAACATGCGCGACGTCTATGGCGTGTTCCTGGCCGTGGACCGGGTCATGCGGTTCAAGCCAAGCGTCGTCCAGGTCGCCGGAGAAGCGGTCCGCAAGTACTACACCTACATCTTCGTCACGCTGAACGTCTTTGCCGCGGACAGCCGCAACCTGGTGTTTTCCCATCCGGTCTTTCTCACCGACGCGTTCGAGCAGCCGCCCTCGGTCGAGGATATCCTGTCGGAGACCCTGACTGAATTTGCCGAACAACTCGGGGACGCCGAGAACCCCCATACAAAGCGAATAATGCAGCGTCTGCAGGCATATTATGGACCGCCCGGACGCTCCTACGAGGCGATCCGACGCACCCAGAACCCGATCCACCCCATCGACGACTATTTCGAGAACACCTACGGAGTCATGCGGCTTTGCGGCGATTGCGTGGGCGTGCTCGACCAATCGGGGATGACGGCTCCGCCCGTGGACATGATGGGGGAGTTCGCCCGGTTCTTCCTCAATGCCCGGCTGGCGGAATTCGGGCAGGTGGCGTTTCTTCCCGAGCAGGCGGGAAAGGTCGAGGAGGGAACCGGGGACGCGGCCGCCACGCGCAAGGAGGGAGACATCCGCCGCGATTTCGACGAGCTGTGCCTCGCGGAGTACGACGAGACGGGGAAAAGCCAGATCTGCGTGCGCGTGCGACCGCCGCGCAATCCGCTATGGATCGGTGTGAGATCGCTCGTCAAGGCGGCCGAGGGCCCTGGCGCGCTCGTGACGCTTCGGTTTCTGACGGTGGTCGATATCGAGGCCGAACTGGCCGGACGCGCCCAACCGGTCGCCACAAGCCTTCAGGAGACCGGCTATGAAGTCGCGGCGGTCAAAGGCGAGCAGGTTTCGGATGTGTATTATATTAATGGGTTAATGAAGGCGATTAATAAACTGGACGAAAATGTGCTGAGATGAGCGCGGTGGCCCACACGACCCTTCGTCTTTTGCGTCAGGCGGCGATACCGGTGATCGCCGCGATCGCGCTGCTTACCGCGCCCCAGGGTAAGGCCCGCGCCGCCGACGACTCCGAGTTGCGGGTGAATTCCGTGGTCGTCGATCCGACGCCGACTATCGACCAAGCCGAGGCGGCGGCCAAACGCCAGGCCCTGCGCCAGGCGGTGGGAATGCGTGGCAACCTGCAACTCCGCGACAGTGACGTGCGAGAAATCATGGAGAACGTCGACCGGCTCGTGAGGACCCGGCACATCCTCAACGTCCAGGCGGTCAACGGCCTCTATCAGCCGGCCTTCTACCTCTCGGTCGATATGGGCGGGATCAACGCCATCATCCGGCGGGCCGATGCGACCGAGATCGTGGAGTACGGCAATCCCCGGTTTCAAGTGGCGATCATCATCAGCCGCCTGCCGAAACTGTTCGGAGACCCGGCGGACCGCGAAATCTACATCGACGACATCAACGAGACCGTGAAAGAGTATTACGGCCGGGCGGGGTTTTCCCTGGTCGATTTCCTCAATATCGAAGGCGAGGAGCTGTACGAGATCAAGCGCCTGAGATCGCTGGAGCGGCGAATCTTCGACCCCATGAACCCGCCGACGGCCATCGACTACTACCTTCTCGGCCAGCTCGACATTCCGGACGACGCCGTCACCGCAAGGGACGGCGGCGCCTACTACCGGACTCACGCCAAGCTTCAGATCAAGCTCCTGGATCTGAACAGCGGCCAGCCAGTCTCCTCCCGCCGGACCGTGGTGGGGACGGGCTCATCGGCACGGGAAAGCGTCGACGACGCCGTGCGCAACATCGTGAAGGCGGTGCAAGAGAAAGCCAGCGCGCCGGACATCCTACGGACCTGGCGGCGCAACATCGAGCGGGGCATGAAGTACGAGGTCACGGTGTGCGACCGGGAGCTGAAATACGACCGCTTCGACGACCTTCTCGCGGAACTGAGGAGTTTCGGCGGACTTTCCGGCGGCAAGAGCGGCCAAGTTCCATTGTATGTGTTTCAGTTTCCAGGGGGTAGAATGGTCGAGCCGGCGCGGGCGTTCGAGGCAATGCTCGAAGAGATCAAGTCCCGCACGGGCAAGTACGGGGATACCGAGGTCCGTCCGATCATCTACAACAAGCACAAAGTGTTCATGTTCGGCAATACGAGCAACTGTTTCGGCGGAGGTACGGGTCCCCAGGCGGTGCAGTAGGAAGAAAAGCGTCAAAGGGTTTCATAGGGGGCATGAAGGTTCGTTTCATTGGGGGGCACCGAGACCTGTTTTACCTCGTGCGATGAGCCATTTGGTTAGGATCTTAGAAGGGGCAGGAGAAACTCGATGTCAGGATTGGCTTCCATTCACAAGGCGTTTCTGGCGGGTACCGCGTCGCTGGTGCTGATTTCTTGCGCGGCCACGCCGACCGTTACCCAGGCACAACAGGGTTCCGACATTCCGGTCATCGTCATGCTGGAGGATTCGGATCCCAACAGCGTTATCCGGACGAGCGACATCGCCCGCCGCGTCACCTCGGAAATCCAGGAACAGATGAGCCGCTATGACTTCTACGTCATGGACGAGGAGTTCCTGACGGTTCGCATGGGTTGGCAGGTCCGGGCAAGGCGTCCGAAGACCGAACTCATGCAGGTGGTCGTTCTTGCCAACCAGGCTGGTGATCCCAGGTTGGCGCCGCGTGCCATGGTCCTCTACAAGATTCGCGCGGCGGCCCAGAATGTGGGCTTTGCGACCAAGGCCATGGTCCGCATCATGGGCGAGACCTATGACAACAACGGCCGCTTCATTTCCAGTTGGGAAGCCCCGCGGATGGAGTTTCCCGCGCCCGCCAACTGCGCCGGCGTGTGCATTCAGGAAGTCGTCGGCGATCACGCCCGCGAGGTCGGCGCCCAGGTGGCGGACGTTCTCCGCAAGAAGCTCGCCTACCTGACCCGGGGCGCTGGCGCGCCGGTGGCTGGCGGGACGGCCGCGGCGGCGCCGGCCGCAACGGCTCCTGCGGCCGATAGCGGCTATGGCTTGGCGACGATCTACCGCATCACCTTCAAGAACTTCACCACCCGCGAGCTGCTCGAGATCACCGAGGTGATGGAGACCGAGTTTCCGCAATACGTCTCCTCCGAGGTGCCGAGCGGCGACACCACCAAGTGGACCTATGGCTACCGGACCAAGGCACCGGCCCAGAAGATCCACAAATGGCTGAACATCCTTCTCATGGATATGGGCCTGGATCCGGACAGCCAGGTGAAGATCACCATGGCCGGAACCGACATCCAGCTCGATAAGATCTTCGGCAGTTCCCCGGTCGGCCCAGGGCCGAGCCCGAGGTTCCAATAAGGGAAACCGCTTCGATCCCCCCTCCGGCAACGGCGGGGGGATCTTCGTTTCGTCGTCGCGTGCCCGATCTCTCAAAAAATGGGCAGCGACGGCGGGAGCTGGAGGCGAGAATGGGAATTCAAAATTTTTGGACCTACCCCGCGGTGGTGGCCACGGCGCTGGCCGGGATGGTCGCGGCGGGAATAGCAACCGCGGCGGATCCGACCGCCCAGTATCCCGGCGACTATTACGGACGGATCGACCTTCCGCTGACACAGGCGCTCGCCCATGTGGAGCGCCTGATGGACGATACCGACAACTTCGAACCGCTCAGTCAGTTCTCCCCGAAGAATCGCTACCGCATCATGGCGTCACCGATCGGACGGCTGGACCTGTTGGTTCGGACCGGCGGCGAGCAGTATACGAGCCTGTGCACGGGATGGGTAATCTCCCAGGAGTACATCCTGACCAACAACCATTGCATCCCCGGCAAGAAGGGGCAGGTGCTCAAGGCTTCCCTGGTCATGAACTATCTGGAGGAGGGGGACACGAGCTCCGTCGAACGCTTCGAGGTCGAGACCCAGCCCGTGGAAACAAGCCCGGAGCTTGACTATTCGATTGTCCGGATTCATGGCAACCCCGCCGCCAAATACGGCTTTATCCCACTGCAGGCACGCGACGCGGAGCCGGGAGAGGAGCTGTTCATCATTCAGCACCCCGCCGGCAAGCCGAAACGGCTGACCCGCCGCAACTGCCGCGCCGACGAGGATCGCGAGAGGCCGGAGGAGTTGCGTCATTTCTGTGACACGCTTGGCGGAAGCTCGGGATCGCCGGTATTCTCGGACAACGACATGTCCGTGGTCGGACTTCATTTCGCGGGCATCGAGCGCAAGGTCAATTTCGCCAAGCGGATGACGATGATCGTCCAGCAGAGCAGCATCCTCCAGCAGCTGAGCGAGGCGTCGAAGTCCGCGGGCCGGCCGGAAAGGGTGGCTCCAGCCACGGTCGCGCCGGCGGCACCGGCGCCCGCCGGAACCAGCCCCGGCGGCTGGCAGTCCATCACCCAATGAGGCAAGGAGAACCCCGTATGTTGACCCGATTTGCAATCCTCGCGCTGGCCGGGCTGGCGCTTGCGGCCTGTCAGTCGCCTTATGGCTCGCCGACGGTCGTGACCCTCGTGGGCTCGGGGCTCGACAGGGTGGAGGTCTTCACGCCCCCCGTCGATACCTACTACCGCCAGGACGGGAGCTACTGCGAGGACTACCAGCTGCGGCAGTACCGCCCGAACGGTCAGGTTCGATATGGCCGGGCGACGGCATGCCGCTTCCAGAACCAGCAATGGGTGCTGGTGAGCCGGGACATGGAACCCTGGCCGGTGGCAAGCGCGCCGCCGCCACCGCCGCCAACGGTCGTGGTGCCGAACACCGGCACGCCGGTGCCGAATCCGGGCACGCCTGCGCCACCTCCTCCCGGACCGGTAAGCGGCGGCCCCGGCCAATGGGTGCCGATCACGCAATAGCCGGCAAGACCGGAAGATTCCGCGCCGAGCAGGCCACGGAATTCAGTTCTTTGAAGGGCGGTGGCTTCCACCGCCCTTCGTTTTTCCGCCTTCCCCCTTCCATAGCCAGGGCGAGAGTTTCGGCGCTTCTCGCGGTCCGAACGATGCAACGAGGTGGGGAAGGGGCCAGACGTGGAAGACACGGGATATGGAAACGCGATGACGGAGATCGCCCTGGCGCTCGCCATGGCGTTCTTCAGCATCATGGTGTTGACCATGATCTCGATGGGCGTGGGGACCGGCGAAACGGCCGAAACCACGGCCGCCATGCTGGCACCCTCCCGGCCCGAGGCGGCCCCGGCGGCCCGGGTGGAGACAGGTTCCGAGGATCTGATCGTCTTCTACAAGGGAGGGGGGTTCTGGGACCGGGACCTCTCACCCATCGACCCCGCGACAATCGTCGCCTCGGAGCGCGTCGTTCTGGCTCTGGAGCCGGACCTGCCGATGGCCGAGGCGATCGCGGCGCGGTCGCGTATCGACCTGAGCGAGCTGATCGTAACGGTCATGGACGAGCGCTGGCTGCAAGCATTGGAGAGAGTGAATCATGATGGCAACTAAACGTGACCGTGGATTCCGACTGGTTCGCGCCGGGCTGGCCGCGCTCGGCCTGCTGGCCGCCCTTGCCGCTGTGGAGCCCGGCCTGGCGGCCATTCCGGAGCGCACCGACGTCCAGCGCATGATCGTCGAGGAGGCGTCCAGTACACGGGTGCCGGCCTCTCTCGCCCTTGCGGTCGCCAAGGTGGAATCCAACTTCAATCCCAAGGCCCTGAGTTCGGCGGGCGCCCGGGGCGTCATGCAGATCATGCCAAAGACCGCGAAGGATATTTATGATGTGGACGCGGATCAGCTGTGGGATGCGCGGCTGAACATCCGGCTCGGCATCGATTTCCTGGAAAGCCTGATCGAGCGCTATGGCGGGCGGTGGGACCTCGCGCTTTCCCATTACAACGGCGGCTCGCGGGTGGGCACGCCGCCCAATGCCCGGGTCATTCCGGCCACGCGCAAATATGTCGATGCCGTCCTCGCATGGCAGAAGCGGTTCGACCGCAACGCGACGATGATGGCCTTGGCGGATACCGCCGGCAAGCCGGCACCGACACCGCAACCTGCGCCCAATCGCGACCGGCAGGTCGCGGCCTATTGGATGTTCGAAGATCCCAACATCGACAAGGACTGGCGTCACTACCTTAAGGTCGCCGACTACTGGCTCGCCGTCGCGCAGAATGGCGGAGACCCGCTGGCCGTCGAGCCCGGGTCGGACCTCGAGCTGGCGGCGCGGCAGTCCCCCACGGACGAGTGGCAGCCGGTCGAGACCGGACCGCAGAGGCCCTCGCAGGAACTGGAACAGAAGATCCAGGAGCGGCGTCTCCAGTTTCGCGACCGGCTGACTACCGGCGATCTCCCCTGGCCGCGCCGCCGCGACCGCTGGGTGGAGGGATAAGTCCAGGATGACCACGACCGGCTGTATTTGCGAACGCCGAGCAGGAAGATATAAGGTTGTCGGTGGTGGCGATTGGCCCGGCCGTCCCGAGCGGTGGCCTTTCCGCGGCGGCAACAGCGGCGGCGAAGGCGGGACGGGAAGGGGCCGGGTCGCTCGGCGGCGGGGTAAGAAGAGCTGTGTCCCGCCAGTTGCCCCGGAGTCCTTCGGCATGTCGCACGTCTCGGCGGAACAACTCGTTATCGAATCGGGCAAAAGCTCGGAACTGGTTTCGGCCTTTCAGATGGTGGCCGAGGCCGAGGTGGACGGTCAGCCGAAATACTCTCAGCAGACCTGCCGCGACCTCGCCAAGGCAATCGCCTGCCGCAACTACTCGCGCGCGGTTTTGGAGCTCTGCCACTTGGTGCATATCGCCGAGAAATGCGGGGGCGGCCTGGGATACGAACTCTTCTTCTGGGACAGCGGCCCGGCGCGCCCGTCCGCTTTACGCGCGAATGTCCTGCGTGGCTTCCGGGAGGGCCAGGCGGGGCGGGGCATGACGGTAACCGGCGCGGGGGTCGATGTCGCCTACGACGATGGGAAGTTTTCCGTGACCTTCGGGCGCATGCCTTTTCTCATGGCCTTGATGGAATTCCTGATAACCACGATCGGGTATGCCGAACTCAACGCGGTTCTGAGGGACATGCTGGCGCCCGGGGTCAACTCGCGCTCGGTCTCCACGCACGCCAACCAGCTTTCACGGCTGATCTATGACTATCTCAAGGAACACCTCCCAAGCGCGCAAAATCAGCGTAAGTTTCGCCGGCTCATCGCCTTCATGGAGGAGCGGCGGGGCGCCGACTTCGCCGTCGATGCCATCGACGACACCGCCGTTCTCGACTTCTGGATCGCTGAATCGGCGAAGGAGAGCGCGGACGGCGTCGATTTCCGGATGTTTCAGACGGTCTTCAAGACGTTTCTTAGGTTGCGCCAGACCCTCGAGCAGTCCGCGGATCTGCACGCGCTGGAAACATCCTTCACCATCGGCGTGGATCGGGAGGCCGGCGAAATCGATCCCGACGCGATTTACGGCATCATCCAGACCGTCGACGAATATCGCAGCCCGCTGGCCGCCCTTCAGGAACCGCCGGCGGATGCCATCAAGTTCCTCAATCAGCGGGAGACGGGACAGCTCGAACTGCTCTTCGAGAGCGGGGCGGCGGCGTTCGTCATGCCGCTTTCCCTCATGCGATGCGAGGTCTTCGGCAAGGGGCAGGGACAGATCACGCAGGCCCTGCGCCGCCGCGCCGACAAACAACAGCTGAAGACCTTGATCGCCAATTGCGCGCCCGAGACCTACCGCGAGCGCCAGGACGGCTTCGCCAAGTTGCGCGTTCATTTGGACCGGGTGCTTCTCGCCAGCCTCCATGTTCTCGCCCGGAATCGGAGACGTGAGGCCATCAATCTGGTCGTTTCCCTGCGGCCGGAAATCGACTTCTCGCCGCTGGCGCGCCTGTTCGACATCTCGGATGACGGCGACGATCGGGTCGTGGTTCTGCGCGCCGCGTCGGTATCGGATCAGTTTCTCAACGTGATCGAGGACAGCGAGAAGGTCGGGCCCGATATCGCGGGCCTGATCGCCGAGGCACGGAAGGCCTATCGCGGCCTCTCCCGGCAGGGGTTCGGGGACGACATGCTCGATGACACGGACATCACGGAAGGCTTCGCGCAAGGCGCGGGCACCCTGCTCGACATGTCCGGCCATGTAACCGCTTTCGCCGAGCTGCTGGACCGCGCGGCCCTGCCGGAAACGGATTGGGACAGGCAATTCGAGGCCGACAAGGGCGTGTTCTCGGATCAATTCGTGGTTTTGTACGGAGGGACCCCATGACGCGGGCCTGGAAAACATTTGAACCTCGGCGCAAGGCAGTGGCCGAACGCGTTTTCGACGCCCTTTCGAACCTGGACTCACTGACCGACCGGGAGGCCGCCGCCGAGACCGCGTCGCGCAAGGTCGGCTTCGCCGAACTCTATGCCTATGCCACGCGATCGGATCTGCCGATGGGCGAGAAACTCAAGCGGGCATTGGACGAAAGCGAGACCCTTCGCAGGGATCTCGATGCCCTTCTGGAACGGACCGCCATCTATCATTTTCCGCGGGTCGCGGCGGCCAGCGCGGGCGGCGTGGAATCCCGGGAGGGGGAAGGCTTCAGCCTCCGCATTCGCCCATCGCGTGCCGCCAGCGGACAGTCCTACGTCATCATCGAGATGGCCGAAGACGCGGCCGAGGCGCCAAAAACGTTGTTTGTCTGCGGCGCCGACCAGCAATACGGCAAGTATCCCTTGCCAGACGCGCAGAACGGAGTCATCCAACTACTAGTAGACAGTGACTCCGCCCTGGTCCAAGCCCTACGCGACGTTCATACGGAGGTGTTCATTCGGTGACCGGCGTCCGCGTATACGTCGCCACCACCGAGGGGCCGTCGGAAATCCAGCGGGTCGCGGAGGAAGATCCCGAGGTCCGGTCGGTCGTCTGCCTGAACGGCACGTCCGAGGCGCTGGCCATCAGCGCCGCATACGACGCCTTCGTGCGCAAACCGACCGGCGTCATCGAGCGCCTGTTCGGCCATCCCGTTTACCGCACCGACGTTTCCGAGCGCATCTCCGAGGGGCGCAGCTGGCAATTGCCGCTTTTTGCCGCGCACGCGCTGTTCGCCGCCGGCCGGCTGGCCGGCAAGAACGAGCGCGCGGACCGCGCGGTCTGGCTCACGGGAACGGTCGACAGCGAGCTCGATGTCGGACGGGTCGACCATGTGCCTGAGAAGCTGGCCCAATCGGAGCGCCTCTTCGGGGAGCTCCAGAGCCACGGCATTCCCCTGACACTGTTTCTCCCCCGGGCGAATGCCGACGGCCTGGGGCCGGCCGATACCGATCGTCTCGGCCCGAATGCCGAGATCGTGCCGCTCGAAACCGTGGATACCCTTTTCGACCGCCTGGAGCTTCCGAGGCCGGCGCGGCCCGAGACCCTGAAACCGCGACCGGAGGCCAAGCGGCGTCATCCCGTCCTAATCAGCTTAGTCTTCCTTCTGGCCGCCGGGACAGCCGCCGGCGCCTATTGGCAGGACGAGGTCATGGAGTGGGCGGACGCCAATTTTCCGCAGGCGCTCCGCATCCTTGCGGGGACGGGGGACGAGCCGGGCGAGGGCGAACCCGAACCGGTGAAACCGACACAACCGACCGTGGCTCCAGAGCAACCAGCTCCCCCGGTGACGCCGGCCGAGGCCCCTGTATCGGAAACTCCTGGAGACCCGCCGACTGCGGCGGACCGGGAGGGCGATCCGACAGACACCACGGAGCCTCCGACGGCAATGCAACCCGAACCCGACCCGGTACCCGAACCGGCGCCAGAGCCGGAACCTGAGTTGAGCGGAAGCGACCTGGCGCTCACGATCGTCGAGCGCCGCGCGCCTGGGGCGAGAAGCTGCGGCGTGGCGGAGTTCGGCACGCGGCCGCTCACAGAGACCCGCGTGCCCGCCGTTGGAGGTGGCCGTTTGGATGCCAGCTCCGCAGCCGGTCTGTGCGCGGTGCAATACGAGATCCGCAACGGTTTCGAGGCGCCGGTACATGTGTGGCTGCTCGCGGCGCCCGTTGGCCGTCCGCGCGGTTTCGGCTCGAACCGCGTCACCGCGACGTCGCTCGATCGGACATTGCAGCCGGGAGACGCCGTCTCCGTGCAGCTCAATCTGCCGCGCTGGAGTCGCGAGGCCTTCAGCCATCGGGTCATCGCGATTGCCGCCGAGAAAGACGCGGCCGCCGATCTCTCCTGGGTCGGCCTGGAGATTCGTGAGATCGAGACCTCCTGGGATTTCGGCCGCTGGGCCGAGCTGCGCGACCGCATCGAGGAGGACGGCCTGGCCCTCCTCTCCGTCCATCACGAGATCACGCCGTAACACCGGTGAGCGTCGGGCCTTTCCTTCCACCGGCCCATCCTTCGACACGCCGCCTCCAGCGGCTGCTCAGGATGAGGCCCTCATGCTGAGCCTGTCGAAGCACGAGGGCCGCGTTCCGGTACCACTCTTAGATTAAGACCCCCCGCCTAAAACACCCTCGGAAGTCGCCGAAAAGCCCTCCGGCCCGTGCATATCCCGATCGAAACCACCTTGACTGGGGTATGCCATGAACACGCAGAAACCATCGATCCCGGTCGGGCGCAGGGCGCTTCAGGGGACCGCCGTTGCGGCTCTTCTGCTGGCACTCGGCGCCTGCACCTCCACGGGCTCCACGAACACGGCCGAGGGGATCGGCTTCCGTGAGGCCCGCTTCGAAGAGATCTCGGCCATGCAGGGTTATCGCAAATGCCGGGATGACGCGCTCGAACTCGACACTCAGGCCCGTGCCACGGGCAATCCGGGACGCTATCTCGCCAGCGCCCGGCTGATCGAGAACTGTGAGGCCGAACTCGGCCCCGAAGCCAGCGGCGTCGGCACGGACGAGCGCATGCGCGCCTATGCCCTGAGTGTCCAGAACTATCTCAAGGGCGGCGACGTGGCCAAGGCGAGCGAGAACTTCGAGCGCTTCCAGCAGGCGTTTCCGGGCAAGGACCTCTACTACTACGACGGCTCGTCCTTCATCGAGACGATGTCGGCCCTGCTGGGTCAGAAGAAAGACACCGATTTCGGCCAGTTCGCCGTGCTCAACGTCAACGAGACGCTGAAAGGCGAAATGCGGCGTTCCCGTTACTGGACAAAAAACTAGGCGCCGCCTTGGAAGGAATCTGAGCCATGCAACCGATATCCCGCACCAACCGTGTGAACCGGCTCGCCATGCTGGCCAGGGTCGCCTTCGGCGTCTGCGTGCTTTCGGCCGTGTTTCTGGCCAGCACGGCAGGGGCCAACACGGCGGTCTGGGAACCGAGCGCCAGCGAGAAGCTGGTGAAGCTTCCCGCGACCTACCTCAAGAAGGCGGTCGACCGGGACTTCGCCAAATCCGAGCTGGCCACGGCCCTGACCGACGTGAAGTCGCAGATTGGCTTGAAGACGCAAACGCTGCAGGACCTTCAATCGGCCATCGACCGCGCCGAGGGCGAGGTCCGCACCGAGCTCCGCCATCAGTTCCTGGCCGAGAAGCAGGAGTTCATCAAACTGATGGGCGAACAGCAGGAGCTCCAGCGCAAGCAGGTGGAGACCAAGATCCGCCTTTACGAGCGCCTGCTCGACAAGCTTGGGCGGAGCAAGGCCGCCACCTCTCCGCAACGGGCCGAGCTCATCAAGCAGCAGAACGAGGCGCGGCAGCGTTTCGAGGCGACGGTCACCGCGGTCGACATGAAGCTGTTCGACTCAACCGAGCTCACCGAAAGCAAGTACTCGCGGGACTACGCGAAAAACATGTCCGCCATCGAGAGCCTGGTTCTCGCGATTCAGGAGCATCCGATGAATCAGGAAGCCGAACTCGACGGTCAGGAAGTGACCAAGGAGGACTATCTGCGGCACCTGATCGCCGACAACCAAGCCCGGGTCGCCATCCTCGACCAGGAGGAGACCATCCTCGGCTACATGGCCAAGCTCGTGGCCCTGGACGCCATGGCGCTCTCCGAGGAGGTGGCCGGCGACAATCTCGCAGCCGACGGACTGGCCGGCGAGGACGGCGAGATCAGCCTGTCCTCGACCGTCGACTTCTTCATCACGCAGTAAGGACGGAGACCGAAAGATGCGGAGCAAGACCACCCTCACCCTGGCCACGGCCGCGGCCATCCTCGCCGCCGCCGGGGCCGCCCAGGCGGGCACCCTGGAAAACCTCGAGCGGGAGCGCGCCTTGACGATCCAGACGCTGCTTTCGCCCTCGCTGACGGTGTCGGAGCGACAGCAGAAGATCGCCGCGTCCAAACACCGCCTGGTCGACCTGGAGCGCATGGTGCTGCGCGACAAGAGCCTGGTCGGCGCGAACCGGCCGGTCGTCCGCAAGGCGTTCAGGAGCTACGATTTGACCTTCCTGGTCCACGCCTCGGTCGAGAAGGACCGGATTCTCATCGACCATTGGCTGGAGCAGGTCGGCGTCTCGACCCACAACCTGATGAACGCGCGTGTGGGACGTCGGTAAAATGCGCGCCGTCTATCAGGTCTTCGACACCGGGTCCCGGGCGGCGGCGGCCATGCTCGGCGGGATCGTGCTGGCCCTGGCCGTCGCGGTCATGGCCACCTCGCTCTCCGCCGGGGACATCGCCGCCTGGGCCCGGCGCGTCTTCGGGGCGACCTTCATCGCCCTCATGGCCGGGCTGGTTTTCACCAGCCTGGTCTGCTGGGTCCGGCTGCGCCAGACCAAAGGCGAGCGTGTGTGGCTGGAGGCCGGCGTCCAGGCCGCGAACGGCGTCACGACGCTGGCCCTGACCTATACGCTCCTCGGAATCACGCTCGGGATTGGCACGCTGGCCTCCCAGGAGCTGACACCGGAGACCGTCCGGGGCGTCATTCAGGAGCTCACCCAGAACTTCAGCCTCGCCTTTCTGACAACCGTGGTCGGCCTGCCCATCTCCGCCGTGCTGCGCACCGTTCTGCTGGTGACCAACGCGGGGTTCAAGACCGGTGATGGAACCCAGCCCGCCCTCTTGTCGAGGAGGAGATAATGCGCTTCCTCGTTTTCAACATCGTCGTCTTCGGAGCATTGTTCTATCTGTTCACCGCCGATCGCGGCGATATCCACGCCGTCGCCGATCGGGCGCATGCCGCCGTCGATCGCATCGAGGACGCCGCCGCGCGGACCGTCGACAAGGTCAACGGCTTCATCGACCAGAGGGGGCGCGAACTGCCGCGTCTTCGCGAGGAGCAGCCGCACCCGATTGGCGGCAGCAGGTTCGAGTCCGTGACCTCGTCCGTTGATCGCGGGGAAGGGGCTCGGGAGGTCGGGAAGACGGTCGCGGAGGCAGCCTCGCCTCCCGCCGCCAGGCCGTCCGCGATTCCCGCGCCTAAGCCGTCTCCGACGCCCGTGCGGGCCCCGACGCAGCTCGCGGCGGCCGAACGGGCCACGGAGGCAAATGCCCCTGCGGCGCCAACTCCGCCGGAGCCATCCGGGGAGGTGGCGGCCCCGGATAGCGAGCCGCAAACGGATCCGGAGCGGGTGCAGTTCGGCGACCGGGAAATCCCGGCGCGATGGATCCCGCCAGTGGCCGTCAACAAGCCCAGCTATGGAGCGAGCGAGCCGGCGGCGCAAAACACCTCCAGACCGCCGGCAAAAACCGTTCTCGACTCCGCCGAGGCCACCAAAGAGCCATCGCCCCCGGCGCGCACCAACGCTCCATCCGACGCGGCGCCGGCGACCCGCGCCCCGGAGATCGCAATCGCCGACGGAACGCAACTCATGAGCCCGCAGGAGCGACGCCTGGAGCTGTTCTCCCTGGCCGAGGACATGGAACTCCTTTTCCTAGAGAAGCTTGGGGAGTAGCGCGGTGGCGGCGTCACGGCTTTGGGGCAGGGTGTCCATCGTCGTCTCTGTCGTCGCGGGGGCGATGCTGATCCTGCTCCTTGTGACGGGGAAGCCGGAACCCATGTGGCAGGAGGCCCCTAAACCCGAGGTTACGGCGCCAAAGCCCGCCGAAACCGAGACACCCGAGCCCCAAGCCGCGATGCTGGAGGTCACGCTTCCGCCACCGCCGGCTCCCGCGCCTTCGGAACCCGAGATCGAGGCCGAGGCTCCGCGACCCGTGGAGAGCAAGCCCGAACCCTTGCCGGAGCCCATGCAGGAGGCCCCTCAACCGCCTCCCGAGCAGATAGAAGCGGAGGCACCGGAGCCGCAGCCGGCGATCGAGGTGACGCCCCTCCGCCCCCGCGCGCCCGAAACACTCCCCGAAACCAAGGTCATTCAGCCTTTGCAGCACGCCGAGCCGGTCCCCGAGGAACCCCAGGAGCCGATGATCGAACCACAGCCCATAGAGCCCCTTCGCCCAAGGGAGCCCGAGGAAATGGTGGCCGAGGAGCCGGAAACCCTTGAGCCGGAGCCCGTGGCTGAGCTAACCCCCCTTCAGCCACGGAAGACCGAACCGGTCCGTCCCAAGGTTGCGCCCGAGCCGCCGGCGCCGCCGCCCGCGGCTCCGGAGGTGGAATTCGACCCCGTTCCGGAACCGCCCAGGACGGTCCAGGTGAGCGTTCGTTCAAGCGGCGCGCAGGCGGCCGAGGGCCGGACCTTGCTCAGGCTTCTCGAACATGGGTCGGGGGCCGATATCGAGATCGCCTGGCCCCAGAGCCCGCGCGAGCGGTATCGTCTGCAGCAACAGTTGAGCAGCTGTTTCGGTATGCGCACGGCGTTGATGAACGCGCGCGGGGACCTGTTCGTGGCGGAAGGCGCCAGGGGACAGAAGTGGAACCCGAACCTCGATCGCTTCAGCGGGTTCGTCCGCCGGCCCAACGGCTATCTGTCACCGAAGGAAAGGGACGAGGCCGAGCGTATTCGCCAATACCATCGCCTGGGGCGAACCGAACGGGTGATCCGCCTGTTCCCCCGCCATGTCGATTCGGTGCTGCTCGGCGGCCTCCGACAGGTGCTTGGGGCCTCTTACGATCAGGCGCGGACCATCCGGGCGGCCTATCGCCTCGATGGGACGACATTGACCATCGAGGACATCCGGGCGGACGGCGTTCTGCTCCCTGGCCGTATCGCCTTCGGCGACGGCCTGCGGGGCAGTTGCCGCACCGCGATGAGGTGACTCATGGGCAAGGCGAGCCAAGTGTTGTTGACCGCCGTCCTGATCGCCGGCTTCGCCGCCGCGTGCAGCCAGACCCGATACACGCGCTATGACGAGGCGGCGGAGCAGACCAACCCTTTCGATCGCCAAGTGGAATTCGAGCTCACGCGGCATTTCTACGACGATCCGCCCCGATGCGTTGTCGTGATGCCATTCCTGGTGGATGGCAAACGCCATCCAAAGGCCGAGGTGATCGAGACGGCACTGGCGCGCCACCTCTCCGGTAAGGTTGAACGGGTCATGGGTCCCCGGGCCCGCGACCGCGCAGCGCGAAGCCTTGCCGTCGATCTGACGACGGAGACGGGACGGAGTGCCTTTGCCCGGAGCGCCCGTTGCGGCTTTCAGTTGGAGGCCGAGCCCTGGGGCGGCGAGTCCATGTACGCCGTCTTCTGGACGCAAAGCCGGATCGGCCTGCAGGTTCAAATGACCCGTGTGGAGGATCAGACCTTGATATGGCGGGCGCGCCATGTCGCCAAGCGATCGGAGGGCGGGCTGCCCCTCTCGCCGCTGTCCGCGGTCTACAATCTGTTCACGGCAACGGAGTTTCGCGCCGACGGCGACGTGGATCTGTCTCTCGCCGACGACGCGGCACGGCGCATCTGCAAGACATTTCCCGATACGCGATCCTTCGGGTTTGCGAACGCCGTGGGTGGGCGGCCCTGAGGGAAACAGGTTGCGCAAGAAGGGCCACACGCGCGTATCATAGTGACGATAGAACGGACCCGTTGGAAACCGGTGTGAAAGGAGGCGGAAGGATGCCCGCTCACGTGATGAAGACCTTGATTCGGGGCACCGGTGTTCTGCTTGTGTCCTCGGTGCTCGCGGCGACGGCATTTGCCAGCGAGCTTACGGGACGGCAGGAGATTCTGGGCCGCCTGGTCCCCGTCACGGGCGAGGAGGAGCTTCGCGCAGTCGATCTCGACGTACGGTTCGAGCTTGGCTCCGCGCGCCTGACCGAAGTTGCCCGCGCGCAGCTTGACGAGGTTGGCCACGCGCTTGCCGCGCCGGAACTCGCGGGAATGATCATGGGGATCTATGGACATACCGACTCCTCGGGTCCAGCCGAGTACAACAAGCAGCTTTCGCAGGAGCGGGCGGATGCCGCGCGCGGCTATCTGATTGAGAATTTCAAGCTCGACGAGGCGCGGCTCGTCGCCGTTGGCTATGGCGAGGAGCGGCTGAAGAACACCGAGACGCCGACGGCGGCGGAAAACCGTCGGGTGCAGATCGTCAACCTGTCGCCGCCACCGGCGCGCCCGGCGGAGGCCGAGACGGCCATCCCCGTGCAACCCGCCCCCGAGGCGGTGTCACCGCCCGCCGGGGTTCCCGAGATTCCACAGCAACCGGCGGCGCCATCCGGCATGCCGGCCTTGCAGGCACCCGCCGAGCCCGGATCGACCGGGGGGATGCTGCCGATCAACTAGGGCCTGTTGACATTCACCGCATCGATCTGGTTCGAGACCAAAATCGTCGCGGACAAGGAGAGAAGCGCAAGGAAGTGCCGGCCACTTTCGAGCA
>JANQJG010000001.1 GCA_028281785.1 Rhodospirillales bacterium
TTCAGCGTGGACAGGTTCATCCAGGACGTGCGCCAGACCTATGACAAGTTCGGGCGCTGCATCATCGCCGTCTCCGAAGGGGTTCACGACGAAAGCGGCCGCCCGATCATCGCGCAGCTGGTCGAGAACATCGAGAAGGATGCCCACGGCAACGTGCAGCTCTCGGGCACCGGGGCGCTGGCCGACAGCCTCACCACCCTGATTAAGCAGAACACCGACATCAAACGCGTTCGCGGCGATACCTTCGGCTATCTGCAGCGCTCCTTCCTCGGCTGCGTGTCCGATGTCGACCGGCGCGAAGCGCGGGAAGTCGGCGAGAAGGCCGTCCAGTATGCGCATTGGGGGGACAGCAATGGCTCGGTCACCATCCACCGCACGGGCTACTACTCGGTGGATTATCAGCTGAGTCCGTTGCAGGCGATCGCCGGCAAGACGGAGGTCATGCCCGACCATTTCATCAACGAAGAGGGCAACAACGTCACCGACGACTTCATCTATTACCTGCGGCCGATGCTGGGCAAGGGCATGCCGGATGCCTTCCGCCTGCGCCCCAACACGGTTCCGAAGATCCTCAGGAAAAACGGCTGAGTTCGGTCGGAAACCCCGCCCGCTCCCCTTCGTCTCGCCCCCGCCTCACCAGGCGGGGGCGGCGTCGTCCAGAAGCAGCTCCACCCGGTCCGCGCCCTGCCAGTTGTCGCGCCTCAGGCGTCCCGCCAGATGCAGGGGGGCGCCGTCATGGTTGAGCAGGGCCCGTCCAAGCTCGCTGTCCAGCGAGCGGAAGGCGATCGCCTTGAGGCGCCCGCCGCCCTCCCCGGCGATGGCGCACCGCACATGGTTGTCGCCGACGACATCGGCAAAGGCGAGGCGGGCGGCCGGAACCGCGAAACGCGGCTCGGGATTGCCGGCGCCGAAGGGGCCGAGCCGTTCCAGAACCTCCACCAACTCGGTGGTTGCGCCGCCCGGACGCAAGGCGCCGTCCAACCCGAGATCGCGCTGGGTCGAGGCGGTCCCGATCGCCTCACCCAGACGCGAATCGAGGAAACGCCGCAGATCTTCCAGACGGTCAACCTCGGCCGTGAAGCCGGCGGCCATGGCGTGACCCCCGCCCTTGCTGGCATGGCCGGCCTGGCGGGCGGCGATCACGGGCGCGCCAAGATCGACGCCGGGAACGGAGCGTCCCGATCCGGTGGCGATCCCGCCATTGATGGACGCCACCAGGGCCGGCCGCCGGAAGCGGTCGCTCAGACGGCTGGCGACGATTCCCAGCACGCCGGGATGCCATCCCACGCCGGAAACGAAGATCAGGCCGGCGCCTTCCCGGTCCTGCTCGGTCGCTTCCATCTGCGCGAGGGCTTCCTGCAGGACGGCCGCTTCCGTGGCCTGACGTTGGCGATTGAGCTCGTCCAGCTCGACGGCGATGGCCTGCGCCTCATGGGAGTCCTCGGTCGTCAACAGGCGGGCGCCGAGATCGGCGCGCCCGACCCGGCCGCCGGCATTGATCCGGGGCCCGAGGACGAAGCCGAGATGGTAGGGCGTGGGCGCCTCGCCTAGTCCAGCCAAGTCCGCGAGGGTCCGCAGGCCGGGGTTGCCGCGCGCCGCCATGACCTTGAGGCCGCTTGTGACGAGGGCCCGGTTGACACCAATCAGCGGCACGACGTCGCAGACCGTGCCCAGCGCCACCAGGTCGAGCCACTGCCGGAGGTCCGGCTCCCGCCGACGGTCGTACCATCCCGTCTCGCGCAGGCGACGGTTCAGCCCGACGGCCAGCAGGAAGGTCACGCCCACCGCCGCCAAATGCCGATGCGGGCTGTCCTCGTCGAGGCGGTTGGGGTTGATCACCGCGATGGCGGGCGGCAGCTTGGCCTCCCCCTCGTGATGGTCGACGACGACCACGTCGAGACCCGCTTCCCGCGCGGCGGCCAGCGGCTCGTGCGCGGTAGCGCCGCAATCCACGGTGACGGCGAGGGAAACGCCTTCCTGGCGCAGCGCCAGCAGGGCTTCGGTATTCGGGCCATAGCCTTCGGCCACGCGGTCGGGAATATAGATGCGCGCCCCCGATCCCACCGCCGCCAACACGCGCGCCAGCAACGCCGCCGAGGCCGCGCCGTCGACATCGTAGTCGCCGAAGATGGCGATGCGCTCTCGCTCCGTCACGGCCCGGGCGAGCCGCTCGACGCCGGCATCCATGTCGCGGAGATGGCTGGGATCGGGCAGGAGATCCCGAAGCGTCGGATTGAGGAAGGTCCGCGCGTCGTCGAATCCCACCCCCCGGGCCGCGAGAATACGACCGACGATCTCAGGCATCTGAAGACGTTGGGCCAGTGCCAGGGCGTCGCGGGCGTCGCCAACCCGGCTGACCCAGCGGCGGTTCTTGAAAGACCGCTCGACCCCGAGGACGCACTCCGCCACCGGCAGACGCGTATCGACGGCGCCGCCCGGCATGGCCCGCGTCAGGTCCGCTGGCCGCCGGCCCCGGCCAGCCGCGCGAATTCGTGAAACGCCTCGATGAAATGGAGGGTGCCGGTGCGCGAACGCATCACCAGCGAATGGGTGAAGGCCGCGCCGTGGCGGCGGCGCACGCCCTGCAGCATGGCCCCGTTGGTCACGCCGGTGGTGGCAAAGGTCACGTCCCCGGAGGCCATGTCGCCCACGGTATAGATGCGGCTGAGATCGGTGATGCCGCAGTTCTCGGCGCGCATCCTCTCGTCGTCGTTTCTCACGACCAATCTCGCCTGCATCTGCCCACCGACGCAGGCCATGGCCGCGGCGGAAAGAACGCCCTCCCGCGCGCCGCCAATGCCCATGTAGATATCGACCCCGGAATCCGGCCAGATGGTGGCGACCACGCCGCTGACGTCGCCATCGCTAATCAGCATGATGCGGGCACCCGCCTCGCGCGTTTTGGCGATCAGCTCGGCATGGCGCGGGCGGTCGAGGATGCAGACGACGAGATCGCTCACCTCCACGCCCTTGGCTTTCGCCAGCTCGCGCATGTTCTTGGCCGGTTCCGCATCCAGACCAACGATATCCGGCGGCAAGGCACGCCCGACCGCGATTTTCTCCATGTACACCTCGGGCATGTCGAGAAACCCGCCCTCCGAGGTGATCGCGATGACGGACAGCCCGTTGGGCTCGCCCTTGGCGACGATGGTCGGCCCCTCGAGCGGCAGCAGGGATACCTCGACCCTCGGTCCTTCGCCGGTCCCCGCCTTTTCGCCGACGAACAGCTTCGGTGCTTCCTTCTCCGCCCCCTCGCCGATGCGGATTCGCCCATCGATGGGAATCGCGCGAAGAGCGTGATGCATCGCGTCCACGGCGGCCTGATCGGCGGCCTGCTCGTCACCGCGTCCGAGAAAACGCGACGCGGCCAAGGCCGTTGCCTCGGTGACGCGGACGGCTTCCATGGCGAGGTTGCGTTCCGCGGCGGACTCCTCAACCATCGTTCCAGCCCCTACACCGCCGCGTCCGGCGGCGCCTTGAAGGTCTGAACACGGATCATGCGCGGCGGCTCGACCACGGTGTCGAGGCCCTGTATTCTCTCCAGGGCCGCAAGCATCGACGCCTCCTCCGTCTCATGTGTGGTCATGACCAGCGGCACCGGCTCCTCCGGCGAACGCCCCCGCTGGATCACCGCCTCCATGGAGACCTGGGCCTCGCCGAGGGCGGCGGCGATCTCAGCGAACACGCCCGGCCGGTCCCGCACCATCAGGCGGATGTAGTATGGACCCCGGTGGCGTTCCATGGGCGCCTTGGGAATGGGTTTCAGGCTCTTGGTGGGCACGCCCAGCGGCGGTACGACGCGGCCGCGCGCGATGTCCACCAGATCCGCCACCACGGCCGAGGCCGTGGGCCGTTCCCCGGCGCCGCGCCCCTCATACATGGTGGTGTCGACATAATCCCCGTCGGCAACCACGGCGTTGAACACGCCCTCGACATGGGCGATGGGATTGACGAGCGGAACCAGACAAGGATGAACGCGGCGTTCGACCCCATGATCGGTCAGCCGGGCAATGCCGAGCAGCTTGATCCGATAGCCGAGCTCTGTCGCGAAGCGGATGTCCAGCGGTGAGATATGACGGATGCCCTCGATATGCACCGCATCGAAGTCGATCTCGCAGCCGAAGGCCAGGCTCGCGAGAATGCACAGCTTGTGCGCGGCGTCGACGCCGTCCACGTCGAAGCTCGGGTCGGCCTCGGCGAAGCCCAGGGCCTGGGCCTCCGACAGCACCTCGTCGAATTCCCGCGAGGTCTCCCGCATGGCGGTGAGGATGTAGTTGCAGGTGCCGTTGAGAATGCCGTAGACGCGGCCGATCCGGTTCCCCACCAGCCCCTCGCGAAGCGCCTTGGTGATGGGGATGCCGCCGGCCACGGCCGCCTCGAAGGCCAGGGTCACGCCGGCCTCTTCGGCCGCGCGGGTCAGGGCCGTGCCATGATGGGCGATGAGTGCCTTGTTCGCGGTGACGACATGCTTGCGCGCGCCGAGCGCGCTCTCGCTCAAGGTCTTGGCAATGCCGTCCGACCCCCCGATGAGCTCGACCAGAACGTCGAGCTGGGCCTCGCGCAACATGGTCTCCGCGTCGTCGAACCAGGGGATATGGCTCCAATCGGCGCCTCGGGCCCGATCGATATCGCAGATCGCCGAGACCTCCAGCCGCCGTTGGCAGCGTTCTTCCAAGATCTCGGCGTTTTCATGAAGCAGCTTGAGGACGCCGCCGCCGATCGTGCCGATCCCGGCGACGCCAATTCTTAGAGATTCTGGCATACGTCTCCCCGTGACGGGCCGGCCTATCGAACCGCCAGCCTTTTACTTTCCGATGTATGAACGACCTTGTCGTATCGACCCATATAGGCCTTGATGCTGCGCACCGCCTGTCGGATACGGTGCAGGTTCTCGACCAGCGCCAGCCGGACGTGATCATCGCCATGCTCGCCGAATCCCACTCCCGGCGACACCGCCACCTTGGCCTCGCGCAACAGAATCTTGGAAAACTCCAAGGATCCGAGATGACGGAAAGCTGGCGGAATGGGCGCCCAGGCGAACATTGTCGCCACCGGCTTGGGAACCGACCAGCCAGCCGCCTCGAGACCGTCGATCAAGACGTCCCGCCGCTCCCGATAGAGAGCACGGATCTCGTCCACGCAGTCCTGGGGGCCGTTCAGAGCCGCGACCGACGCAACCTGAATGGGCGTGAACGCGCCATAGTCCAAATAGGACTTGTTGCGCGCCAAGGCCTCGATCAGCCGCCGATTGCCGACGGCGAAGCCGATCCGCCATCCGGGCATGGAATAGGTCTTGCTCATGGACGTGAACTCGACGGCGATGTCCCGCGCGCCGGGCACCTGAAGCAAGGAAGGCGGCGGATTGCCCTCGAAATAGATCTCGGAGTAAGCGAGGTCCGAGAGAATGTAGATGCCGTGATACCGGCAGAAATCCACGACCTCGGCAAAGAAGTCGACATCCGCGACCTCCGCCGTCGGGTTGTTGGGATAGTTCAGAACCAAAGCCGTCGGCTTGGGAACGCTGTGCTGGACCGCGCGCTCGAGGCCCGCAAAGAAATTGGCGTCCGGCCTTACCGGGATGTGGCGCGCGGCCGCGCCGGCAATGATGAAGCCGAACTGATGGATCGGATAGCTGGGATTGGGCACCAGGATCACGTCGCCGGGCGAGGTGATCGCCGAGGACAGGTTGGCCAACCCCTCCTTCGATCCGAGCGTGACGACGGCTTCCGTTTCGGGATCGACGGCGACCCCGAAGCGCCGCTCGTAGTAACCGGCAACCGCACGGCGAAGGCCGGGAATGCCGCGCGATGTGGAATAGCGATGGGTGCGTGGGTTCTGCACCGTCTCGATCAGCTTTTCGACGATATGGCGCGGCGTCGGCGAGTCCGGATTGCCCATCCCGAAGTCGATAATGTCGTCTCCCGCCGCGCGGGCCCGCGCCTTCATGGCATCGACTTCCGCGAAGACATAGGGCGGAAGCCGCCGAATACGGTGAAACTCCTGTTCCATCACGCTCTGCTACCCCAAATATGGGAGACCCCGCCGGCTGCCCTGAACGGGATCATCCCTCCCTCCTGCTCCAAAGATACTGGAGCTACAGATCGATATAGATCTCCGCGCGGCGATTTCCCGCCTCGCCCGAAGGCATGATCTCGTAATACACCGGCTGAGCATCCGACTGGGCCGTCACGACGATCATGTCGGATGGGACGCCGAGGCGCCTCAGCTCCCGCGCGATGGCTTCAGCGCGATCCACCGACATTTCATAGTTCACCATCTTGTGGCGCACCGGATCCATGTTTCGCGTGCGGCTGCTGGAATGACCCACGATCCGGATGCGTCCCCCCCGCTCGCGATGGACCAGCATGACGTTGCGAAGGATGCTGACATCGCGTTGCGAGAGGTTGGACGAGCCGTGCGCGAATTGAATGGTCGCCACCTTGATGGAGTTGCCGGACGGAACGGCGGCCGGCACGCCCGTGGGTAGGGCGGCCCCCGGCAGGCCGACCGCCGGAGCTGCGAAAACCGGCGCCGACTGGACCGCCGAGCCAGCCTGGGCGCTTCCCGCCGTCACGCCGGAGGACGAGACAACGACCGTACCGAATGGGTCACCGACACTGGGCACCAGCGCATTCGCCGGCGAGGGCGGTAATGCCCCAGGAGGCGCGGGAGGCGCCGATCGCTGTGTCGGAGCGGCTGCCGCAGGAGGACGGGCAGGCACCGGGCGAGGAGCCTCGTCCAGCACGGCCGGCGGCGGCGGGGTCACGGCGGCGACCTCGGGTCGGAGCGCCGGCGGCGGCGCGGGAGGCGGCGTTGGCGCGGGAGGCCCAGAAAGGCCAGCGGGCGACGGAGAGGCTGTCGCCTGTGGCCTCGGCGTGGCTCCGGCCGGCGATTCCAGCGGCATCGCCTCGATCGAGGCCGGCGCCGTAGGCAACCGCCGCGGTTCCTCTGGCCCACCAACCGCCGTGTTCGCCCCTTCACGGGAGCCCGAGGCCGGCTCGGGAAGGCTGGCTTCCGCAAGCATGCTCGCCGCGGCCGGCCGCGGTTCTGTTTCCGGTCCTGTGGCCTCCGCCGTCCGGACAGGCAGCGGTGCCGGCGTTTCGAGCCTCGACACCGCCGGCCCCTGACGGGAAATCGGATCGGCATATTGCCGTGCCCGACGATCGGCGATCAATCCTTGAGCGACACGTTCACGCTCCACGGGATCTGATGTCTCGGGGCGATCCGGCACACTGGCGAGGTTCGGAAACTCCTCGTTCTCTCCGGGTGAAGGTTGCTCCAGCGCAGTGGCCAGTTCGTCGTCTTCGTCCTCACCCGTGAAAAAATCCAGTGTTCCTTCGTACCACTCCACCGGGTTCATCGCGTCGGGAACGCTCGAGCAGCCGCCGACGCCCATCGCCGCGCCTAAAACGAGTGCGCCGAATACCACGCCAACGCGGCGCGACGAGGCGGACTGCTTGTCGCCTTCGATTGTCATCGTCTTCGGAGCCTCCTTCGCGCCAAGCCGGTCCAACGAACCCGCGTGATCCTCAAGGATACAACGGTGCCGAAAGATGGTTAATACAGTGCAAATAGACGCTTTATCCCTTCACTGGACCCGAGTGGTCCCGGATAGTGGGCACACCCCGAGGGTCAGCCGCTAAGCCTGGACGCGGAGCTAGATCATACTGGATTCCTCGGGAATCAATCAACCTCGGGCCGTCCGGCTCGACGATCAGCCATCCGCGACGACCGGCGTCTGGAGCCAGAGGCGCATGACCGCGCTCACGGCGCGCGGACGCTCCAGCGGAGCAAGGTGCCCACAGTCCTCGATCACGACCAAACTGCCATGGGGAATTGCGTCCGCCATTTCTTCGTGGGCCTCGACGGGCGTCATCGCGTCCTGGCGCCCACAGAGCACCAGCGTCGGGCAATGGATGAGCCGCAGATCATGCCGGCTATCCGGCCGCGTCATGATCGCCGTCTGCTGACGCAGGTAGGCTTCGCGGCCCACCCTTTCGGCCATCGCGATGACGTCGTCGACCAAGACCATATCCTCAATCCGTCCGGGATGAACGAGAATCGGCAAGAGGCGCCTTGTCACCCCCTTGAAGTCGCTGCGGCGGGCCAGATCGATGAGATCGCGGTGACGCTGTAGCTGCTCATGCGAGTCGGGATGGGGTGTCGTGTCCAGCAGTGCCAGCCGGTCGACCCGGTCGGGGGCCTGGCGAAGGATCTCGAAGGCCAGATACCCGCCCATAGAGAAGCCCGCGAGGGCGAAGGTCTCTGGCGCGTCCGCCAGGATCGATCGGGCCAAGGGGCCGAGTTGGTCCGCCTGGGTCATATCGGCCACCACCGGCTCGGCGATGTCGCCGAGGGTCTCAACCTGGTGCCGCCACAGCGCGGCGTCACATAGCAGGCCCGGCAGCAGAAGCAGCGGCGTGCGCTTCGCCATGTACCCCTATTTCCTCAGAAACGGATCGAGAATCGGTATTCAACCCAAAAAAAACTAACCAAATCGCCTATCCAGGCCAAGAGAGTGCAGGCCGGAGATTGACTCCCGGCCGTAACTTCCTAATATCCGTGCTCGTTTTGATCGTTTCGGCCGACCCGATCTGCGACCGTCGACCGACGAGACCCATACCGCATGGCATTTTCTGATCTCGGGCTCAGCGAACAGGTTCTGCGGGCTGTCAGTGACGCGGGATACGCGGAACCGACGCCCATTCAGCGCGACGCGATTCCGGTCGTCCTGACCGGCCGCGACATGCTCGGCTGCGCACAGACGGGCACCGGCAAGACGGCCTCATTCACTCTCCCCATGATTGACGTTCTCGCCGCCGGTCAAGCGAAGGCGCGGATGCCCCGCTCGCTGATCCTCGAACCGACGCGTGAGCTGGCCGCCCAGGTGGCGGACAACTTCGAGCTTTATGGAAAGTACTGCAAGCTCTCCAAGGCCCTGCTCATTGGCGGAGAGTCCCTGAATGAGCAAGCGAAGGTGCTCGACCGGGGCGTCGACGTCCTCATCGCCACGCCGGGACGCCTGATCGACATCTTCGAGCGTGGGCGGGTGCTGTTGAACGACGTTCGCATCCTGGTCATCGACGAGGCTGACCGCATGCTCGACATGGGATTCATTCCCGATGTCGAGCGTATCGCGTCGCTGGTGTCAAGGTTGCGCCAGACGCTTCTGTTCTCGGCCACGATGCCGCCCGAGATCCGCCGCCTCGCCAATGCCTTCCTGACGAATCCGAAGGAGATTACCGTGGCCCCGCCGGCCACCCCGGCCGAGAACGTGCATCAGGGCCTGCTTCTCGTCAAAGGCACCGACCGCAGAGCCTCGGGAACCAGCAACTACAAACTGAAACGGGCGGCCCTGAGGGAACTCCTGGGGCAGGAGGAGGTCAAGAACGCCCTCGTCTTCTGCAACCGCAAGCGCGATGTCGGTATCCTGTGCCGATCGCTCCAACGCCATGGCTTCAACGCCGCCCAATTGCACGGCGACATGCCCCAGTCGGCACGCATGGAGACGCTGGACGCATTCAAGCAGGACAAGGTGACGCTTCTGGTATGCAGCGACGTCGCCGCGCGTGGGCTCGACATCAAAGGCATGAGCCACGTGTTCAACTTCGATGTCCCGACCCACCCCGAAGACTATATCCACCGCATCGGACGGACAGGCCGCGCCGGTCAGAAGGGCCGCGCTTTCACGCTCGCCCTACCCGAGGATTCCCGGTATGTGGCGTCCATCGAAAAACTGATTGGCGGCCAGATTGCGCGCATCGCCGTCCCAGGGACGGGTGGTGAAGTTCCCGACGAGGCGCCACCCGAAACCGAAGGGCGCCGGCGATCCCGGTCGAAGCCTTCGACCAAGAAAGACGCGCGAAAGCGGCCGCGCGACTCAGCCAGAAGCCGACGGGACGAGGAGCAAAAAGAACCCGAATCACCGGTGCGCGGGCTCGGGAACCACGTTCCCGCCTTCCTCCTGCGCGATCCGATGAGCGGAAAAAAGATGCGATAAGGGGACGGCGGGAATGCAGACCATCTTCGTTCAGGTAAAATGCGAGCTAGGTCAGTCGTACGACGTCGCCGCCGCCGCAGTCGAGGTGGAGCGGGTGTCGGAAGTTCATTCCACATCAGGAAGTTACGACCTGATGCTCACATGCTATCTTGAGGATGACACGGATGTCGGCCACTTCGTGACCCAGCAGATCCAGACCCTTCCCGGGGTGCGAGACACCTACACGATCATCGCCTTCAAGGCCTTTTCGTAGGGTGCGTCCTCAACTCAGATGTAATAGGCCCTGAGCGGCGGGAACCCGTTGAATCCGACAGAGGAATAGGTCGTGGTGTAAGCGCCGGCGTTGAGCAGCCGAACCTTGTCACCCACCGCGAGGTCCAGAGGCAGCGTGTACCCAGCGTCCTCGTAGAGGATATCCGCGCCGTCGCATGTGGGACCGGCGATCACGACCGGCCCCCGCTCACCGCCATCCCGGGGCGTGGAAATCGGATATTGGATCGCCTCGTCCATCGTTTCCGCGAGCCCGCCGAATTTACCGACGTCCAGATAAACCCAGCGCTCTCCGTTGGCGTATTCCTTGCTCGACACCAGCACCACCTCGGCAAGCAAAACGCCGGCCTCCGCCGCCACAAAGCGTCCAGGTTCGATGAACACATCGGGCATGCGGTTCCCGAATTGGCGGCCCATGGCGGCCATGATGGTGCGGGATATGGCTTCGATATCGGGAACGTCCTTGCGATACCGCACGGGAAAGCCGCCGCCGAGATTGACCATCGGCAACTCCAGACCGGCCTCGCGCAAGTCAAGGAAGACGCCGGCGGCGCGGGCGATTGCGGCTTCCCATTGCCCGGGGTCGATCTGCTGGGACCCGACATGGAAGGACAGGCCGTGAGCATCGAGACCCCAGTCCCGTGCCTTCAGCATCAGGTCCCGCGCCATATCCAGCTCGCAGCCGAACTTCCGCGAAAGCGGCCAGTCGGCGCCCTCGCTAGACGTCAGGATGCGGCCATAGACCCGGCTGCCCGGGGCCGCGGCGGCAAGTTTTTCGAGTTCCGCCTCGCTATCGAACGCATAGAGACGGACACCGCGCGCGAAGGCCCGAGAGATTTCATCCCGCTTCTTGATGGTGTTTCCGTAGACGATACGCTCCGGCAAAGCGCCGGCGGCCAGGCAGGCGTCGATCTCGAAGAGACTGGCCGCATCGAAATGGGATCCCAGGCCGACCAAGGTTTCCAGGATCTCGCGCGCCGGGTTGGCCTTGACGGCATAGGAGACCGTGGCCTGGGGAAACCATCTCCGCAGCCGCCCGTAGTTCTCGGCCACGACGTCGATATCGACCACAAGACACGGCGTCGGCGGCTTGGCCTCGGCCAGAAACCGCTCGATTTTGGGAGTCATCGCCCCTCCCATGGTCCCTTTGGCACGAACGCCGCGTGTTTCCCGGAGGGGCTAAATCAGCCCGGCCAGCGGCGACGACGGGTCGGCGTACCGCTTCTTCGCCATGCGGCCGGCCCGATAGGCCAACCTTCCGCCCTCCACCGCCGCCTTCATCGCCCGGGCCATCATGATGGGATCCTTTGCCCCCGCGATGGCCGTGTTGGTCAGCACGGCGTCACATCCAAGCTCCATCGCCACGGCGGCGTCGGAGGCCGTGCCCACGCCAGCGTCCACGACGACCGGGACGTTCGACTGCTCGATGATCAGGCGGATGTTGACCGGGCTCTGAATCCCCAGTCCGGAACCGATCGGCGCGGCGAGCGGCATGATCGCAGCGCATCCGAGCTCCTCAAGGCGCTTGGCCAGGATCGGATCGTCGCTGCAGTAGACCATGACTTCGAAACCCTCCTTGATGAGGACTTCGGCCGCAAGAAGCGTTTCCGTCATATTCGGGTAGAGGGTCTTCTGGTCGCCGAGCACTTCGAGCTTCACCAAATCCCATCCACCCGCCTCGCGGGCCAGGCGCAGGGTCCGAAGCGCATCTTCCGCCGTGAAGCAACCCGCCGTGTTCGGCAGATAGGTATATTTCTTGGGATCGACATAATCGATCAGCATCGGCTGGCTGGGATCGGTCACATTGACCCGCCTGACCGCGACGGTGACGATCTCGGCACCCGACGCCTCGATGGCTCTCGCCGTTTCCTCCAGATCCTTGTACTTGCCGGTCCCGACCAGAAGCCGTGAGTGGAATCGCCGGCCGGCCACCTCGAAATAGTCGCCCTCGGCGTCGACGGCAGCAACACCGTCCGGCGCTCCGCCCCCGATGAAATGCACGATTTCCAGGCGGTCGCCGTCACATAGGGACACGGCGTCATACTGGGACTTGGGAACCAGCTCGAGATTCCGCTCAACGGCGACCTTGCGCGAATCAAGGCCGATCTCCCCGAGCAGCTGTTGGACGGTCAGGGGCGAATCGAATCCCCGTTCCTCACCGTTTACTGTCACCTTCATTGGAGAACTTTCGATCATTAAACTGCGGCGCTTCCGTGAGTATGGGTCCCGCAAACCGACCTTTCAACTGGTCGCCGGGACGTGCAATCTCTGTATTACACCGGGCTGAGCGCGTGTTATAAGACGGTATTGCGTTCGCAATCAATGTGTTCCTGCACGAATGACACGCAGTATTCTGGTTCTCAACGGACCCAACCTTAATCTTTTGGGTAAGCGCGAGCCCGGGATTTACGGGCGGGAAACCCTGTCGGATATCGAGGCGGCGGCAACGAAGCGGGCGCGCGAGTTGGGGCTGACGCTCGAATTCCGGCAGAGCAATTCCGAGGGGCAACTGGTTGACTGGGTCCAATCGGC
Organism: Rhodospirillales bacterium; assembly: GCA_028281785.1. GTDB lineage: Bacteria > Pseudomonadota > Alphaproteobacteria > Rhodospirillales > Shumkoniaceae > JANQJG01. The sequence goes on from JANQJG010000001.1 coordinate 12,803, forward strand.
CGAGCAAACCCATGGCGCCCTGATTGTGAACGCCGGCGCCTACTCCCATACCTCGATCGCCCTGCTGGACGCCTTGCGCGGCTGCGGCCTGCCGGTGATCGAGGTCCACCTGTCCAACATCTTTCGCCGCGAAGCCTATCGCCATCATTCATATGTCTCCGAGGTCGCCCAAGGCGTCATCTGTGGTTTCGGCGGGCGCGGCTACGTCCTTGCCGTCGAGGCCGCAGCCGTGATGCTGGACGATCAGGCGCCCTGATACCGCCACGAGGAACCATGCCCAAGGAAGAATACAAGCCAGACATCGACCCGGAGCTCGTGCACAAGCTGGCACAGCTTCTGGACGAGACCGGCCTTACGGAAATCGAGTACGGGACTCAAACCTGGCATCTGAGAGTCTCCCGAGCCGCCGCGAGTCATGCCGCCAGCGTCGTCGCGGCCGTGCCTTCCGCGGCGGTGGCCGAAAGCCCGAAGGCGGACGCCGAGGCAGCGGAAGACGATCCCCTGAATCATCCGGGCCTCGTGACGTCGCCGATGGTCGGAGTCGTCTACACCCTTCCGGAGCCCGACTCGCCGCCGCTGATAAAGGTCGGGGACGAGGTGAGCGAGGGGCAGACCCTTATGCTGATCGAGGCGATGAAAGTCTATAATCCCATCAAGGCATCGCGCGGTGGACGCATCACGCGTATTTTCGTGACCAACGGCGCCCCCGTCGAGTACGGCGAACCGTTGCTGATCATCGAGTAAGCCTCGATGTTCGAAAAAGTGCTGATCGCCAATCGCGGAGAGATCGCCCTCCGGATTCACCGTGCCTGCCAGGAAATGGGCATCAAGACGGTCGCGATCCATTCGACCGCCGACGCCGACGCCATGCATGTGCGGCTCGCGGACGAGACCGTGTGCATCGGACCGCCCGCCCCCCAAGGCAGCTATCTCAACGCCCAGGCTATCCTTTCGGCGGCCGCCATCAGCAACGCCGAGGCGATTCATCCCGGTTATGGTTTCCTGTCGGAGAACGCCGACTTCGCGGCAATGGTCGAGGAGCACGGCTTCACCTTCATCGGTCCCTCGCCGGAACATATCCGACTGATGGGCGACAAGATCGCGGCACGCGAGGCCGCCCTGAAAGCCGGGCTTCCGGTGGTTCCGGGCTCCGACGGACCGGTGGAGAGCGAGGAAGAGGCGAAGGCCATCGCAGAGGAGATCGGCTTTCCCCTTCTGGTCAAGGCGACCGCCGGCGGCGGCGGGCGCGGCATGCAGATCGTGGACACCGCCGACAACCTGACGCAAGCGATGAACGTGGCGCGGCGCGAGGCCGAGTTGTCTTTCGGCAATGGCCAGCTTTACATCGAGAAGTTCCTGAGCCGCCCCCGCCACATCGAGATTCAGATCCTGGCCGACGCCCACGGCAACGTGGTGCATCTGGGCGAGCGCGACTGCTCCCTTCAGAGGCGCCACCAGAAACTCGTCGAGGAAGCGCCCTCTCCCGCGCTCAACGAAGTTTCGGGACGAAAGATCGGCGCCCTCGCGGCAGAGGCCACGAAGAAGATCGGCTACCGGAGCGTCGGAACCATCGAGTTCCTGTATGAGGACGGAGAGTTCTTTTTCATTGAGATGAACACCCGTCTTCAAGTGGAACATCCGGTAACGGAAATGATCTGCGGCCTCGATCTGGTCCGCGAGATGATTCGGGTGGCGGCGGGACGGCCCTTGCCCTTTACACAAGACGAGATCCGCTTCCGCGGCCATGCCATCGAATGCCGGATCAACGCCGAGGATCCCGCCAACTTCCGCCCGTCGCCGGGGCGGGTCGCCGACTACCACGCGCCGGGCGGCCTGGGGGTGCGTGTCGACTCCGCGCTCTATGCCGGCTATATGGTGTCACCTTTTTATGACAGTCTTATCGCCAAGCTGATCGTCCATGGCGCCAACCGGAACGAGTGCCTCATGAGGCTTCGCCGAGCGTTAGGGGAGTACGTCATCGATGGTCTGCACACGACGATCCCGTTCCATCAGCGCGTGATAGGCGAGACTGATTTCATCAACGGGGAGTACGATAATCGTTGGCTGGAGAGGCTTTTCGACCGGGATGAGTAGATATGCCAGCGATCCGTTCCGCCTTACGCCGGAGCTTCTGATCCGAGCGTATGCCGCAGGCATCTTTCCGATGGCCGAGAGCCGTAAGGCCCGGCATGTCTTCTGGATCGACCCGAAAGTGCGGGGCATCCTGCCGCTCGACGGCGTCCATGTGCCGCGCAGCCTGCGAAAGGTCATTCGGCGCCGGCCCTTCGATGTTCGCTGTGACACTGAGTTCGACGCGGTCATCCGGGGCTGCGCGCAGCCCGCGGACGGGCGGCGGGATACCTGGATCAACGAGGAGATCCTTCGCGCCTATTCCGAACTCCACAAGCTCGGCTTCGCCCACAGCGTCGAGTGCTGGCGCGATGACCGGCTCGTTGGCGGGTTGTACGGCGTGTCCCTGGGCGGCGCCTTCTTCGGGGAAAGCATGTTTTCCGAGGAGCGGGACGCCAGCAAGGTCGCCCTTGTCCACCTCGTGGCGCGCTTACGTTTCGGCGGATTCGTGCTGCTCGACGTGCAGTTCGTAACCGACCATCTGGCGCGATTCGGGACAATCGAGATTTCGGCCCGAGACTATCACGACCGTCTCGAGAAGGCCCTGAAGCTGCAAGCCCGCTTCTATTCCGAGATCGATCCCGAGGATGAGTTCTCGGCGCTGGACGAGCTGTTTCGGCAATCCAGCACCCAGACGTCATAGACCGGATGCTCGAGGGCCGACAGGGCCGGACTCGAGGCGAACATCCACCCCCGGAACAGGCTCACCGCCGGCTCTCCGGGGCGAACATCCCAAACGTCCAGAAAAGCAGCGCTTTCGGGAGTCTCCTCGGGCGGACGCTTGTCGCAGACGCGGGCGATGATCTCAAGGGTGCCAAAGCGCACCACGTCGCCCACGGGCGCCTCGATGGTGGAGACCCGCGCGGTGACCTTATCGAGGCCCTGAAGAACAGCCAGCTCGAAGGGTTCCGCCCTGGCCGCCTGCAAAAAGCAGCTAGCCATCAGGCTTGCCATGCTCAAGATGAATGCCGGATATCCCATGGAGGTCGGCCGCGCCTTCATCAAGCGACTAGACTAGGGCCTGTTGACATTCACCGCATCGATCTGGTTCGAGACCAAAATCGTCGCGGACAAGGAGAGAAGCGCAAGGAAGTGCCGGCCACTTTCGAGCA
>JANQJG010000002.1 GCA_028281785.1 Rhodospirillales bacterium
TGCTCGAAAGTGGCCGGCACTTCCTTGCGCTTCTCTCCTTGTCCGCGACGATTTTGGTCTCGAACCAGATCGATGCGGTGAATGTCAACAGGCCCTAGAGCGGTTGATTGCGGCAGCCACGCAACCTTGGACCGAGCCTTGTCCCGCGCCACAACAAGTGAGGAGTTGGTGATTTAGATGCTCCGGATGATCATCTACCGGCTCTTGCTTATCATTCCAGTCGGTCTCGTCCTAGTCTCGTTTCTCTTTGCGCTGTTCCATCTCATTCCGGGAGACCCGGCCCAGTTGATGGCTGGCGACAACGCGCCGGAAGAATTGGTTCAAGCCATTCGCCAAGCATACGGGTTCGATCAACCTGTCCACATTCAGTATTGGAATTACCTGATCCGCGTGCTTCAGGGCGACCTTGGGGTATCGACCTACTCGCGCGAACCGGTCATTGATGTCGTCTGGCCACGCGTGATCAACACCGCGCAGCTTGCTGGCCTGGCGATGCTGTTCGCCATCGTCATCAGCCTGATACTGGGCTGTATCTCGGCGATGTTCTGGAACCATCCGGTCGACAAGAGCGTCACCGTGTTCTCGCTCGTCGGCATCTGCACGCCCGTCTTCGTTTCGGGGCTGATCGCGATCTACTTCTTCTCGGTCTACCTTGGATGGCTTCCGATCGGCGGTAAGGCCACCTGGAAACACTACATTCTGCCGGTTGTGACGCTGGGTGCCTATCAGGCGGCGATGTTCACTCGCATGGTACGGTCCTGCATGGTCGATGCGCTCGGCCGCGATTTCATTGTAACAGCACGGGCCAAGGGCGTCGCGGAGAGGTTGGTCGTCTTCAAGCACGCGCTGCGCAACGCGCTATTGCCGATCATCACGCTTTTCGGCCTCGGACTTGGGCATACCTTGGGCGGATCGGTGGTGACGGAGACGATCTTCAACTGGCCCGGGTTGGGTCGCCTGATGGTCGACTCGATTCTGACCCGGGACCTGCCAGTGACCCAGGGCGCGATCCAGATCTTCGCCGCCATCTTCATTGCTGTGAACTTGATCGTCGACGTTCTGTACGCGTGGGTCGATCCGCGGATCCGCTATGATTGAGATGCGAGCTTTAATTTACCCGACAAACGTGTGCGGGGCCTGACCTCAATGGACTTTCTCAAACGGTTCAGCCGAGACAAGGTCGGCCTGTTCTTCGGCATCGTCCTGGTCCTCATCTACCTGATTGCGCTGACAGCCCACTGGATCACGCCTTACGATCCGTTGCAGACCGACCTACGAAAGGTGTTTCAACCGCCTTCCTGGGAGCACTGGCTGGGCACCGATCAATTCGGACGCGATATGCTGTCCCGGGTGATCCTGGCGACCCAGATTACGGCCAGGGTCACCGGGCTGGCTATTCTTTTTGCCGTTATCACCGGAGTTCCGATCGGGATGTTTGTCGGCTTTGTCGGCGGCTGGCTCGACGGGCTGGTCATGCGCATCACTGACATGTTGCTGATCTTCCCGATCATTATGTTGGCCATCGTGCTCGTCGTGATCATTGGGCCGACAGAGAATGGCGTGATCTTCGCCTTGGGAATCTCACAGATGCCGCAGTTCATTCGTGTGGCGCGCGGCGTGACATTATCGGTCAAGGAGGAGCTTTACATCGAAGCGGCAGTCGCGGTCGGCGCCAGTCGCGAATACATCCTCCGGCGGCATGTCTGGCCCAACATTTCGGCGCCGATCATTGTGCAAGCCTCTCTGACGCTTCCGGTGTTCGTCTTGAACGCTTCGGCATTGTCGTATCTCGGGCTCGGCGTCCAGCCGCCAACGCCGGAATGGGGTCAGATGCTCAACGAGTCGGTCGCGTTCATCTTCAACGCCCCCTACCTCATGATCGGACCCACAATCGCGCTCTTTTTGTTCACGCTGGCCGCAAACCTCGTGGGCGACGCGTTGCAGGAAACGATTAATCCTAAACTGAAGAAGCGGAAGTGATGGCCATGGCGATCGCCAAAGAAGAATCGGGCATTGGCGCAAACCACGCACTTCTCGAACTGCGCGACCTCAGCGTCGACTTCGAAACCGAACAGGGTACCGCGCGTGTCGTGGATCGGCTCAGCTACCGGATCGATCGTGACGAGACCGTTGGCATTGTCGGTGAAAGCGGCTGCGGCAAGTCCGTGACCGCGCGGGCCGTCATGGGGCTCGTCGAATCGCCTGGTCGCATTGCCAGCGGTCAGATTCTCTATCGCCATGGCGACGAGGTGATCGACATCGCCAAGCTTGATCCGAAAGGACGTCAGATTCGCGAACTGCGCGGCAACGCGATCTCGATGATCTTCCAGGAGCCAATGACCTCGCTCAACCCCGTCTTTTCGATCGGCGACCAGATTGCAGAGGCGATTCTCCTCCACCAATCGATCACACGGCGCGATGCGGCGGAAAAGGCGGTCGAGATGCTTGATGCCGTTGGCATCCCGTTGCCCCGGGAACGAGCCCGCGATTTTCCTCACCATCTCTCCGGCGGGATGCGCCAGCGCGCGATGATCGCCATGGCGATGTCGTGCAACCCGTCGCTGCTGATCGCCGACGAGCCAACCACCGCGCTGGACGTAACGATCCAGGCCCAGGTTCTGGATCTGATGAACAAGCTCCGTGCAGAGTTTCAGGCCGCGATCATGTTCATCACCCACGATCTGGGTGTCATCGCGACAATGGCCGATCAGATCCGGGTGATGTATCTGGGGCGCGTCGTCGAAAGCGGACCTGTCTCGACGGTCTTCCGGCAGCCGCTTCATCCCTACACCCAAGGGATGATGCAATCGATCCCATCGCTCAGAGGAGCTCGGAAACGAAGGCTGCAATCGATCGCGGGCAACGTGCCCTCGCCGCTTGAGGTCGGTCCCGGTTGCGGCTTTGCCTCGCGGTGCCCCCACGTCATGGATGTCTGCCGGAAGGCGAAGCCAGCGCTCGTCTCGGAAGGCGGCGTCCAGTCGGTAGCCTGCTTTCAGCATCATACTCATACTGAAGAGGCGTCACATGCAGGCTGAGGAGGTATTGCTCGACGTCGCCGATCTTCGGAAGCTCTTCCCAATCCGCAAAGGACTTCTTCAGCGTGTCGTGGCCGAGGTGAAGGCCGTCGACGGCATCGACTTGCGAATTCACACGGGAGAGACACTGGGTCTCGTCGGCGAAAGCGGTTGCGGCAAGACGACGACAGGTCGGACCATCCTGCGGCTCCTAACCCCGACCGAGGGAAAAGTGACGCTCCGCCTGCCCAGCGAGGATGGCACGACTGCTGCGCACGAGATTGATCTCGCCCAAGCCGGACCGCGGGAACTCAAAACACTGCGCCAGAAGATGCAGATTATCTTTCAAGATCCCTATTCGTCGCTCGACCCAAGGATGACCGTCTCGCAGATCGTTGGCGAACCGCTGAAAGTCCAAGGCATCGCGCACGGCCAAGAACGCGCCGACCGGGTGGCCGACCTTCTTCAGTCGGTCGGGCTGGAACCGACCAGCATGACACGTTACCCGCACGAGTTCTCCGGTGGTCAGCGGCAGCGGATCGGCATCGCCCGTGCGCTTGCCCTCAATCCCAAGTTGATCGTCGCCGACGAGCCCGTCTCAGCGCTCGATGTCTCGGTCCAGGCGCAGGTTCTCAATCTTCTTCAAGACCTGCAGGCGAGGTTAGGTCTGACCTACCTGTTCATATCGCACGACATGGCGGTCATCCGGCATATCTGTGACCGCGTGGCCGTCATGTACCTGGGAAAAATCGTCGAACTAGCCGAAACCGACGAGCTTTTTGGCAATCCCAGGCACCCTTACACCGAAGCGCTGATGTCAGCCGTGCCGGTGGCAGATCCCGGTCATGTTAGCCGACGAATCCTTCTTGAAGGTGACGTGCCGAGTCCTGTCTCGCCGCCAAGCGGCTGCCACTTTCACCCGCGCTGCCGTTTCGCCACCGACATTTGCAAGTCCGAGGTTCCCACCCTCCGCACGCTTAACGGCAATCACGCGGTGCGCTGCCACCATGCCGAAAAGCTCACGCTTCAAGGCGTCGAAAGCGAATAGGCGTCGACGCACACAGTCGGGCAAAGGCCAGCCCAACCAACCCAAGGGAAGATGACAGATGAGCAATGGAACTGCGATAGCGGTCAGAGACATAAAGGGTAAACCCGGAGAGGTTGTCCGCGGATTCGTGGAGATAGGCGAGACGCCGATGGGACCGATTCAGTTCCCGGTCGTCATTGTCAGAGGTGCGCAACCGGGGGCGACTCTTTGCCTGACCGCCGGCGTCCACGCCACCGAATACCCCGGGATCGACGCGGTGCTGAAAACAGTCGCCACGACCGACCCCCAGACATTGTGCGGCACCTTGATCGCGGTTCCGGTGGTCAACCAGATTATGTTCCAGACACGCACCGGTTTCACCAACCCGATTGACGGCCTGAACCTGAACCGCGCCGCACCTGGCCAGGCCGATGGGACGATCTCGCAGGTGCTGGCCCACACGCTTCTGACGGAGGTAATCGCGCAAGCTGATGCGCATATCGACTGCCACGGAGGCGATTTGGGCGAAGAACTCTGGCCTTATGCGGGGTATGTGCTGACTGGCAGCGCTGACCAGGACAAGATGGGCGAAGCGATGGTGCGCCTGTATACGCCGCGCATCTTCGCACTCTACCAAGACGATACCGCGCTCCCGGCAACCGGTGGTTCCGTGACGGCGACGGCCTCGCGACAAGGTACAGTGTCGATCTTGGCCGAGGCTGGAAGTGACGGAACACTGCGGCCCGCCGACACCGAACATCATCTGCGCGGCATTCGAAATGTGATGCGCTATCTCGGAATGATCGATGGCGACCCAGAACCTTGCCCAGACCCTCTACGAGCGCGAGGACAGTTTATCGTCAGCGCCCGGCGCGGTGGGCTGGTTCGTTTGGAAATCGAGATCGGCCAGGAACTCGTGGCCGGTCAGAAAGTCGCCGATATCGTGGATGTCTTCGGCGATGTCGTCGAGGAAGTCGTCACGCCTGAGGCCGGCATCGCGCGTCTGATCTGGACGCATAAGGCGATCAATACGGGCGACCCGGTGGTCAAGTGCTGGCGCGCCGAACCGGCAGAACCCTTCACGCTGTAATCACTGCCAGATCTGGAGACAGTCATGCATATTAGATCTCAAAAATTGAGCGATTTCTTCAACATTGGGCGTGATCTCGGCTGGGACGTCGAGCAACAGAAATGGACGGTAAATCAACTCATCGGCCCTGAAGGCCTGAGCTATACGGTCGGCGACATCATACCTGGAGGCATACCTGAGGACTTGCCGATTATCAAATCGGGCAATCGGTATGGCTATCCGCCGCTACGCGAGCGGATTGTGGAAACAATGGAGTATGATGTGGATGCTGACCACATGCTTCTGACGCTCGGGACGCAAATGTCGAACTTCCTGGCCTTCGCCACTTTGCTTGAACCGGGCGACGAGGCAATCGTCGAAACGCCTTCATGGGAGCAGCCTCGCGTTCTGTGCGAGGCGTTTCGCGCCGATTGCAAGCTGATCCGTCGTGAGGAAGAACTGGACTGGAAATTCGATCTCGAAAAACTCGAAAGCTTGATGGGGCCTAAGGTCAAGCTGATCTACATCTGTCATCCGAACAATCCAACCGGAGCATGCCTGGACGAGGCTGAGTTAAGGGCGGTGTGTGATATCGCTGCCAAGCATGGCGCCTACGTTGTCTCTGACGAGATTTATCGCGGTATGGAATGGAGTGGCGATCCCTCGCCTTCCGTCGCCAATACTTATGAACGCGGCGTCTCGACCAGCAGCATTTCGAAGATCTTGGGAATGAGCGGGACACGCTTGGGTTGGTTGGCGACTCCTGATCGCGATTTCATGGAACGGTGCATGGAGCTGAAGTACTATATAACCTTGCACCAACTTAGCCGTCTCGATGAAACCGTCGCGATGGCCGCCATGGAGCGCCAGAAATTTTGGGCGATGGCCCGCAATTCCATGCGGGTTGCAAAGGCAAACTACGATCTTGTTACCAAATGGATGGAAAACAGCGACGTTTTCCGTTGGGTTCCGCCGAAAGGAGGGTTTCTGTCCTTCCCTCACTACGATCTCGATATACCGTCGTGGGACCTATGCATCGCTTTGATCAAAGAACCCTATCGGACCTATCTCATCCCCGGCAGTTGCTATGGCTATGAGAACTATGTCCGACTCGGTTTCGGCCCCAGTACGCCCACCGAGGACGTCAGGAACGGATTGGAGCAGCTCTCGGCCTTCATAGACGATTACCGCGACGGAAAAATCGCGCTGAGTGCCTGAAGTAATCGGCCGTTTGCGGCGCGGTTCAGTAAAGCCTCGGCGCTTTATGCTGCCACGTCGCCGATCAAGAGGACCTTTCGGTGAGCGGACCGGTTGTTGAGATTGTCGATGTCTTCGCTGCGGCACCCGGCGGCGGCAATCCGGCGCCCGTCGTTCTGAATGCCGGATTGTTGGACTCAAACGAGATGTTGGCGGTCGCACAATCGTGCGGATACGAAAGCGTCTTTGTGTTGCCGGCGCAAGAGCCGGGCAATGACGTTCGCTTGAGATACTTCTTGCCAACGGGCGAAGTTGAGATGTGTGGCCACGCTACAATCGGCGCCCTGTGGCTTTTGCGGCAGGCAGGAGTGGTAGCCAAAGGAAACGTCCATATCGAAACACTCGCCGGGGTTGTCCAGAGCCGAATATCAGATGCCGGCGATATCTTCATCAGCCAGCCTTTCGGCAAGACGGAGGTACTGGATGACAATCTCATCGTGGGCCTTATCGCAGATGCGCTGAACCTTCCGCTGGCGACTCTGATGCCACAGCCGATCGTCAATGCCTCCACCAGCCGAGTAAAGACGTTGATTGGCCTGACATCAAAGGATGTTCTGGACCGCTGTCAGCCCAATTTCGAAAGCATCGAACCACTTTGCGAGCGCCTCGGGTCAACGGGCCTTTATCCGTATGCTATCGATACTGTTGACCCAAATCGTGGTGCGGCAACGATCGCCACCCGTCAGTTCCCCAAGGCATCGGGTTACCCAGAGGATCCGGCGACCGGCATTGCCGCAACGGCTCTGGCATGCGCCTTGCGCAACCTTTGTATGTTGCCCGACGATGTAGTCCGGTTCACCCTGCTACAGGGATACGCGATGGGTCGTCCATCAAAGCTCGTCGTCGACCTAGCGGTGTCCGGCAAAGGCAGTGACGCAGTTTGCTGGTTGGGCGGTAGAGCGAGGCCACACAGCCCCAGTCCCTCGTCTTAGCATATGCTGCTTGCTCAAACGACATGCACGCCCAAACGGTACGAATATGAGCTGACGACAAGTCTGGATCGCCTCAATCTGGCGCACACCGCTGGGATTGCCGGCGACGAAGCTCAAGACTGTCTGATTCCCAACGCCAGCGTCATGCGCCCGAAAGCTATCTGCTTATTGACACTATGGCAGCCGGACAAGATGATGGTGCCTTATCGGGGCGATCACAGGGTTTGTTTTTGTTCATAAGGCATTAGTTCGCTTTGGCGGTTGATGGAATACGCTAGCAAACGCAACGTCTGGGCAGATTTGATTCCAATCGAGCACGGCGTTGGTCAGTCGCTTCAGATGCAGATCCGCAAGGGCATGGTGGCTGCGATCCTTGACGGCAGAGTTGCGTCTGGCTCTCTTGTGCCATCCTCAAGGGCGCTGGCAAATGCGCTCGGAGTATCCCGCGGGACCGTCATCATCGCCTACCGCGAACTCGTTGGACAGGGTTTTCTGACTTCAAAGCGCGGAAGCGGTTACCGTGTCAGCATTGACCATTCTGAGATATCGCCCGAGCAGCAGACTTTCAGAGCAATAAATACAGACGTGTTTGAGTGGCACACACGCCTGAAGGTTCAACCGGGCCCACTTGCCAATCCACGCAAGAGCAAGACCTGGACGAGCGCGCGCTACCCGTTCGTGTATGGACAGTTCGACTTGGAGCTATTTCCAACTGCTGAATGGCGTGAATGCAACCGGATGGCCCTCAGTGTGCTGGAAATTCAGTGCTGGGCTGCGGACATGATCGATCAGGACGATCCGATGCTGGTCGAGCAGATACAGGCCCGGGTGCTGAACAAGCGCGGTGTTTTTGCCAGCCCCAATGAGATCATTGTCACGCTTGGCGCGCAGCATGCTCTCTACATGATGGCGGCGCTTCTCATCCGCAGCGGTGTCCGGGTTGCCATGGAAGAGCCCGGCTATCCCGAGGCCCGGTCGGTATTCAAGCTGTTCGGCGCTGAATTTATTCCTATCGAAGTTGACGATCAGGGGATGTGTGTCGACAAGATTCCGGATGACGTCCAGTTCGTCTTCACAACGCCGGGGCACCATTGCCCCAGCATGGCCCCTTTGAGCACGGAACGTCGCGAACGTCTTTTGGCGCGAGCTGCGCAGCACGACTGGATTATCATCGAAGACGATTACAATAGCCAAATTCCAGACATCGAGCCCGAGGAAGCACTCAAACGTATGGATGGCGCTGGCCGGGTCATTCACATCGGATCGATGTCCAAAACGCTGGCACCTGGACTCCGTTTAGGCTTCCTTGTCGCAACCCGGGAATTGATCCGAGAATTGCGCGCGTTGCGGCAACTGATGGTGCGGCATCCGCCGGCCAACAATCAACGTGCGGTCGCTCTGTTCATGGCTTTGGGCCATCACGACACGTTGGTCAAACGATTGTCCGATGCGTTTGAAGCGAAGCGGAGAAGATTGCTTGAGGCGGTGCAAGCGCATTTGCCGGAGTGGCATACCGGCGATTTCCCTGGTGCAACCGCGCTGTGGGTGCGGCTGCCGGACGATACGCACGGGCCCGATATCGTGCGCCAGGCAGCAGCCCGCGACATCTACATAGAGTCAGGCGCCCGCTTCTTCGATCGCCCCCCTCCAACGTGCCCGTTTGTTCGCCTCGGCGTGTCCGCCATTTCACTTGATGCAATCGATCCAGGCGTGGAATTGCTTGGCAGTGTTTATCAGGACATGAAACGAACGCAGTTCGTCTAGGGCCTGTTGACCTTCAGCACATCGATCTGGCTGGTGTCGAAAACCCGCCAGTTCCAGGAGCGAGGACGAAGGACATGCCGGGCATATTCGAGGAC
>JANQJG010000013.1 GCA_028281785.1 Rhodospirillales bacterium
CGGCCAGCTGCAGCTCGAAAACCTCCTGCAATTCGTGGCGCAGCGACGGGTCCTCGATGGGCACTAGGACCTCCACGCGGCTCTTCAGGTTGCGCCGCATCAGGTCGGCGGAGCCGATGTAGTACTCCTCGTCGCCTCCGTTCAGGAAGTAATAGATCCGCGCGTGTTCGAGAAACCGGCCAACGATGCTCGCCACCGTGACGTTCTCGGACAGCCCGGGGACGCCGGGCCGCAGGCGGCAGGTGTCGCGCACCAGAAGCTCCACCTTGACCCCGGCCTGCGAGGCCCGATAGAGCGCCTCGACCACCTTCGCGTCTTCGAGCGCGTTGGTCTTGAGCCTGATCAATCCGGGCGAATCCGCCGAATGGCCGTCGATCTCGCGCTGGATTTTGTCGAGCAGCGCGCGCTTCATCATCTTCGGCGCGGTGAGGATCTTGCGGTAGCTCCGGGCCGGCTTGCAGCCCGTGGTCAGGTAGTTGAACATCTCGGTCAGGTCATGGCCGATGTCCTCGTCGCAGGTCAGCAGCCCCAGATCGCAATAGAGCCGCGCCGTGCCCGCATGGTAGTTTCCGGTGCCGATATGGGCATAGCGGCGCAGACCGTCATAGTCGCGCCGGACCACTAGGATGGACTTGGCGTGGGTCTTCAGCCCGACGACGCCGTAGGTCACGTGGATACCCACTTCCTCCAATCCCCGGGCCCACTGGATGTTGGCCGCCTCGTCGAAGCGCGCCTTGAGCTCGACCACCACCGCGACCTGCTTGCCGTTGCGCGCGGCGTCCTTGAGATACTCGATGATCGCCGTGCCCGAGGACGTACGGTAGAGGGTCATCTTGATGGCCAGCACCTTGGGGTCCCGGCTCGCCTCGCGGACGAACCGCTCGACCGAGGTGGTGAAGGACTCGTAGGGATGATGGAGCAGGATCGGACCGTTCTCGCGGATGATGTGGAAGATGCTCCGCGGGTCCTGGAGGGCCACGTCATCGATCGGCCGATGCACGGGATCCCTCAATTCGGGCATGTCCAGTCCGGCGAACTCCATCAGGTCGCGCAGGCCGATCATGACGTCCGTCCCGACGACGTCCTTCTCCTCGTCCAGGCCCAGCTCGGCCGCGAGCATGCCGCGATGCACCGGCAGGATGTTCTTCTCCGTCTGCAGGCGCACGATGGGCGCGAAACGGCGCTCGCGAAGCTCGGTCTCGATCATTTCCAGAAGGTCGTCGGCCTCCTCCTCGTTCTGCTCGGTATTCGCGTTGCGGGTAACGCGGAAAAGCTCGCAGCTTTCGATCGTCCGGTCCGGGAACAGGAGGTCGAGATTGTGGGAGATGACATCTTCCAGGGGCACGAAATGGTCTCGCTCGCCGACCCTCAGGAAGCGCGGCACGCCCGAGCCGACGGGCACCTTGACCCGGGCCAGCACCGTCTCGTGCTCATCGGGCTGATGCAGGGTCACCAGAAGGTTGAGCGACAGGTTGGAGAGATGCGGGAAGGGGTGCGCCGGGTCCATCGCCAGCGGCGTCACCAGCGGAAAGATGTTCTTCAGATAGTACTCGCGCAGCTCCGCCTGTTGGGCACGCGTCAGCTTGTCGTAGGCGAGGATGCGAATGTCGTGCGTTGCCAATTCTTCGATAAGCTGAAGATAGACGTCCCGTTTGTCGGCCTCGATCCTGGCTACCTCGGCCAGGCACTCGTCGATCTGCTGCTGCGGCGTCCGCCCGTCGATCGTGAGCCGCCGAACCCCGGCCGCCACCTGCTGCTTCAGGCCGCCGATCCGCTTCATGATGAACTCGTCCATCGTCATGTCGGTGATGGCGAGGAACTTCACGCGCTCGAGCAGCGGGTTGCGCGGGTCCTTGGCCTCGTTCAGCACACGCCGATTGAACATCAGCCAAGTCAGCTCGCGATTGAAGTAAAGCGCCGGGGCCTTGAGATCGCTCGGAATCGCTTCTTTTCCGCCCGCGCGCCGCCCGCGGCCGGACTTTGCCCGCAGGGGCGGAGTCTCCGGCGGTGGGGCGCCTTTAGGCCTTTCCGGTTTGGCCGGCTTTTCCAATTCGATGATGTCGGCGTCGGTTGACGGCGGCGCGCTGGGTGCCGCGGTTGATGTCTCCGGCTGCTGTGTCATGCCTTTCCTCGCGCGGATTTCGTCTGCTTTTTTGCCCATGGCGGCCCGGCGTCCTGCGACCGAGGGCATCTTCCAACTTATCACAAAAAGTGGAGATCGATTTCAGTCGGGCAAAGCGTTTATTGTTGCCCTCAACGAGAGTCCAGGGCGCGATCGAGGTGCTGGTCCTCGCGATCATGTCGTTGACCGAGATCTCGTACTGTTCCCACTTCTCGCGGTTGCGCCAGTCCTCATCGGTCAGTTTCCAACGTTTATACGCGATCCTCTCGCGCCGTTTGAAGCGCTTGAGCTGCTCGTCCTTGGTGATGTGCATCCAGTATTTGATAAGAACGATGCCATGGTCGACGAGCTGCTCCTCGAAATCGTTGATCTCGGCATAGGACCGCATCCACTCGGCTTCGCTGGCGAACCCCTCGACCCGTTCCACCAGGACACGCCCGTACCAGCTTCGGTCGAAGATGGAGGTCCTGCCCGCCCGGGACAGGTGCCGCCAGAAACGCCAGAGATGATGGTGGGCCTTTTCTTCGTCCGTGGGCGCCGCCACCGGGATCACTTGGTAGCTGCGCGAATCCAAGGCCGCCGTGATGCGGCGGATGGAGCCGCCCTTGCCGGCCGCGTCCCAGCCCTCGAAGACCAGGATCGAGGAAAGTCCTGCGTCGCGCGCGTCGCGCGACAGGCGGTTGAGCCGGCCCTGAAGCGCCTCGAGCTCCTTGTCGAAAACCTCGCGCTCCACCGACTGCGCCATGTCGAGATTGTCGAGGACCGTGCGCCCGGGAGCGACCGACATGCTGGTTACCTGCCAATCCTCGGGCTCGGCGGTCTTGCCGTTGCCGCCCTTGCCGTTCTTTCCGTTCCTCTTTTTCTTCTTTTGCTCGTCCGTTGTCTCCATCGGGCTTTGCAGGCTTTCGGCCAGGCGGCGCGCCGCCTCGTGTTCGGCGAGGTGCTTTTCGATCGCTTCCGTAATCGCTGTGGCGACGGTCAGGCCCCGGTAGTACGGATCGGCGCCCTCGACGATCTGCCAGGGCGCCCGTCCCTTGCTCGTGCGCATGATCGTGCGCTCGGCGGCGGCGATGAAGCGGTCGTAGATTTTCCAATGCTCCCAATCGGTCGGCGTCACCCGCCAGCTCGTCAGCGGGTCCTTTTCCAGCGCCTGGAAACGCTCCTTTTGGGCCTTGCGTCCGAGATGCATCCAGAATTTCAGGATTAGGGCGCCATCGTTGGCCAGGGCCCGCTCGAAATTGATGATGCGGTCCAGCGCGTCGTCCAGCTCGACATCGCTGGCCCGGCCGTGGACATGATCCAGGACCGGCTTCGAGTACCAGGAGCTCAGGAAACAACCGATCCGGCCCTTCGGCGGCAGGTCCCGCCAATAGCGCCAGAACTCGGGCCGCTCGGCTTCCTCGTCCGAGGGCTCGCCGAACGCTCGGGTGACGATCCAGCGCGGGTCCATCCACTCGTTCAGCAGGTTCGCGCATTCGCTCTTGCCGGCCCCGTCGACCCCGGCGAACACCAGGATCACGGGAAAATCGGCCCGTCGGAGCTTCTGCTGGGCCGCGAGCATGCGGATGCGTAGCGCGGGCACCTGCTTGTTGAAGTCGGATTTCGAGATCGCGTTGCCCACTTCCGCGGTTCGAAACATGACTGCACCTCATCCCTTGAGCGACGTGTCCGGATTCAATCCCCGCTGCCGGCGTCGGCGTTTCTTCTCACGCTTGGTCGCCGATGAATTGCAATAGGGAAGCCCAATCCTCCCGATAGCCTCGGACCCTCTGGGTATCCAAATCGAACAGACTCAAGCCCTCGGCGGCCAGCTGCGCATAGGTCTGGGTCTCGCGCAGCCGCGCCACCGGCCTCACCCCGAGTTCGTCGAAAAACGACTCGAGTCGCTGCGTCGCGAGTGTCCGCGCCCGGACGCGGTTGGCGACGACCGCCACGGCCCTCTTATTCTTGCGTATCGGCTTGATTTTGTCGAGTTGTCCCAGGAATCGGCGGGTCGTGGTCTCGTCGAAAAGCGACGGCAGCACCGGCAACACGATCACATCGACGTCACCGATCAGCTCCTCGACCTGCTTTCGCCGCACGCCAGCCGGCGCATCGATGATCAGCCTCTGCGTGGCCTTGGGCAGGCGGGTCACCGACTTGACCCAGTCCACGACGGTAACCGGCGCGGCGTCCTCGGGGCGCCGCTGGGCCCAGGCAAGGCTCGATTTCTGCCGGTCGCAATCGGCCAGCACCGTGGCCCAGCCGGCCCTTGCCGAGGCCGCGGCGAGATTCGTGGCAACGGTCGTCTTGCCGCAGCCGCCCTTGGCGTTGGCGACGAGAACCGAAACCGTTGTCATGGAGCCGTCTCCCGAGGGGCTTGGTAAACCGTCGATTACTGCGGGCAACAACTTACGTAACGATGAACAGCCCGTCCAGGTGGCAGGAGGGCTGCTGAGGAAAGTCGGTCGGTTATGATTCCTGTCTTACCAAGTTGACCCCGCGATCGGCGAAGGTGATGGACACCTCGGCGCCCCGCTTTACCGGCTTATCGAAATTGTGGTCGATGACGAACAGTTCACCCAAAGAGCATGCCACCGAGTACTCCAGATGGCTGCCCAGGTAGACGGCTTTTGTCACCTGGCCTTCCAATCCGCCGTTTCCGGTTTTCTCCGATAGAAGGATGGCTTCAGGGCGG
This sequence comes from Rhodospirillales bacterium, assembly GCA_028281785.1. Classification (GTDB taxonomy): domain Bacteria; phylum Pseudomonadota; class Alphaproteobacteria; order Rhodospirillales; family Shumkoniaceae; genus JANQJG01. The sequence continues at coordinate 4,800 of JANQJG010000013.1, forward strand.
ATGGCCACATGCACGGGGCCGGGCCGCAATCCCTGGTGGGGACGGCGGGTCTCGATTCCGTCCATGCGCACCACGGCCTCGCCGTTTTCGATACGGGTGATCTCGGCTCCCACCAGGTTGGCGTCGCCGATGAAATCGGCCACGAAGGTGTCGATGGGGCGCTCGTAGAGGTCATGTGGGCTGCCGACCTGGGCGATGACCGCGTTTTTCATGACGACGATGCGGTCCGACACCGCCAGCGCCTCCGACTGGTCGTGGGTAACGTAGACGACGGTCAGCCCCAGGTTCTGCTGAAGATCGCGGATTTCCTCGCGCATGCGGCGTCTTAACTTGGCATCCAGGTTCGACAGCGGTTCGTCGAACAGCAGAACCTGCGGCTCCAACACCAGGGCGCGGGCGACGGCCACCCGCTGCTGTTGACCACCCGACAGTTCGCTGGGCATGCGCTGGCCGTATCCCTCCAGACCGACGAGGCGTATTCCTTCCTCCGCCGTCTGTCGTGCCGATTTCTTGTCGGTGCCGCCGACCACCAGGCCATAGGCCACGTTCTCCGCCACCGTCATATGCGGGAACAGGGCGTAGGATTGGAACACCATGGAGACGTCGCGGTCGGTGGCCGGCAGGTTGGTGACTTCCGTCTCGCCGATGAAGATCTGACCCGCGGTCGGCATCTCCAGCCCGGCGACCATGCGCAGGGTCGTCGTCTTGCCGCAGCCCGACGGGCCGAGGAAGGTGATCAACTCTCCGGCCTCGATCAGGAAGGAGACCTCGTTGACCGCGACCACCTCGCCGAACGCCTTGGTGACGCCGCGGAATTCAACGCTTGCCGCTTTCCCCTTGAGTGTCATACCGGGCTCGCCTCCATTGCCGGACGCTTTTGATCCATGGCCAGTCCGCGGCGTCCGATCTTGCGTTCGCCGACGGTGTATTGAACCAGCAGGATGACCGACAGCATGACCAGGATCAGCGTCGACGAATAGGAAATCGCCAGGCCGTAATCGCCGTTCTCGACCCGGCCGATGATATAGGACGTCGCCATGTCGTAGCGGGCGCTGACCAGAAAGATGACGGCGCTGATGGCGGTCATGGCGCGGACGAAGCTGAAGGTCAGGGCGGCGACGATGGCCGGGCGCAGCAACGGCAGGACAACCTTGCGCAGGGTGGTGAAGCTGTTGGCACCGAGCGTCAGCGACGATTCGTCCAGACTGCGGTCGATCTGGCTCATGGATGCGATGCCGGCGCGCACGCCGACCGGCATGTTGCGGAAGATGAAGCACAGAACCAGGATGGCGCCGGTGCCGGTCAGTTCGATGGGCGGCACGTTGAAGGCCAGGATGTAACTGACGCCGATGACGGTTCCGGGAATGGCGAAGCTCAGCATGGTGCCGAACTCGAAGGCATCCTTGCCGCCGAAGCGTTGGCGCACCAGCACGTAGGCGGTCAGCAGTCCCACCCCTGCGGTCAGCGGCGCGGAAATGGCGGCGATCATTATGGTGGTCGAGAACGAGTTCCACGCCGCTCCCGACCAGATGATGCCCTGCGGTCCCCACTCGATGCCGAAGGCCTCGATATAGTGCATCAGGGTGAAGCTGTGGTCGTATCCCCACAGTTTGACGAAGCCGCCGAACATGATCATGGCATAGATCACGAAGGTCAGCGCGGCCCAGGGCAGGGCGGTCGAATAGACCAGCCATTTGAGCCTTCTCGGCAGGTGCGGATGGATGCCCGAATCGCCCTTGCCGGTGACCGTCGTGTAGGACTTCCTGCCAAGCCATTTGCGCTGCACGAAAAAGGCCGACAGCGTGAAGCACAGCAGGACAAGGGCCAGCACGGCGGCTCGGGCCTGATCGTTCTGGGCACCGACGATGGCGTAGAAAATGGAGGTCGATAGAACCTCGAAGTCACCACCGAGCACCAGCGGGTTGCCGAAGTCGGCCATGCCCTCGATGAAGCCGATCAGGAAGGCGTTGGCCAGGCCGGGGCGGATCAATGGCAGGGTTACGGTCGTGAAGGTTTTCCAGCGGTCGGCGCGCAGGGTCTGGGACGCTTCCTCCATGGCCGGGCTGACGCCTCGAACCACGCCGATCATGATCAGAAAGGCAATGGGCGTGAAGGACAGCATCTGCGCGAACCACACGCCCGGCAGGCCGTATATCCAGCGCCCCGGTGAAAAACCGGTAACGAATTCGATGGAGGTGGTCACCGCGCCCGACCGGCCGAACAGCAGGATGATGGCCAACGAGATCACGAAGGGCGGCGTGATGATCGGCAGGACGGTCAGGACGCGAAGCAGCTTTTTCGCGGGAAAACCCGTGCGGGTCACGACCAGGGCGAAAGCCGTGTCGTTCCGGCGCCGGTCAAGACGGCCAAGGTAAGGGAATTCCAGGCAACGCCGCAGCCGACCGAACTGGTCAGGCAATCCAGCCCCCAGATGTCGTGGCTGAACAGCTTGTCGACGAATTGGCCGGGCGCGAAGTTCTCGTCGTTGTCCTGCACCGCGCTGACCAGGATCCGCGAGACCGGAAAAAAGATGAAGGCGGTGACCAGCGCGATAACCAGCGAGATGGATCCGACCACGAAAACGTCGCCGTTGATGGCGCCGCGGGCCGCGATTCCTTGCGCAAACAGAAACAGGAAGGCGCCGATCACCAGAAGCGAGCCGTACCCCATGCCGAACTGGCGGACCTCGATCGCGCCGAACCATGCGTCCAGGAATTCCCAGTTCCAGCCAACCAGACCGACGGTGAATCCCTGCAGGATGGTGTAAGCCATGCCGAAGCCGCCGGCGCCGAGAAGCACCACCGAAAACAGCGGATCCATCTTCGGACGGTTGATGACGGCCAGGGGTGCCAGCAGCGCCAGTCCGATGGGGATCAGCCATTCCCGACCCAGGAACAGGGCGACAAAAAGGCCCGGCGCGTAGTCGACGTCGGTGACGTAACCGTCGAACCAGGCCATGGTCCAGAAACCGTCGTCTATGGCGTACCAGGGAAGGATCGCGAAACCAATCCAACCGACGGCAAGCCACAGAACGACGGTTCTGTTCACTGCGGATTATCCTTGCGCGTGGCGTTCGATTAACGCGGCAGCGCCTTGACTTCCTTGTCCCACTTGGCAAGCAGGCGTTTGCGCTCGGCCGAGGAACCGTATTTGGCGAAGTCGTAGTCGATCAGCTTGATCTGATCGACCTTCGGCGCCTCTTTCGGCGGGTCGACGCTCATGTTCGATGGCACCTGATAGGCCTTGGCCTCCGGCATCAGCTTCTGGGCGTCGGGGCTCAGCGCCCAATCCACCCATGTTTTCGCCGATTCCATGTTGCGGGCACCCTTGATGATGCTCATGGAACCGATCTCGTAGCCGGTACCCTCGCACGGCGCCACGGCCTTGATGGGGAAGCCCTTGACCGCCTGCGTCACCACGTCGTGCAGGAAGACGATGCCGATGGTCGTCTCGCCGCGCGCCGCCGCCTTGATGGGCGCCGAGCCCGACTTGGTGTACTGGTTGACGTTCTTGTGCAGGCCCTTCATGAACTCGAAGCCGCCTTCCTCGCCGAACAGCTGAACCATCGTGGCCAGGGTCGTATAGGCGGTGCCGGACGAGTTCGGATTGGCGATCTGGACCTCGCCCTTGTATTCGGGCTTGATCAGGTCCTTCCAGCATTTGGGCTCGGGCAGGCCCTTCTTGGCCAGGAGTTCGGTGTTATAGCCGAACCCCAGCGCGCCCATGTAGATGCCGACCGTCTTGTAGCCGGCCTGTTCCGCCTGTTTCTGCGACCACGGGTGCAGCTTGTCGAACAGCTTCGACTTGTACTCCACCGTCAGCTCTTCCTCGGCGGCTTGAAGGTGCGGGTCGCCGGTGCCGCCCCACCAGACGTCGCCCTTCGGGTTTTTGCGCTCGGCCTTGATTTGGGCGAAGGTCTCGCCCGAGCTCTTGCGGGTCATCGCCACCTCGATGCCGGTGGCCTTCGTGAACTCCTTGATGACCAGCTGGCACCACTCGATCTGCGGGCTGCAATAGAGCGTCAGCTTGTCCGCCGCGTTGCCGAAAGGGCGGCAACGGCGGCAATCATGACGGCACGAATCCGGCCTTTTGATGTCATCTCCATAACCTCCTCTGCTTTTTTTGAGCCTTCGGGCCGGGGCGCGTCTTGGACGCCGCTTCCGGCCGGCTCACGGGTAGGGAGTGGGTTGCGGGCAACGAGCACCGACAAAGCTCTCCCCCCTGTCATAAAACTGTAATATTTTTGTCATGCTTTGGTACACCACAAATTCTTAGACCATATCCCTCGCGGGCCGGTTCCGTCGTTTCTCGCCCTTGGAAAGGGGGGCCGGGACCTGAGTCGATTTGCGGGGATGTGATGGGAGCGGAAAGGCGGGGCCATGGCTGACCACGAGATCGTCCGGCGGCTTCACGCCGCCCAGACCCTTGCGCGGGATGGCGGCCAGCTCGCGCTGCGGCAATTCCGCGACCACGAGAAGCTCGAAGTCCGGTCGAAGGGGGTTCAGAACATCACCAGCCAGGCCGACGAGGCGGTCGAGGCCCTGATCCGCGAACGCTTGGCGGCGTTGTTTCCAGAGGACGGGTTCTTCGGCGAGGAGACCGGCGCGGCAAATGCGGAGGGTGGCGTGCGGGGGATCTGGGTCGTCGACCCCATCGACGGCACGGACTGCTTCGTCAACGGTATTCCGGTCTGGAGCGTGTCCGTCGCCTTCGTCCTCGGCGGGGAGATCGAGATCGGCGTGGTCTACGATCCGAATGCCGAGGAGATGTTCGTCGCCCGCCGCGGGCACGGCGCCCATGTCAACGGACGGCCCATCAAGCCGTCGCCGGCGACGAGCTTCCGGGACGGCGTGGTCTGCGTCGGATATTCGACGCGGCGGGAGCCGGGACCGACCCTGGACGTCCTCGGCCGTCTGCTCCATGAGGGGGGGATGTTCCAGCGCAACGGCTCCGCCGCGCTGGCTCTATCCTACATCGCGTCAGGACGCTACATCGGATATTTCGAGCATCACATTAATTCATGGGATTGTCTGGCTGGCCTCGCCCTCATCCGCGAGGCGGGCGGCTGGACCAGCGACTTTCTCGATGGCGACGGGCTGCGTCGGGGCAACGCGCTGGCCGCGAGCGCGCCCGGCCTGGCCGCGGCGATGAAGGACCTCACCGGCGTCGAGTGACGGGGAGGGCGAATGCCCGGCCACGCGCTGGCCATGACGTCACGTCATCTTGCACTTGACGCCAGGGCCGTTTTACCCGGTCCAGAAGGGCTTGCTCGCGATGAAGTCGGCGACGTCTTCCGACAGGTGTTTCTGGGCCTCGACCGCGGCCTGCGTATGCCAACCCAGGACGAAGGCGGCGGCCTCGCGAATATGGACCCCGTCGGGGCCGTTCTCCTCGTTCTGCAGCCGCTCCAGCAACGACCCCGCGACCACCACGTCGTTCATGTAGCCCAGCCCGTCCTGGAGCTTCTGCATCCGCTCGACGAACGCCTTGACGCGTCCCCGCCCGTATAATGAGCTAAAAAAATCAACAGCGTATCGAAGTTTCTTGACCTCGATGCGAAGCTGATGGCGTTCCTCTTCCGGGAGCTCGTCGAACTGACGCCCCATGTTGCGCACCTTCTTGAAGCGTTTGCGCAGAAGGACGTTGGAAAGCTCCGATATCGGCCGAAACAGCCAGGCCGATTCCTCCGTGACCGCCTGATTCCGCCACGCCCGGTCGGTGATCCAGGCGCGTGTATCGAGGACGAAACGGGCGTAGCGTTTGCTGGCGATGGCCTCCCGCGCCGCCGCGCGGGCTTCCACGCGGTTCTCGGCGAGCCGGCCGTTCAGCCGCTCAAAGCCGGCGGCGTCGGGAAACCGCTCGGCGACCGGGCCGACGATTTCCTCGGTGAAGACATCGAGGTCGCGGGCGTCGGCCAGCTCTTTGGTTATCCAGCGCAGTTCGCCGACCAGATGATCGTACTGGCCCGGCGGCAGCACGGCGCGGAAATTGCGAAGCCCCGAGCGCAGTCTCCGCATGGCCACGCGCATCTGATGGACACCCTCGGGATGGTCCGAGGAGAGGAGGCACTCCTCGTTGCCTTGCAGATGATCCAGGCAGTGGCGCACGATGCTGATCAGCGCGTCCTCGACGGCGCCGTTCTCGTCGATTTCGAGCTTGCCGCTTTTTCGCCATTTCGGCTCTTCTCCCGAGAGAAGCGAAAACGCGAGCGCGTTCGAGCCCGAGGGGGGCACCCGCAACGGAATCGCTTCCTGCAGTTCGCGGGCAAATCGAAAAAGCAGGTTGGGCAAGCCGGCGCGGAGCCGCAGCGTTAGCTCGGCCACGGGCTCGGCCGCGGTGCCCGCGTTCATGCTGCCGGTGTCGATCTGAATGGCGATTTCGCCCTCGTCGAACTTGCGGATACGGGTTGTTCGGTTCAGATCGGAACGGACCGCCGGCACCAGGTCCGCCCCATTGCCGGGCGTGGCAAGCCGCCTGAGGTCGAGATCGGCGATGGCGGCCAGCACGGGTTCCTCGGAGGGGACCGGATTCTCCCATTCCTTGTAGACGTTCACGCCGTTGATGCGGCTGCCGTTCGCACGGACCTTCTGGACATATCGGTCACCACGCTTGCGCACTTCCAGCAGAATGTTCTGCCGGCACAGCTGTTGGTCCGCGGTGTCGAAGAGAACGCTCGTGATGCGCTGGGTCTGAATCCGTTCCCTGGCGCGGCTCCTCGGCATGGCGGCGTTCTTCAGCTTGGGCAGGTCTTCGGGCCGAAATGTCAGCCTCAACTCGGTTTCCGTGCTCATGGATTCCTTTTGTGGCGAGGGGCGTCGCCGCTCCGGCCCTCCGTCTCGTGGATGGCAAGGGTTCAGCGCTGGTCGGGCCCCATATCTCTTCCCAGGCTCAACCTTTCTCCGTTGAAAATAGGCCGATTCCGACCGCCACGCAAATACACAGAGTGCGCTGAGTGCGCTTTTTTGGTCCCGGCCGGTTCCCCGGACCCGGAAAAGGTCCCGATACTGAATGTTCTCCCGCCGGCGCGCAGGGGGTATGATGCGGCCGCGTTTGGATACTTGGGGGGCACATGGCGAACGGACGCATCGCGGTCGTCGATATCGGCTCGAACACGGTGCGCCTGGTGGTCTACGAGGTGCCGACCCGGCTGCCCTTTCCGCTCTTCAATGAGAAGGCGCAGTGCGAGCTTGGCCGGGATCTTGCCGAGACGGGGCGGCTGAACCCCGATGGCGTGGCCAGTGCGCTGGGCACCATGGCGCGTTTCGTGCGCCTTGCCGAGGCCATGGGGGTCGAGCGCCTTGAGCTTGTCGCCACCGCGGCCGTCCGCGAGGCCGCCGACGGCCGCGACTTCGTGGCCGAGATCGAGAAGCGGTTTTCATGCCATGTCGATGTGATCGACGGTGCGGAGGAGGCGCGCCTCTCCGCCCTCGGCCTGCTCAGCGGAGTGCCGGATGCCGACGGCCTGCTCGGCGATATCGGGGGCGGCAGCCTCGATCTCGTTGTCCTGAACGCCGGCAGCTTCGGGACCTACGCGACCCTGCCTTTCGGGCATCTGCGGCTGTCCCGCAGCGCCCGCACGCCGAAGCAGGCGGCGAGCCTCGTCGCCAGGGAGATGGAACGCCTCGACTGGCTGGATCAGCTGTCCGGACGCTGCCTCTACGCGGCCGGCGGTGCCTGGCGGGCGGTCGCCCGGGTGTTCCTGGAGCAGACGGCTTGGCCGCTCCATGTCATCGACAATTTTTCTCTCGACCGGTCGGAGGCGTCGGCCCTGGTCCGCGTCGTTTCGCGGCTCAGCAGCGATTCCTGGAAACGTGTTCCGGGCATCTCCCGCCGCCGTCTCGAAACGCTCCCTTACGCGGCCGTGGTTCTCGACGCCTTGCTCGCCGCCGCGCGGCCCGGGCGCCTGGTGTTCTCGGGTTTCGGCATGCGCGAGGGCAAGATGCTGCAGTGTCTGCCCGAGACGATGCGCGCTCAGGATCCCCTGATCGCCGGCTGCTCCAGCCACGCCGAGCGGAGCGGCCGCTTCAGTCTCCATGGCGAGGAGATTCTGACCTGGATGGCACCCTTGTTCAACGGCGAGCAGGCGGCGCAGGCGCGGCTGCGCCTGGCCGCCTGCCTTCTCAGCGATATCGCCTGGAGCGTGCATCCCGACTACCGGGCCGAGAACGCCTTCAACCGGGTCCTGCGCCTTCCCTATGCGGGGCTGACCCATATGAACAGGATCGTTCTCGCGATCGCGGTCTATGTCCGCTATGGCGGCGACATCGACCTGCCGCTGGTCGAGCCGGCGCGCAGGCTCATCGATGAGGAAACGCTGTTGCGCGCGGTCACCGTCGGGCGGGCCTTGCGGTTGGCGCACACGTTGTCGGGCGGCGCTCCCGGACTGCTCCCGCGCACCCGCCTTCGCGTCGGCGGGGACAGCCTTGTCCTGGAGCTCCCGGAGAATCGGGACGTCTTCTTCAGCGAGGCGGTCACCCGGCGGCTCGAGTCGCTGGCCCGGCGAATGGGGCTGAAGCCGGAGATCGCCTGACGCCCGATGAAGATATCGTCGACCTGCCTTGCCTCGTCCTTCGACACGCCGCCTTCGGCGGCTGCTCAGGACGAGGTAAGACATTGAAATAATTGACCTCATCCTGAGTTCGTCGAAGCACGAGGTCAATCGCGTCCGAAGTAGCCTACTTTTCCTTCGCGGGCGGTGATTTCGGTGCGCGAACGGTCTTCAGCCGGCGGCCGTCAACCTTGAGCGCCAGTTCTCCGCGCCGCAGGCGAAGGGCCTCCTCGCCGAACACCTCCCGGCGCCAGCCGCGAAGCGCGGGAATGTCCGCCTCCTCACCATGGGCTGCGAGCAGGTCGATGTCGGAGGAGGAGGCGATCAATTTCTGGGCCACGCCATGGTGGTCGCACTGCATTTTCAGCAGCACCTTGAGCAACTCGGAAACCGGGCCGATCCCCCGCGGCAGATCCGGCCTGGCCGGCACCGCCGGACAATCCGCGTCTGGAATCGCCTGTCCGCGTCTCACCGCCTTGAGGAGGGCGGCGCCCGCGGCGCCGTCCGCCATACGGCGACTCAGTCCCCGGACCCGGCCCAGCTCTTCCGGGTTTGCCGGGACATGGTGGGCGATCTCCACCAGGGCGTCATCGCGCAGCATGTGGTTTCGGGGAACGTCAAGCCGCTGCGCCTCTCTCTCCCGCCAGGCCGCGACCTCCCTCAGGATGGCGAGGAAGCGCGGCGTCGCGCCGCGCGTCTTGATCCGTCGATAGGTATCCTCCGGCAGGATGTTGTAGGTTTCCGGCGCCGTCAGCACGGCCATTTCCTCGGCTAGCCACTCTCCGCGCCCGTTTTTGTCCAGACGGCGCCGAAGCTTTTCATAGACGTTGCGCAGATGCGTCACGTCGGCCAGCGCATAGGTGATCTGGCGCTTGGTCAGCGGGCGGGCGGCCCAGTCGGTGAAGCGGGAGGACTTGTCGATCCTGGCTTTCGTCAGCCGCGCGACCAGGGTCTCATAGCCCGCGGCATCGCCGAATCCGCACACCATGGCCGCGATCTGGCTGTCGAACACGGGGGCCGGCAGCTTTCCCGTGATGTGATAGAAGATCTCGAGATCCTGCCTTCCGGCGTGGAAGACCTTCAGCAGCGAGCGGCGCGCCAAAAGCTCGAAACAGGGGGACAGATCGATGCCGTCGGCCAGGGCGTCGACGGCCGCGGCCTCGCCTTCGCCTCCGATCTGAAGCAGACACAGCCTCGGCCAGTAGGTTCGTTCCCTGACGAATTCGGTGTCGATGGTAATGAAATCACACCCTTTCTGCCGCTTGCAGAATGCGGCCAGGGTCGGAGTGTCGGCGATCAGTGTCATGGCCGGGAGCTATACACGGAATCCTTCTTTCGGCAAAGGGCCGGTGGTGCTGGTTTTCGCCCCCCGACCGCGATACACTTCGCCCGTGACGTCGAAAGGTCTGGAGCAAGGAATGGCTCACGCAAAGCATGTCGGTCGCCGCCGCGCCCTGTCGGCCGGGGTCGCCGCCTTGGTCGCCCTGGTCGTGCCCGCGGGTCGGGGGCACGCCTTCACCGTTCGCCCGGCGACGCCGGCCGAAGAGCAGGCCATTCGCGAGGCTTGCGGGTCGCCCGCCTATCACGCCGAGCTCCTCGACGCGGTCCTCGAGGAGTTGTCCGGGAAAGGCGTCGATGTCAGCCGGGCCGAGGTTCGCGCTCTCGTCGCCCAAGTGACGTCCTGCCCGATCTGCGGCTGTCCCCTCCAGGAGGACGCTTCCTAAGATTCCGATCCGCCCGAGGGCATCTTATGCCTTCGTCCAAACGGCGAGTTCGTTCCCCGACGGATCGGCGAAGTGGAACCGCCTCCCGCCCGGGAATTCGTGGCGTTCCGTGATCTCGCCGCCGGCTTCCGTGACCGCCTTCTCGGCGGCCTCCAAATCCTCCGCGTAGAGGATGACCAGCGCGCCGCCACGCGGCGGCGGGGCGTCCGTCCTGCGAAAGCCGCCTTCGAGGCCGGAATTGGAGAAGGCCATGTATTCAGGGCCCCAATCCTCGAAGGTCCAGGCGAACGCCGCGCCGTAAAATGCCTTCATCGCGGCGAGGTCGGTCGCCGGCAGCTCCACATAGTCGATCTTCATGGCGGCCTAAATGTTCCTTATTTGTTCTTATTATACAGAAACAGCCGGTGAAGGCAATCGCCCAAATCGAGACGCCTCACGGAGAGGTGGGTCGGGCGTCCGCGGCGGGAAGCGTGAAGCGGAAGGTCGTGCCGGCGTCTCCGGAACTGTCCACCGAAAGGGTGCCGCCATGCGCCTGTACGATGGAGCGGCAGATGGACAATCCGATCCCAAGGCCGGTGTTCTTGGTCGTGAAGAAGGTGTCGAAAAGCTGCGGCAAGATCTCGGGATCGATACCGGGGCCGGTGTCGGTGACGGAAACCTCGGCCTTGCCGTCGGCGGCGACCGCGGTGCGGACCCGCAATTCCCGCTTTTCCGGGTCGATATCGGCCATTGCCTCGAAGGCATTGCGGGCGAGATTCAGGGCGACCTGCTGTATCTCGACCGGATCTCCGACAACCGCGGGAAGCGTCTCCGCGAGATCGAGGCTCAGGGTCACGTTGGACATCACCGCCTCGCTTCGCAGAAGGCTCACGGCGTCCCGAATGGCGGCGTTGAGGTCGATCGGGCTGCGATCCGACGCTTCTTTCCTGATCAGCGCCCGGATTCGGCGAATCACCACACCCGAGCGCTGGGCCTGCTCGCAGATCAGTTCGAGCACCTGTTTCAGTTCGTCGGGCTTGAATTGGCCCGAGGTGAGCCGGCGCAGGCAGCCGAGGGCATAGTTGTTGATGGCCGTGAGTGGCTGGTTGAGTTCATGGGCGAAACCCGCGGCCATCTCTCCCATGGTGCTCAGGCGTGAGACATGGGCCAGGTCGTCCTCCAGCTTGCGGGCCTTGCGCTCCGCCAGTTTTCTTTCCGTGATGTCGCGATCCACGCCGCGATATCCCGATAACGCCCCGTCGGGCGCGAAGAAAGGCACGGCGCTGGTTTCAAGGACGATGCGCGACCCGTCCTTGCGGAGATTGACCTTTTCGAGCTCCTTGATCGGTTTGCCGGAATCGAGGCGGTGCATCAACTCACGGCCGGCGCCGCGGGCCTCCTCCGCGGGCATGAGGTCCTTCGGCGTCTTGCCGACCACCTCACGCGGATCAAAACCAAGGATCTCCCGGACCCGTGGGCTCACATAGGTGTAGGTGCCGCTTCGATCGACTTCCCAGACCCAGTCGGAGGTGCTTTCCGTAAGGTTTCGAAAGCGCTCTTCGCTGGCTCTCAGCGCACCTTCCGCCTCCCTGCGCTTTGTGATGTCGTGAAACTGGTAGATCTCGTATGCCAGCTCGCCTGCCTGGTTTCGAACGCAAGCGATGTTGACGATCACCCAGATCGTCTTTCCGTCCTTGCGGATGTACCGGAGTTCGAGCTGAACGCTGTCGTCGCCTGTCTGCTCGATCGCATTCTGCTCCGCCTGCGGGGCGTGGTCTTCGGTATGCAGGACCTGCCAGTGCGTCATCCCCCGCAACTCGGTCTCCGAATAGCCCAACAGATCGCAAAGAGCGCGATTGACGAACAGGAAGTGGCCGTCCTTGTGGAGAATCGCCGTGCCCGTCGCGGCGCTCTCGAAGGTCCGCCGGAAGGGGTTGTCTTCTGCCTGTGTGGCCTTGGGGGCCACCGGCATGGCTGGCCTTCGGCCAAGCCGCCCCCAGGCCCCGAGAACGGATGCCAGAACGGGTCCGTCGAGGGGCTTCGAAAGACAGTCGTCGGCGCCGGCGAGCAGCGCCTGCACCCTTTTGTCGCCGTCCTCCGCGTCAACGAGCGCGATGAACGGCAGGTCCGCCATTCCCGGGAGCTTGCGCATTGCCGTCAGTTCGGAGAGGCCGGCGCCGTCGCCAAGAATGTCGACGAGCAGGGCGTCCGGCCCTGACTCGCTGTCCGCGTGCATGAGCAAAGCTCGATTGTCGATGACGTGAAGCTCGAGGTCCGTGTTTGCGAGCGCTCCGCGCACGCGTCGGCTGGTCTGCGCGTCCGTCGTCACCAGGAAGATCTTGGCGGGTTGCGCGGACGGTTCGTCCACGGGAGCTCCTGGGCTCTTGGGGGCTCGATCCTGGGAGGAGGGCCGGCTCAAACGCCCATCGGCCGGACATCTCGTAACCAGGGAATGGAATCTGCGCGTGTTGTCCATTGGGTCTTTCGCCGACCTTTACGTGTTGCGTTTGGCGCCTCTCACTTGTGTGAGTCCCCGCGAACGCGGTTCATCCGTTCTTATGGCGGGATGTCGCCGCGCGATCATCGAGCCCGCGAACCGTCTCGTATCTGGGCCGTGGGGAGCGTGAAACGCGAGACCGCCCCCCTCGGGCCTCTCGCGGAAACCGAAACCCGGCCGCCATGCGCCTCGATGATGGAGCGGCAGATCAGAAGGCCCATTCCCATGCCCGTTCGTTTCGTCGTGAAGAAGGGTTCGAACAGGCGGGCGCGTATCTCTTCGGTCAGCCCGGAGCCGGTGTCCTCGACCCGAACCTCGACACCGTCGCGATGCCGGCCGGTGCGGATGGTCAGCCGGCGCGTCTCGGCTTGCGTTTCGTCCATCGCGTCGATCCCGTTGCGGGCGAGGTTCAGCACCACCTGCTGGATTTGAACGGCGTCCGCCTCGACGGCGGGAAGCGATTCATCGAGGTGGAGGTCGATCGTCAGCTCATGCCGCGGCGCTTCGCTGTTGAGCAGGTCGACGGCGTCCCGGATCGCGGCATTGAGATCCATGGGCGCGGTCTCCGGTTCCTCCTTGCGCACGAACAGGCGGATACGTCGGATGATATCGCCGGCGCGCCGGGCCTGTTGGGACACGCGTTCGAGGACCGACGTCATCTCCTCCCGCGAGATGTCGTTGGCGGCGAAGCGATGAATGATGCCCTGGACATAATTGTTGATGGCGGCCAGGGGCTGGTTCAGCTCATGGGCGAAGCCCGTGGCCATCTCGCCCATCGTGCTCAGGCGCGAGACGTGGGCCAGCGCCACCTCGAGCTCGTGGGCCTTCCGTTCCGCCGCCTTCAGGTCGGTGATGTCCGTGGTGATGCCGCCGACCCCGGTGACCATGCCGGACGGGCCGAAGATCGGAAACTTGGTGCTCACTTCGTTGCGAACCTCTCCGTTCGGGTGCGGCATCTCACGCTCGATGGTCATCGGCTTGCCTGAGGTGAGAACCTTTCGGTCCTGTTTTCGGATCGCCTCCGCCAGCTCGCGTCGCTGGAAGGCGAAGGCCGTCTCGCCGATGGGTTCTCGGTCGAGGCCGAAACTCTCCACGAAGCGTCTGTTCACCAGCACATACCGACCCTCGTTGTCCTTCAGGTAGATGGCGGTCGGAGAATGGTCGAGTATGGCGCGGAATCGCTGCTCGCTGAGTCGAAGGGCCTCCTCGGCGCGGCGGCGGGTCGTGATGTCGCGGATGTAGACCGTGGCAACCTTCTTTCCGGCCAGCTCATCGGCCGGATGAATGTCGTATTCGAGCCATCGGTCGGATCGTTCCACTTCTTGGCGAAGGGGCTTTCCGGTGGCAATCACCTCCTCCACCAGGCGTGAGATCGCGCGCGCCTGATCCAGGGGGAAGGTTTCCTCGATGCGCCGCCCCACGACGTCGGGCGGAGTTTTAGACATATGCCGGGCGCCGGCGAGGTTGATCACGCGGATGGTTCCCGTCGTATCGAGAAGCATCACCGTGTCTTCCGTCGCGTCGATAAGGGTTTGAAGCGTGCGGCGGCTTTCCCGGATGGCCTCCTCGATCCGGTGGCGTTCACTCAAATCCTCGATCGAGACCATCTGCAAAAGGCGGCCTCGGCTGCGAAAACAACTGCTCCACACCTCGACCGGAAACAGGCTGCCGTCCTTCTTGCGGTGGTACCGGGTGGCGACATAGCGGCTGCGCTGGGCCGTGGTCTGCCGCGTGCGCGACGGTTCCGCCGAGAGATCGACCTTTCTCAGCCGCTGGAACTCTTCGCGGGTGAAGCCATACACCCGGGTCGCCGCGGCGTTGGCATCGATGATGTCCTCTTCGTCCGCATCGATGAGAAACATCGAGTCCTCGGCCGCATGGAACACGGTTCGATAGCGGTCTTCGCTCTCTCGCAAGCGTCGCTCCGTTTGGCGGCGGACAAGGGCGTTCGCGAACGCTTCACCCACAAGCCTCAGCAGCGCGACATCGTCCACCGGCCATTTCTTTTCCTTGCGTACCGAGTCGAAGCCGACGAAACCGAAGACCGTTTCCGCACAATTCAACGGCACGCAGAGCAGGGATTGAATGCCTTCCCTTTTGAACTCGGCCTTGTCCTGTTTCCATTCCGGCGTCAGATCGGCCATCCGCTCGATCAGCACAACCTCGCCTTTGAGATGGCGCTTCATGGCGTTGGGCATGGATTCGACCGGCAGCTTCTGAAGGCGCGCCTTGCAGCTGGGAACGCCCGGCCGGCACCATTCGTGGGTGTTGGAGACGGTGAGGCGATCTTCCGAGAATTGGAAGACATAGCTCCGGTCCACGCCCGCGAACACGCCGATTTCGGCCAGCGCCCGATCGATCTCGCCGTCGATCTTGTCCGCCACCAGATTGATGAAGCGCGTGGAGATCTGGGCGATCAGGCGCTGGAACTCGGCGCGGTATCGAAGCTCCTCCTCGACCCGCCGCTGCTCGGTGACGTCCTGCAGGGTTCCGCGAACGGCAACGGGCCGGCCATCGGGGCCTGCAACCGCCTCGCCCCGCGAGACGACGAGGCGCTCGGATCCGTCCGCTCTCAGGATCCGATGATGGATCTCGAAGGCGCCCAGGCTCCGAACGGCCTTTTCGATGGCGCTCAGAACGGCGGGCTTGTCGGCCGGATGCAGGCGCTCGACGACGGCGTCCACCGGGACGGTGGTGCCGGACCGGGCCGCGGCCATGCACGGAAAGAAACCATAGATGCGGAAGACTTCGTCGGACAGATGCATCACCTCCGACGTCAGGTCGCGTGTCCAGAAACCGACATGGGCAATACGTCCGATTTCCAGCAGAAGGTCCGTCGGGCCCGCGTGGGAATACGACCGCATCAGGGAACCGGCGTCATCGGGTGCCGGTTCCCGTGGATGCAGCGCCACCGTCTTGGGCTCGTCGCTGAACTGCATACCACTCATGCTGGAATGCCGTTTTCCTCTCTCGTGCGATCCTACCATCGGCGCGCGGCCTACTCTCCAAATGAAAGGCTATCAGAAAACCGCCGCAATGGCCAATTCCGTCGCAATCGCGGCCCGACTGATCGCCAGCGGGCTCGCGCCCGGTCGCGTATGGCCGAACTGTACGGACCGACGCTTGACAAACGGCGCGCTTCGGTGTGCTGTGGCGCGCCTTGGCGGCCGTTTCCTGCCGCCGTGATCAGGCCGGTTCCACGCCTGACATCCAAACTCGACAGGAGTTGCCGATGCATCCTTACCGTACCCATACCTGTGGCGAATTGCGTTTGGCCCATGCGGGCCAGCAGGTTCGCCTCTCCGGCTGGGTTCATCGCAAGCGCGACCACGGCAACCTCCTGTTCGTCGATCTCCGCGATCATTACGGCCTGACCCAGTGCGTCGCCGACGTCTCGAACCCTCGGTTCAAGGCCGTGGAGGGGGTTCGGCCCGAGAGCGTGGTCACCGTCACGGGCACGGTCGTCGAGCGTTCGTCGGAAACGGTGAACCCCAATCTTCCGACCGGCGAGGTGGAGCTCACGGTCGAGGAGTTTCAAATCGATTCCCCGGCCGACACCTTGCCCATGCAGGTTTATGGGGACGCGGACTACCCCGACGACATCCGCCTGCGCTATCGGTTCCTCGATCTTCGGCGCGAGGCGATGCACGCCAATATCGTCCTGCGCAACCAGATCATCGCCAGCATCCGGCGGCGCATGATCGAGCAGGGGTTCATCGAGTTCCAGACCCCGATCCTCACGGCCAGCTCGCCGGAGGGCGCGCGCGACTTCCTGGTTCCCAGCCGGATTCATCCCGGACAGTTCTACGCGCTGCCGCAGGCGCCCCAGCAGTTCAAGCAGCTGATCATGGTTTCGGGCTTCGACCGCTATTTTCAGATCGCGCCCTGCTTCCGCGACGAGGACGCCCGCGCCGACCGGACGCCGGGCGAGTTCTATCAGCTCGACTTCGAGATGGCCTTCGTCACGCAGGAGGATGTCTTCGCCGCCATCGAGCCCGTCCTCGCCGGCGTGTTCGAGGAATTCGCCGACGGCCGGACGGTTACCAGGCCGCCGTTTCCGCGCATCACCTTTGCCGACTCCATGCTGAGGTACGGCTCGGACAAGCCGGATCTTCGCAATCCCATCGTCATGGCCGACGTGACTGAGCATTTCCGTGGCGGCAGTTTTGGCCTGTTCGCCCGCAACATCGAAAAGGGTGCGATCGTTCGTGCGGTGCCCGCCAAGGGTGCCGGCGCCAAACCGCGCAGCTTCTTCGACAAGCTTAACGACTGGGCGCGTGCTGAAGGGCAGGGCGGCCTGGGGTATGTCGTGTTCGCCGAGGAAGGAGCCAAGGGCGCCATCGCCAACAATCTGGAGGCCGACCGCGTGGCCGCCATCCGTCAGGCGACCGGCGTCGGTGATGGCGATGCCGTGTTCTTTGTCTGCGCCGACAAAAAGAATGCCGAGAAGTTCTCCGGCGTTGTCCGCGAACGCATCTGCGACGAGTTGGAATTGCGCGCCGACGGCCGGTTCGATTTCTGCTGGATCATCGACTATCCCATGTATGAGCTCAACGAGGACACCGGCCAGGTCGAGTTCAGCCACAACCCCTTCTCGATGCCGCAGGGCGGCCTCGAGGCGCTCGAAACCAAGGACCCGCTGGAGGTTCTGGCCTACCAGTACGACATCGTCTGCAACGGGGTGGAGCTGTCCAGCGGCGCGATCCGGAACCACCGTCCCGACATCATGTACAAGGCGTTCGAGATCGCGGGATACGGTCCCGAGGTGGTCGAGACCAAGTTCGGCGGCATGCTCAGCGCCTTCAAGTACGGCGCGCCGCCGCATGGCGGCTCGGCCCCGGGCATCGACCGTATCGTGATGCTGATCGCGGACCAGGCCAATCTGCGGGAGGTCATCATGTTCCCCATGAACCAGCAGGCCCAGGACTTGCTGATGGGGGCGCCGTCCACCGTGCGACCGGAGCAGCTCCGGGATCTGCATATCAAAATCGACCTTCCAAAGCCCAAGAAGGGCCGTGGCGGGACGCCACCGCAATAGCTAGCTCAAGCGGCCACGTTCTTGGGCGTTTCGATCTGTTCCAGGACTTGGACGATGCGCTGGGTGCGCGCGATGAGTTGTGGCCGGTCGGCACTATATCGGCGTTCGAAGGCCAGCCTCTCCCGCCATACGTACAGATGGTCCTGCGGTTGGTCGGGTTGTGCCGCCCTTCCGGTCAGCGCGCCGATCGTACGGTCGTAGGCCGGATGCAGTTCCGGCTGAAAGCCCAGCAGCGCATATTCCTCCCAGGACAGAATGCCGGCAACGTAGAGGTCGAGGCTGAGCTCCGCCATCTGCCGCGGCGAAATGTCGCGAACGCTGGCCTCCCCGACGACCCGATGGAGCGGAGAAGCGGTTGTCGGCTCGCCTGGTACCCCATTGGTTTGGGTAGCGGCCTCGCCGGGGGTGCGGGTCACCAGGTCTCGTGCCGCCTCCTGGCTCGCGCTGCCGGCATCGATGATGGGGTGGGCCCGGTCTATTTTCACGGTCGGGCCGCTCCTATTTGCTGCCGGCGAGCGGCCTTCGCCCGGCTCCAGTGAAGTGCCGGTTCCGACCGGTCGAACGGATTCGACGAGGCGACCACCTCGAGGCTCGGGAACGTGCGCGCGAGATCGAGCGGGGGCGACGACTTTCCAACGTCGCGCGATCCCGGCTTCGTCCGTTTCCGGTCGTACATGGCGGAATCGGCCTGCTTGAGAAGGCTTAGCGCATCCTCCGTTCCATCGAAGGCGACAACGCCCAGGCTCGCATATACCGGAATGAGCCCGTCGTCATATTCGATGGTCAAGCGGTTGAGCCGGCGTTCGAGCGCGCGTGCGCGACGCCGGCCGTCCCCGTCCGGAAGCCGCGACATCAGCACGGCGAACTCGTCGCCACCCAGCCTGGCGACGCTGTCGCTGCTCCGAACGCTGCGGTCGAGCAGTTCGGCGACTCGCCTGAGCACCGCGTCGCCGGCCGTGTGCCCGTGGGTGTCGTTGACCTGCTTGAATTCGTCCAGATCGATCAGCAAGACGATGCCGGTCTCGCCATAGCGTCTCGCCGCGGCCAATGCGCGGGTCAGGACATCCTCGAAACCGCGGCGATTGAGCAGGCCCGTCAGAGGGTCGCTTGCGGCCAGGCTTTCCAGTGCCGCGATCCGGTTCTCCTGTTCCCGAAGGCGCCTTTCCGCCTCCATTGCCGCGGCCAGGGCGAGGCTTGCCGCCCGATGGCTGGGGGCGTTGTCGTGAGACTGGTCTGATGGGCGGTCCTCCGCGAGCAGGCTGAGGGCCTCGCTCACACGACTCACCAGATCGAGGTCGCGGCTGGCGCCCAAGTTAGCTTGCTTGGGCTTGCTTCGTTCGAAAGACACGTGAACTCCTTTCCTCGCGCTCGGCGGTCGGCACCGGGAGGGGGCCTTATCGGTCTCTCAGCAATCGCCATGCCAACGCATAATGGTTAAATATCAATGAATTGCGGGTGGGTTCGGTCCAACTTCATCGTGCAGGCGGCGGATTTTGCCGGGATGTGCTTGCCGAGCCGGGATCTTTCTTCCACGGTCGGCCCCTCGGTGTGGACAGAGACGGACCGGCGGCGTAAGGTGCGCGCCATGTCGGCCGAAGACTTGGGAATCCCTGGTTGCGAGCAGGTGCGGCGGCTAGGTTTCGCCGTCGTCCTTTCCTGCGCTCTTGGTATGCCTTTCGCGGCGCAAGGGGCGGCGGACCTGGTCGGCCACACGGCGACCTACAGCATCGACCTGGGGTCGGCGGCGGGCAGCTCCGGCATCGCCGGGGCACGGGGCGCGGTTCGGTACCAGTTCACCGACACCTGCGACGGATGGGCGGTGGAGAACCAGACGCTGCTGCGGATCGAATTCGCCGAAGGTGGCCAGTCGGATACCGCTTGGTCCTACGCGGCTTGGGAGGCCAAGGATGGCCTGAGCTTCCGGTTTCGTGTCCGCGATGTCCGCGACGGCGAGGTGACGGAGGAGTTGCGCGGCGTTGCCTCGTTAAGCGCCGCGGACGCGGGGGGCACCGCGACCTTCACCCTGCCGAGCACGTTCGATGTCGAACTCCCGCCGGGCACCCTGTTCCCGACCACCCATCTGCATGACCTTTTCCAGGCCGGCCGCGCCGGTGAGCGGCGGCTGTCGCGCACCGTGTTCGATGGCGCCACCCGGGAAAACCCGTACGAGATTCACGCCTTCGTTCGGGCGACGGACGAGGAGGATCTCCCCGCCCTGGCCAGCGTCGAGGGTCTGGGGTCGGTTGCGGCGTGGCGCATGCGTCTGGCGTTCTATCCGATCGCCGACCCGGCGGAGGTCCCGAAGTTCGAGATCGGCGTTCGCTATCGCGAGGACGGGATCGCCGATCGCATCCTGCAGGACTTCGGCGATTTCCAGCTCGACCTCACCCTTGAGGATTTGACCCTGCTTCCGGCGCCCGATTGCTGATTCGTCTTCCGTGAAAAAAAGTCGTTCGCTTAGGGCCTGTTGACCTTCACCGCATCGATCTGGTTCGAGACCAAAATCGTCGCGGACAAGGAGAGAAGCGCAAGGAAGTGCGGGCCACTTTCGAGCATTCTCGACACCGTCCGCGGCGATTTTGGCCGAACCCCGGAGGGGCTGGGCGAAAACCCCCATTTCCGCGTCGCTCGTCCTCGAATATGCCCGGCATGTCCTTCGTCCTCGCTCCTGGAACTGGCGGGTTTTCGAC
>JANQJG010000052.1 GCA_028281785.1 Rhodospirillales bacterium
TTTAATCGCGTGAATCTGATCTAACTCATTGAAATAGAGCGGATTCACGCGATCAATTGGAAACATGCGGCGTTTCCGATTGATCGCGATCCGCTCTAGTTAGCCAAGACATGCTCTAGAGTGCCATGATGGCAGATTGCCAAAGGTCGGGAGACGGCGGATGTCAGCCTAGAAGGACCGTCGGCAGAAAGGTCACGATCTGAGGAAAGAACGTGAAAAGCAGGACGCTGCCGAGCAGGATTAGGAAGAAGGGCAGCGAGCTTTTCACCACCTCGCCCAGGGTGGCTTTTCCGGCACTCATGATGACGTAAAGGTTCAGCCCGACGGGCGGCGTGATCAGACCGATCTCGATCAGCACCGTGGCGATGACGCCGAACCAGATGATGTCGAGGCCGAGGTGGATGACCAGCGGCTGGACGAGCGGCAGGGAAACCAGCAGCAGCGACGTCCCGTCGAAAAAACAGCCGAGCACGAGATAGAGCAGGAAGATGACGCCGAGGATGGCCCACCGGGGCAGCCCCAAGGAGACCACGAACTGCGGAATCGCCGCCGTGATGCCCAGGTACATAAGGCACATGACCAGGACCTTGGCGCAGATGTAGATGAGGAGAATCATCGACGACGTATAGAGGGCGTCGAGGGCGCTTTCGAACACCAGACGCGCGCTGATCCCCTTGGTGACGGCGATGATGACGATCGTGGCGAGGGCCGACACGGCCGCGGTTTCGGAGGGCGTCATCCAGCCGCTGAAGATGGCCCCCATTATGAACAGGATGAGAACGACGCCGGGCCAGATCTCGCGGAGGCTCAGCAGGCGTTCCTTCCAGCTGGACCGCACCCGGGAGGCCAGCGCGGGGTTGAACGCGCAACGGGCTAAAATGTAGCCCATGAACGCCACGGACAGGATGATCCCCGGAAGAATCCCGCCGGCAAACAGGCGGGCGACCGAGGCCTCCATCCAGGCGCCGTAGAGAATCATGATGATGCTGGGCGGAATAAGAATTCCCAGCGTGCCGGACGCCACCAGCGATCCGAGGATCAGGTTCTTGTCGTAGCCACGCTTGCGCTGATCGGGAATCGCCACCGTCCCCATCGTTGCCGCCGTCGCCACGGACGACCCGGAGATGGCAGCGAAGAGCGCGCAGCTTACGACGTTGGTGTGCAGGAGGCCGCCTGGCAGACCGCCAACCCATTTGGTCAGGCCCGAGTAGGTTGAGGCACTCATGCCGCTTTTCAGCATGACCTCGCCCATGAAGATAAAGAGCGGGATGGCTGTGAGGATGAAGGAGTCGGCGGCGCCCCAGACCTGGTAAGCGACGGCGCCCCCGACATCCATGCCGAGGAGATAGATTCCCAGGATTCCGGCCACGCCGAGGGCGCAGAAAACCCACGCGCCGCCGAGAAGCAGAGCAAACAGGGCGGCGATGACGACAAGCAGGATCGAATAGGTTTCCATCAGCGCCCGACCTTGTTTTTCAGAAGCCCGAAGAGATTCACGACAAGTTGCAGGAGAAAGACGCCGAGCCCCAACGGCATGAGCAGTTGCGGGACGTACTCGGGGAACTGGACGACGCCCTGCGTGAGAGCCCCCTTTTCATA
Source organism: Rhodospirillales bacterium (assembly GCA_028281785.1). Classification (GTDB taxonomy): domain Bacteria; phylum Pseudomonadota; class Alphaproteobacteria; order Rhodospirillales; family Shumkoniaceae; genus JANQJG01. The sequence goes on from JANQJG010000052.1 coordinate 1,600, forward strand.
GGAATCCATGACCAGCGCGCCGGTCACCCACAGCAGGACCGAAACGAGGCCGATGGCGATCACCATGTTGACGACGTTGCAGGCAAAGCGCGTCTTCGGACCGAGGCGGTCGAAAAGAAACGTCACACGCAAGTGCCTTCCGGCGCGCAACGTCTGCGCGGCGCCGAGAAATGTGATCGCGACCAGAAAGAACCCCGACAGGTCGTGTGCGACCATGGTGCTCCAGCCGAAGGTCTTGCGGATGAAAACCTCGAAGGACACCAGAAGCATCATCAGGATCATCGCCGCGATGGCGACAACGGCAGCGGCGAAGGAGAGGCGGCCTACCGGAGACGGTGGTGATCCGGGCGGTGTTGGGTTCACTTTCGTTTTCTTCCGTCGGTTCGTGTTTTTTTGTGCGGACCCGACCAAGGGTACCGGGCCCGCACGACCGGGGAAGACTACTTCCCGAGCAGTTCCATCACGCGTTTCAGCGCCTTCTGCGCCGTTTCGCCTTTCTTTTCGGCCCACGCCGACCATAGCGGCTTGGCGATCTCGGCGAACTTCTTGAGATCTTCGGCGGAAGGCTTGATTCGCTTTAGGCCACCTTCCTCTATGACCTTCCAGTTGGCCTCATTGGCTTCCAGCGTGCGGTAGTTGATGCGGCGGTTGGCCTGCGAGAACTCCTCGAGGAGGATTGCCTGGTATTCCCCGGGGAGCTCCCCGAAGGCGTCTTTGTTAACCAGGGTTACCGGATTGGTATTGGTGAAGTTGTACTCGGTCGCATAGCCCCACACCTCCCAAATGCTGATGGCGCGGGCGCCGACGCTCGACGTGATGCCACCCTGCATGACCCCGCGCTGCGCCGCGGAGTAGACCTCGGCGAACGGCATGGTCACGACGGTCGCGCCGAGCGCGCTCAGCATGTCGGCCATCTCGGGCGAAAAGCCGCGAATTGTCTTCCCTTTGAAATCCGCCAACGAATTGATCGGTTCCGCCGACCACACCGGGCTCGTGGGCATAAGGGTGATCGGGCCGATCAGTATGCTGTTCCAATTCTCGGCGAATTCCTTACGCAGGAATTCCTCCTCCAGCATGTCCTTCGCCACCGTGTTTTCCCACAGGTCGCTGTAGAGGCCGGGCAGCCCGAGGACGCCGAGAATCGGCATGTCGCCCGCCCAATAGTTCAGCGGGCCACATTCGATCTGGAACGCGCCCTTGCCGAGCGCGCCCAGGGCGTCCTGACCCTTGACGCCGAGCGCCGATCCCCACAGCGGATTGATTACGAAACGGCCGTTGGTACGCTCCTTGATGCGTTCGATGGCAAGGTTCCATTCGGGAACCTGATAGGCACTCGCCGGCGACCATGAATCCAGCGTCCACCTGACCGCCGGCAGCGAGTCGGATGCGGCCATGCCGGCGGGCGAGGCAGTGATCCCCAATGTCATCGCCACGAATGTAAGCAGCAACGTTACGGTTTTGTTTCTCATGGTCTGGTCCTCCACTTTTTTTCCAAAGTTCCACCACGTCGTGCGGGGACGCGCGGGTTAGTCCCGATCGCGCAAGGGAACGTCGCAAACGATCTTTCCGTTTCTGACGACGGTGTTTCCTTGAATGATGACGAAATTCACCTTGGACAGGCTCGCCTTGTCCAAAACAGTGAGGTCGGCGTTCATCCCGGGTCGAATCTCCCCGGAATTCGGGGCAACGTTCGGTGTGGCCACGACCACGTTTCGGGTTGCCATGGCAATCGCCCCGGGCAGGTCGATGACGTTCTGCTGGATGAAGTATTCGAGGATCCTGAGTATCGGGTCCCAGTAGCCGCCCATGTAGTCGGTGGAAATCATGTCCACCAAGCCTTCTTCGACGAGGGCCAGCGTTGTGGCGTGGTTCTTGAAGAACTGGCGGGACCGGAAGAAGTTGCCCGTGTTGATATCGGTCCACCCGCCGGATTTCTTGACCTTACGCGCGACTTCGATCGCCTCCCCGGGCTTATAAAGGAAGTTCGAATGTGCCGCCTGGAACAGCGGGCCCAAGCGCTCGGCGAAGTCGACCACCTGCTCGCGGGTCTGCGGGGAGTTGTGGAAATCGAGCGGCAGGTTCATCTTCCGGGCGTATTCGACCGCTTCCTCGCAGCAGTTGATGTTTAGCCAAGCGTTTTCCGTGCTCCGTTCGCGGAACGCGAGCAGCTTTGGCTTTGCCGCCGACACGTCCAGATCCCGAAGACGCCGCGTAAGGTCCTCGTCGTCGTACGGCTCGGCAAACAAGGCCAAGCGGATGGACCGAGCCTCCTCCGTCGTGATCGGGTGTCCCGTTTCGTTCCTTACCAGGAACGGGAGATACTCGACGTCCACGTAGCTGATATCCGGGTCCCTGCCGTCGGGCGGCGGCGCGATGCCGAACGCGCCGACCTCGCCGATTCCGATGACGCCCTTCCCGACCATCTCCTCGAGAGTTGTCCGGCGATGCGCCTCGGTCACCCCGCCACAACTGAAATGTTGCGCCTTCTCGAAATGCAGGGGCATTTGCAGGCCGAACATCTGGAGCCGCATTGGGGTCAGTTGCCGCGCCTCGGTGAGCTCCTCGAAGGTCGTGAAGCCGTCCTGGGTGACGACGGTCGTCTCTCCCTCCAAAAGGTGACGCTCGAAGTTCTGCTTCACCCGTTCCCTCGGCAGGGCGGGCAGCGCGTAGTCACACGGATAGGGCCCCGTGGTCACGCAGTGGGTGTGGCGATTGATGAGCCCCGGGATGACGAACCCGCCCGCCGCGTCCACGATCTCGTGGGCGTTGTCGTAGATGGGGCAGGGCGCGTTGCGGATGCTTTCGATCAATCCGTCCTCGACAACCAAGGAGCGGTCTTCCAACACCGTTTTTCCGTCGCCCGTAACCACGTTGGCGTTCACGATCAGAGTCCGCATGTCCTGCTCTCCTTCCCGCGGTGCGAGGCCCGGACCAATCGCCGCGCGGATGGCCGTCCGTGGACACCGGCACCGCATCCCTTTTCGCAACATCGAACGCGGCGGCTTATCGTCAGTACGGCGGAACGGCCGCAGTTGATTCCGGCTCGCCAAACGTTGGCCGAACCATCAGAACTTCCTTTCCAGGTTGCGTAGTTCGCCGGCGACCATCGCATGGAGTTGCGTGATCACCGCCATGTGAACTTCGAGCGGCAGGCCGTCGACGCTGGGAAGCGGTTGCGTCAGGGAGCCATCGAAGGCCCCCGCCGCCGCGCAACGTTCGATAAGCCGGCGCTCGGTCTCGGCGTCGTGAAGCAGCTCCGGGCGATGCAGCATCGCGGCCAGCATGGCGCAGATGCCGTAGCACCCCCAGTTGGACACGTTGGCGACGACGAGGACGTCGGTTTCCGTCGAATCGCCGAGGCCACCGCCGCACGGGCAGGCACATTGGGTGCCCAGCGGATGAATCTCTTTGACCTCCTTGTGGATGGTGCCGAAACCGATTTCGTTTCCGTTGTCTCCCACTCCGATGGTGAAGATTCCCCGTCGGCGCGCCTCGCGGAACAGCAGGTCGACGCGACAATGGGCCGCACTGATGTCGCTGCCCAGGCCCGAATGGATGATCCCTTTGCTGTTCGGCCCCAGCTTCTCGGTGGCGACCAAGCAGACCGGGGCATAGCGTTCCAGGAGCTCCGAGGCAGTAACCGACGCCTGCTTAGGATCCTTGGGAAAGGTGAGTGCGAATGCGGAATGCGGTTGGGTTAACGCCTCTTCCTCGGAACGCACCGTTATCCCCGCGGCAGCCGATGTAGCGCTCATCGACTCCTGCATCCATTCCTCGCCGACGTAGATTGGCTTCGCGCCGAAGGCGAGGTCGATGGTGCGCGCCAACGCCGCCGCGCCGATCGGGCCGTCGCTCTCGCCTTTGGGCAGCCACGGCGGCCCACCGGCACCGGTCGTAATGACGACGCGATCCCCTTCCTTGACCGCCGCCGCGATTCCCGCCGCCGCCGCCAGAGCCTGTGGGCCCCCGAGGCGGCGATGCGCCGCATCGCTCAACGAAGTGATGATCCCGCGTATGAACCCGTGGGACCGCATCTCGACCGAAATCAGACGATCGACTTCATTTCCGAGCAATTGAAGCTCTTCCGGACCTAGCATGATCTCACTTCATTTTCTTGGTACGCGCTCTTGGTTCTTCGAGGCCGCCACCACCGTCGATGGATCGCCGGGCCAATGTACCCGCGGCGCCGTTCACGCCGGCTCATTTGTCGGAATATTTGCATATCTAAAATATATCATCAATATGTAAAAAAAATTTTTGTGGTGTTTTTCATCAATGCAGGATACTCCCGGTACCGATCGGAAAATACTCGTTGTAGGGAGATCAGCTTGACGAAGCCACGAACCTCACGGGTCGAAGTCGCCACCAACCTCATCCGCGACAGGATTCTCGACCTGACCTTCGAACCCGGCAAACCGATTACCGAAAAGGAGCTTCAGGAGAAGTACGGTCTGGGGCGCACCCCAAGCAGGGAAGCCCTGGTACGACTCGCCGCCGAAGGGCTGGTCGATATCTTTCCGCAGATGGGCGCTTTCGCACGAACCCTGGATTTCACGGAGATTGCACAGCTTTTCGAGGCATACAGGGTGGCCGACCGCCTGATCGGCTACTATTGCGACTTCAACGACGAAACACTCGTCCGGGACGTGGAAGAATGCCAGCGAAAGCAGCGCGAAGCGATCGCTGACATGCGCTTCAACGACATCACCTACTGGCATTCGCGCCATCGGCTACGGATGGCGGAAACCTGTCACAACCGGTACATCTTCGAGTTTTGCGAACGAACCCACAATCAGGTGCGTCGCCTCGTTTGCCTTCAGTACCGTGCCGAGATGCGCCAAACCGATTTCCCGAACTGGCAGACCGAGCTTCTGGCCCGTCTTCACACCGAACTCGTGGAAGTCCTCAAAAGCGCCGACCGACAAAAACTGATCGACCTCCTGGCAGATCACATTCGGGTATTCGAAAAACGAATCGCCAGAGCGATCACCTCGCAGCGTGAGGAAGATTTCTTGCTCGACTTTTCTCGGATGCCTCGGGGACATGATCCCCGGGCATGAGGTCGCAGGTTCGAGTCCCTCCTCCGCTACCAAATTCAATGGGGTCCGACCCGGAGACATGGGTAACAGATTGTACCTAAGACATGGGTGACACCCTCGAGCCGAACGGGTTGCCGATGGTTTGTAGGGTTCTCTGTTCCAAATCGATATATCCTAGATCGTAGTGCATGAAGCTTGCGAGCCAAATGCCCTCGTCGACTTCTGTGATTCCGAGGCGCTGACCGGCGCGGTAGGGGGGAAATGAGCCCTGACCCGGGATTTGGACAGCCTTATCCGGCTGCACGGTTGGCAGGTCGATGAGAGGCGCCGCGCGGTGGCGACGTTGCTCCGGCGTATCGCCGTGCT
>JANQJG010000076.1 GCA_028281785.1 Rhodospirillales bacterium
CGGATTTCCGGGTTGCGAGCCTTGCGATCCGTGATCCAGACCTCGCCTGCCTCAAGCGATTCCTGGATCCCGGATAGCTCGGTTTGCCAACGAAACCCCCTCGTGTGATGGTTCCGAAGTTCCGCACATTATGTGTGCCGAACTTCGGAACCATCACACGAGAATCAACAAGTTCGTGTGCCGATTCACGCGAGATTCAATATAGCGAATCTCGCGATCGGGACACGAGGCTTTCGGGCAAACCGGCTTCCGGGATGACGAGATGTGTGAATGCAACAGGCCTTTTGGGGGAGAGGGACGGGCCTACCGTCGCGTTAGCGACGGTGGGAGGGTGTGGTGGGATATTGCACCACGGAGGCACAGAGACACAGAGGGCACCAAGATGCAACGGGGTCGGACACCCGATGCGAGCCTCACCCCTGTGTCTTCGATCCCCGTATAATCTCTGTGCCTCGGTGTCTCTGTGGTTATTTTTCTCAAGGCCCTCTCCCGCCTGCGGGCGGGCGGGGGCCGCGGGCGCATCGGAATGGCTCCACAAGAGCGAGACATCCGGGCTATTCTCCCCCGCGTCCGCATCCCGACCGAGAGGCCCCCCATGAAACGCGACTATCCCACCCGCCCGATCGTCGGCGTCGGCGTCGTCGTGCTGCGCGGCGACCGCGTCCTGCTCGTGCGCCGCGGCACCCCGCCCGGCCTCGGCGAGTGGAGCCTGCCCGGTGGCGCCCAACAACTCGGCGAAACCGTGTACGAGGCGGCGCGGCGCGAGGTTTTGGAAGAGACAGGACTCGAGGTCGAGGTGCTCGGCATGGTCGATGTGGTCGATTCGATCCAGCGCGATGCCGCCGGCCGACCCCAATACCACTACACGCTCGTCGACATCTTCGCGGAATCCCTGGAGGGCGAACCCGAGGCCCGCGACGACGCGGCGGAGGTGGCCTGGGCCGCCCTCGACGCCCTCGCCCCCCTGAAGCTCTGGTCCGAAACGGAGCGCGTCATCCGCCTCGCCCATGAGATGTGGTCGCTTATCGGGGAGAAACCATCTCGGCAATAATGCGTTGGGCGACCTCGCGCGCCGCGGACCGGGTCAGTCCCGGTTCCATGCGCGGATCGTAAAGCGTCCGGATAAGAATCTCGTCGGTGGTCGAGGGCGCGAACAGCACGTCGCGGTCGCTGAAGATCGAGGGGCGCAGATCGTCGCTGTCATTGGGCAGGCCCAGGCTCTGGGTCAGCTCCTCCAGCAGGCAGCTGTTGATCCGCGCCTCGTCGCGCTCGACATTGACGACAATGAAGGTCTTGGCGATCCGCTCGGGCGGTCGGGCGAAGCTCATGAAGAAGCAGCCGCCCTCCGCCGCCGCCGCGGCGACGATTCCGGGGTCGATGTTGGGGCCTCGGATGCGCCCCATCTCCGCGCGTCTGACGAAGAAAATGCGGATGTCCGCCGCCTCCGGATCGTTCGTGCCCTCGAAGCGCAGCCCCGTGAGATCGGTGAGAACCTGCAGATGCGCCTGCACGAACGCGAGATGACGCTCGGTCGCCCGTTTCTCCAATGAGACGCGGAGCTTGGCCTTGTCCCATTTGACGACAATCGGCGAATCCGGGCCGAACTCCGAGCCGAAGACGATCGTGTCGAAGTGTCGGACCAGCGCGCTCACCGGCGGCAGGGATGCCGCCTGCTCGGCGCCCGCCCGCCCCGGCGCGAGGACGCAAACTCCCAACAGCATCGCCGGAATTACCGCTCTCATGCGCCGCATGGTCCGTTATTACCCATCAGTTCAACAACTGTCAGATGGGGAGAGATGCGGCAGGCCCGCAACGCCGATTTCAGCCCGGGTGAGGCCAGGCAAAAAAACGGTTCGCCGCGCCCCGTCCCAGTGGCAGCCATCCCCTAAAACACCCGGCGGTTTCCCTCGGCAAGCCTGACGGCATCAGGGTCGGTGCGCAGCCGCCACATGGCGACGATACCCACCGCCGGGCCGATCGCCAGAAAGGCGAAAGCGTTTTCCCAGCCGACGGCCTCGACCAGCGGCGGCACCAGATGGATCGTCAGCAGCGTCAGCAGGAAGCCCATGCTCGTCTGCACCGTCAGCATCGTGCCCACCAGCGAGCGGTCGGAAAGCTCTGCGATGCTGGCGGAGAACTGCGCCGAGTCGGCGACGATGGCGATCCCCCAGACCAGGCAGAGGGCGATCAGAAGGGCCGGGCTGCCGCCGAACAGGAAGCCGATCGCGATCGCGCAGCAGCCGCTGACCGCCAGAGCGGCGATGGTCAGCGTCGTGCGGCCGAGGCGGTCGGCGAACAGCCCGCCGCCGATGCAGCCCACGGCCCCGATGCCGATCGTCGCGAAGGTCGTCAGCGCGGCGGCGACCGCGGCCGTGCCCTCGTCGGCCATGGTCTGCCGGAAGCTCGCATGCAGGAACAGGCCGATCCACGCCCACATGGCGTAGAGCTCCCACATATGGCCGAGATAGCCGAGATTGGCGAGGCGCAGCGACGGCGTCGTCCAGGCGCGCAGCGCGAAGCGCGGATTGAAGGGCGGCGCCGGGCCCCGGTTCGGGCCGATCCCCGCGAAGCCGATCAGCCCGGCCGCCACCAGCGCCGAGACCGATGCGGCGGCGATGGTGAAGCGCCAGTCGATCCCACCGAGGGCGTTGAACAGATGCGGCGAGGCCGAGCCCAACGTCAAGGCACCGACCAGCAGGCCGACCATCAGCCCCATGTCGCCCCTGGCCCAGGTCGATACCAGCTTCATGCCCACGGGGTAGATCCCGGCCATACAGACGCCGGTGACGAACCGCATCACGACGACCAGCGGGGAGGCGGGATCGAGGGCGAGAATGGCCGCGTTGGCCACCGCCGCGACAATTGCCGAGGCCATGAAGAAACGCCGGGGGTCGAGCCGGTCGGCGAGCCCCAGAAAAGCGCTGCCCAGCGTGCCCAGGACGAAGCCCAGCTGAACCGCGCTGGTGAACAGCGAGGCCCGCGCGGGGTCGAGGGCGGCCTCGGCGATCAAGGCCGGGACGATGGCCGAGGCCGAAAACCAGAGCCCCATGGCGGGAACCTGACAGACCGCGATGATCGTGATCGCGACCGCGCGGTCGGTCAGGATCGATGCGCGCTTCACATCCGACATGGCCCCCTCGGCGCGCTTTGCTGAGTCGCAACCGGTGATGATTATGATTTCCATTCGCGCATGAGTCGAGCGACCGGTGGGATCCAGGTCGGCGGGTCTACAACCATGTCCGCTGCGTACGCAAAGCCGGCTCGTGATCTGGCGGTGACCACGCATCGATAACGGCTTTTCCCCCAATGAAACGGTATCTTAGGAATATGTCCTTACAATTGCCGGCCAGACCTCTTCTCTTGGGGGGATAATCAATGCCGCAAAAGGCCTATTGGTACCAAGGCGGGATGTTGGAATCCGGCCCCATCAGTCTTGACCGGATATTCATCTACCACGTCCGAAAGACCGGTACGACCACGCTCTTCAACGCCGTCAGAGCATCGGCGGCGTATCTCTTCAAGGCTCTGGCGAAAGTCGTTCCGACCTTCACCCCTCCCGAGATGGGGCGCATGGATGACCTGGAATGCCTCGGCTTTCCCGTCATCGACGACAACTTCTTCCTGGTCGCGTCGCACCTCCCCTTCGGATTCCACGACAGGTTCGCGCACGACTTCAAGCTCGTCACGGTTCTGCGCGACACGTATCGGCGCGTTCTGTCTTCCTATACCTTCCAGTGCATGCGCACGCGAACACGTCCGCGCGCGGACGCGTTTCAAGCCTTCCTCCGCCGAGAGGAGAACCGGAACGTATCCGTGAAACAGTTGTCCGGTCTGCTGCCGGCCGCATCCGCCACCCGGAACGACATGATGACCGCGAAAAAGCATCTGACCGACAATTTCTTCATGTACGGAACGACGGAAGATATCTCCCGCATCTGCTCGGCAATCTTGAAAATAAACAAGATGCCGAATGTGTGGATCGATCACTTGAACAAGACGGAACCCGGCTATCGACTGGATGGCAGCCCCTTCGAACACGAAATCCAGGATCTCAATCGCCTGGACTGCCAGCTACACGACTTCGTTGCGGCGAACCCCCGCATCGTCGAGCCGGAGCCCCTGGAACCGCATCCGCTCACGGTGCTGGTCCGGGAAACCGGAAACGCGGGCGAGTCGGAAGGACAGACGATGTCCATTCCGACCGCCGCGATCCGCGAGAACATGGCCACCGGTGATTTCTCCGGGCAGGCGCTCGAACGGCACTTCACGCAAGGATGAACCGGCGGATTTCCTCGCCGAGCCGGCGGATCTCCTCGGCGATTTCGGCGATCTCGTCCGCGTGGCGGGTCTCCTCAGCGTCGCGGAACCGACCCTTACTGCGCAGGCCCGTGCAGCGCGCGACCTCCGGGTCCGCCGTCGGCTCCCACACCGAATGCAGCACGAAGTTGCGCTTGGGATAGGCCTTCTTGATCCGGTTCAGCAGGGATTTGAGGGCCCGGGCGTCCGCCGGACGCGCCCACGCCCCCTCTGCCGCGAAGATCTGCAGCAGATCGATCTTGGAGCGGAAGCCGAGCGCATAGGTCAGAACCAGCCCGGTGTCGGGCGCGATCCCCTGATGGCGGAGGATGGCACGTTCGAGCACCGCCTCCAGCGCCGACCAGTTCGTCGCCACAAGGCCGACGTTCTTGAGAAACGCATCGCCGAGCCGGGCCGTCTCCGGGTCTTCACTCATGGCGTCATCTTAGCCGGTCGGGCGAACCCCGCACCAGATGAGGCGATCCCACTCCCGATTGCGCCTTCCAAGGCGGGCGCATCCCCGCTATGAACGGCGGAGACCGCCGCGCGAAATAAGGAGGACCCCATGGCGACGACCGCGTTGATCTCGGTGCTGTGTCCCGACCGCGTCGGGCTGGTCGCGGCCATCGCCGGCCGCCTCTTCGACCTCGGCGGCAATCTTGGCGATACCAAATTCGCCGTGCTCGGCGGCGGCGCCGAGTTCACCTCGATCTGCGAGCTGCCCCAGGGCGTCACGCTGGAAACCGTGAAGCGGGACCTCGAAACCCTGCCCGAACTCGCGGCGGCGGAGGAGATCTCGGTCCGCCCCTTCGGCATGCCGGCGATGCAGGGTCCCTCCGGCGAGATCACCCACCGCATCGTGGTCGGCGGCGGCGACCGTCCGGGGCTGATCGCGCGCCTCTGCGAGGTCTTCGTTCAGTTCCGGGCCAATATCGTGCGGCTGAACGCCGACCGCCGCGCCGGCGCCGACCAGAACCAGTACGCCATCACCATGCATGTGCGCATTCCCGAGGGCAGCGCCGAGGCCTGCCTGGCGACCATCTCCAACACCGCCGGCGAGCTCCGCCTCACCTGCCGCTGGGACAAGGTGGCGTAGGGCAAGGGGACGCGAGACCGCACCGCCCCCAAAGGCGGAAAGGGTTTTTTCGTGCATGATCCCCCGTCAATAGGACGTCCAGCCCTTGGGCTGGCGGTCGCAGAAGTCGCGGGCGGTGTCGACGGCGAGGGACACGATCTCGTCGAGGGTCGTCTTGTGGGTCGAGGGCACGCGAGCGATCTGGAGGCGCAACGGGGGGAGCTGGTCGCGGATCGGCACCTCGACGACCTCGCCGGCGGCGATCTCCTTGGCGAGAACGGCGGGCGGGATCGGCGAGATCCCAAGCCCGGCCATCAGCATGCGCATCATGGTCGCCAGGGCCGTGGCGTGATGGAGCCGCGGCCGGCTCGGTCCGGCCTTGGAGAGGAGTCGTTCGATCGGGCGGTGCAGGGGCGAGGTCTTGGGATAGGAGATGATCGGCACCTCGTCCAGCTGCGAGAGGTTGATGGGCGCGGGGATGTCGAAGCAGCCCGCCCGCACCACCCAGCCGACCCGGTAGCTGCATAGATCCACGAGGGTGAGCGGCCCCGTGGTCGGCTCCCCCGAGAGCACGGCGAGGTCGATGAAGCCGAGGCTGAGATCCCGCGACAGCTCGAGCACAGAGGAGGTGTGCACCTCGACGACGAGCTGGGGATAGCGCTCCTCCAGCACCGTCATCAGGTCCGGCAGCCAGGTGAACACGGCCGGGCCGACGGCGCCGATCCGCAGACGCCCGACGAAGGCCCGGGGATCGCGGAGCTTGATCGCCAGGCGTTCGTTCAGCGACAGCACCTCCTCGGCATAGCGGAGCACCTCCTCGCCGAAGGAGGTGAGCTCGAAATCCGCGGCCTCGCGGTTGATCAGCGTTACGCCCAAGAGTTTCTCAAGCGACGCGACCCGCAGGGAAATGGCCGACTGGCTGATGTTCAGCTTCTCGGCCGTCTTCTTGAAATGCTTCAGCCGGGACAGCCAGTACAGCGTTTCCAGGTGCTTCAGGTTCACGGCGTCCTCTCCCACTTGGCTATCGGATTCACACATCTTCGTGGCGTTGGGCAAGCGGTGAGAAGGCCAAGCGAAACCAACCCTCTCCGCCCATTGGGGGGAGAGGGTGGCGAGCCTAGGGGTCGGCCGCAGGCCGACCCGGGCGCGAGCCGGGTGAGCAACTGTCTTTTCGGTCA
>JANQJG010000077.1 GCA_028281785.1 Rhodospirillales bacterium
CCCCAAGGGGACCGGGCCTTTCGGGGCAGTGAGGGCGTCGGGCTCCTCGACCGTAGTCCCCGATACGCTCTTCGAAGCCCTCCTGCTCCAGACCCGAAAGGCCTCGGTCAGAATGGGTCCATTTGGCCCGGTAATGCTCTGAGCCCTGCTTTACGCCTTCGGCCCCGGCGGGTCCAGCCCGGTTTGGCCTCGTGCAGACAGCATTTTAACGTATACGTATATCGCGGAAGGTCAGGGAGGGATTTGAGCGCCGGTGGGTGGGTGAAGTGCTCGCCCCCCGGCTATCCCAACGATTGAATGGAATAGGATTTATCATTTTTTATCAGATATATATAGTCTTTCTAGAGCATTTGCCGCGCTTCGACGGGACATACTTGTTGGCGTGGGCGGGCCAAGCGTAGTTTCCGAGCGATGGCTTTCGAGGATGGCTTTCCAGCGCGGAAACCCCGGCAAAGAAGCAAATTGACGTATACGCTATATTGCTTTAAGAATATTTTATTGCCCGATGCAGATGCGGAGGTCCTGCGCCGCGGTCGGGTGACCCGCAGCCGGTTCGTGACCGGGAGACTCTAATCCAAGGGATGGGCGCGGCCCGAGGCTTTCGCCCGCTACCCGCCCGTCAAACAGGAGGCAATCATATGCGTGCGTTCCATCGAGTTCTCGGCCTGGCCGCCGTGACCGGGGTGCTCCTCGCCGGTCCCGCCATGGCGGCCAAGGTCACTTTCACGCTGGGCACCAGCAATACGCCGAAGATGTTGAGCGTGCAGGCCCTGGAAAGGTTCGCCGAAGCCGTCGGCGCGGCGAGCAACGGCGAGCTCGACATGAAGATCATCGCCGGCGGCGCGCTCGGCGGCGACAAGCAGCTCCTGCAGCAGCTCTCCACCAACGAGATTCAGATGCATGTGGCCGGTCCCGTGGTCGTCCATCACCTGGTCAAGGAGTACCAGTGCATGGAGGCCGAGTTCGTCTATCAGGACGGCGAGCACGGCCTGCGCGTGTGGAACGGTCCCCTGGGCGACGAGGTCAACCAGAAGCTCATCGAGAAATACAATGTCCGCATGGTCGGGGTCGGGCATCGCGGCGCCCGTCACCTCACCTCCAAGAAGCCGGTGGCGTCGCCCGACGACATGAAGGGCATGAAGGTGCGCATCACCAACAAGCTCAGGCAGAAGGTATTTCAGGCCTTCGGCGCCAACCCCGTGCCGATGTCCATCAAGGAAGTCTATGGCGCCCTGCAGACCGGAACGGTCGAGGCCCAGGAGAACCCCTTGGGCACCATCTGGGGGACCAATTTCTACGAGGTCCAGGACTATCTGAACCTTACCGGCCATGTCTGGAGCTACTTCGTGATTTCCGCCAACAACGATTTCTACGAGGGGCTGAGCGCCGATCACCGCAAGATCTTCGACACCGAGCTGGAAAAGGCCGTGGCCTGGATGAACGACGCGGTAAGGAAGGATTGGGACGACGCCCGCGGCAAGCTCACGGACAAGGGCATGGACGTGGTCGAGCCCGACGTCGCCGCCTTCAAGAAGATCGCCGAGCCGATCGTCAAGCAATTCGCCGATGAGAGCTGCCGTCCCGGCCTGCTCGACGATATCGCGAAACAAGCCAATTGACCGCCGGGCCGCGTCGGCCCTTGCTAGAATTGAAGGGTTAGGGCCGACGCAAGACGCACTTGTTCTCCCGTCCCGCGCCCTGTCTCGCCCGGGGCGGGAGGACACCCACCTTTCCGTCACATCCCGGCCCGATACTGCTCTAAAGGTCGCGTCATGACTCAATCAACGCTCGGCCCATGGATCGACCGGCTCGGCAAGCTGATCGTGTTCGTCGCCATGGTCGGCTTCACCGGCATGCTTCTGGCCACGGGCGCCCAGGTGGTGTTCCGCTATGCGCTTCAGATCTCGGTCGGCTGGACCGAGGAACTGGCCCGCGTCCTGTTCGTGCTGTCCATGTTCCTCGGCATCGCCGTCGCGATCCGGGAGAGGGAGCATATCGTCGTCGACTTCCTGTTCAAGAGGCTGCCGGTCCGTGCCCGTGCCCTGGGCTCGATCGTCTTCGATGTGGCGATCCTCCTGTTCCTGATCTGGCTGTTGAGGGGCGCCGCGCGCATGGCGGAAGTCATGTGGGAGTCGTCGCTGATCGCCATGACCTGGCTGACGAACGGGCATCTGTATGTCGGCGAATGCTTCGCCATCCTGCTGATGATGCTCTATGTGGTCCTCGGGATCATCGAGAACGCGCGCATTCTCCGCTTCGGCGAGGCGGCGACGGGCGGGGAGGGTGAGCGATGATCGTCTACGCGACCCTCGCGATCGGCATGATCGTCCTCATCTGCATCGGCATGCCGGTGGGGTTCGGCGCCGGTATCGTCTCGGTCCTCGGCGCTGGTTACTTCTTCGGCGATCTGTTCGACCCCCGCACCTCCTCGATGATCGCCCGTCTGGCCTTCGCCAAGATCGACAACTTCTTGCTGCTGGCGATTCCCTTCTTCCTGCTTGCCGGGCGCCTGATGAACACGGGCGGCATCACCAACCGCCTGTTCGATTTCGTCAGCATGTCCGTGCGTCCGTTCAAGGGCGGGCTCGGCCACGCCAACGTGCTGGCGAGCATGATCTTCGCCGGCATGTCGGGCTCGGCGACGGCCGACGCCGTGGGGCTCGGCACGGTCGAGATGAAGGCGATGCTCGACAATGGCTATGACCGCGAGTTCAGCGCCGCGATCACCGCCGCCTCTTCGCTGATCGGCCCGATCATCCCGCCGAGCATCGCCCTCGTCGCCTATGGGGTGCAGGCGGAGGTTTCGGTCGGCAAGCTGTTCGTCGCCGGCATTATCCCGGGCCTGCTCATGGCCTTCGCCTTCATGGCCTATGTCGCCTATTGCGCCCATCGCTACAACTATCCCTCCGGCGCTTTCGCACCCTTGCGCGAGCTCCTGCGGGCCTTCGCGCGCGGGTTCTTCCCGCTGATGACGCCGGTGATCATCGTCGGCGGCATCTATCTGGGCGTGTTCACACCGACCGAGGCGGCGGCGGTCGCGGCCTTCTACGCCATGTTCCTGGGGCTCCTGGTCTACCGCGAATACGGGCTCAAGCATCTGTGGCGCGAGATCCGGGGCACGATGATCGACAGCGCCGTGATCATGCTGATCATCGCCTTCACCTCCTCCTTCGGGACGGTGATGATCCGCGGGCAGATCCCCGACGCTCTGGCCGATCTTCTGGCGACGATGACCTCGGACCCGACGATCCTGCTGATGCTGTTCACGCTTTTCTGGCTGGTCGTGGGCTTCTTCATGGCGCAGACGCCGGCGATCCTGATCCTCACGCCGATCCTGCTGCCGACCGCGGTCGAATACGGCGTCGACCCCGTGCATTTCGGCGTGGTCATGACACTGGCGCTGACGCTCGGCCTGCTGACGCCGCCGGTGGGGATGGTTCTCTACGCCCTGGTGCGGGTCACCGGCGTGACCTTCGAGCGTTTGGCCATTCTCTCCCTGCCCTATGTGATCATCACGCTCGGCTGCGTGCTGCTGCTGATCCTGTTCCCGGAGCTGGTGCTGTTCCTGCCCCGGCACATGATGGGAAGCTGAGGAAGGACGATCCCGTGAAACTGCTCGTGCTGCCGGGCGACGGCATCGGCACCGAAATCACCGACGCGACCATGGCGGTGCTGGACGTCGCCAACAAGCGCTTCGGCCTGAGCCTCGACTTCGCGTTCGACGAGATCGGCTTCGCCAGCCTGGAGAAGCACGGCACGACACTCCGCGAGGAGGTGCTGGAGACGGCGCGCGGCTGCGACGGAATCCTTCTGGGGCCCATTTCCCATCTCGACTATCCGCCGCGCGACCAGGGCGGGGTCAACATTTCCGCCGCTTTCCGGGTCAAGCTCGACCTCTATGCCAATGTGCGGCCGGCGCGCACGCGCCCGGGCCTGGGCCGCGGCCATGGCGAGCTCGATCTCGTGATCATGCGCGAGGCGACCGAGGGCTTCTACCCCGACCGCAACATGTTCGCCGGGACCGGCGAGTTCATGCCGACGCCGGACCTCGCGCTTTCGGTGCGTAAGATCACGGCCCATGCCTGCGAGCGCATCGCCCGCCGCGCCTTCGAGCTTGCCCGGATCCGGCGCCGGAAGGTGGCGGCCGTTCACAAGGCCAACAATTTCATTCTGTCGGACGGGCTGTTCCTGCGTGAGGTGCGCAAGGTCGCCGAGGCGTTTCCCGAGGTCGAGCTCGAAGAGGTTATCGTCGACGCCATGGCCGCGCTGCTGGTGCGCGAGGGCGCGCGTTTCGACGTGATCGTCGCCACCAACTTCCACGCCGACATCCTGTCGGACCTGGCCAGCGAACTATCCGGCAGCCTGGGGCTGGCCGGCTCGGTCAATGCCGGGGACGAGCTTTGCGCGGCCCAGGCCCAGCACGGATCGGCGCCGGACATCGCCGGCCGGGACAAGGCGAACCCGACCTCGCTGATTCTTTCGGCGGCGATGCTTCTGAAGTGGCTGGGCGAGCGCCACGGGCTGGAGAATTACCGGGACGCCGCCTCGGCCATCGACGGGGCGGTCGACCGGGTCCTCGCCGATCCGGCGACGCGGACGCCCGATCTCGGCGGTCCGCTCGGCACCCGGGCCTTTACCGCGGCCGTGACAGAGGCGCTTGCCGCGCGGGGGTGAGAGAAACCTAGAATCAGAGGTGGCGGACGAGGAAGGCCGCGGCGTCCTCGATGGCGTTGACGGCCTTGTCGACCATGCGCGTCAGGCCGAGGAAGCCGTGGCAGACCCCGGGATACTCCTTGAGCTCAAAGGGAACGCCGGCCGAGCCGAGCCGCTCGGCGAGCCCCATGGTGTCGTCGCGGAGCACGTCGAGTTCCGCCGCGGCGAGGAATATGGGCATGAGGCGGTTGAGCGCGGCCCGCGCCGGCGCCGCGCGGGGATCGGTCAGATCGTCGGGTGTCCGGGCATATTTTTTCCAGAAGTAGATCATCTCCTCGCGCGAGAGACCGAAGCGGCCGTCGCCGAACTCCCGATAGGAGGCGGTGTCGAAATCCGAATCGAAAACGCCGTAGAACAGCGCGGCGGCGCGGATCAGCCCGGGCCGCCGGTCGCGCAGATCGATGGCCGCGGCGAGGGCGAGATTGGCCCCGGCCGAATCGCCGGACACCGCCAGACGGCCGGGATCGATTCCGAGCTTGTCGGCCGCGCCGGCGACACCCTCGACGACCACGATCGACTCTTCGTAGGGTTCGGGGAACCGATGCTCCGGCGCGAGCGCGTAGTCGACGCCCAGGACGACGGCACCGGAGGCGAGCGCGAGCAGACGCATGATGCGGTCATGGGTGTCCAGGCTGCCCTTCACCCAGCCGCCGCCGTGGAAATACAGAATGCCGGGGAGATCGTCCCCGGGCGCGGGCCGGTAGACGCGGACCGGGACCTCGCGGATCAGTCCCGGGAGCGAGGCGTTCACGACCTCGTGGAGGTTCGGTGCGTCATCGTTCCAGAAGCGCTTTTCCTCGACCATCTGACGGCGCAGCTCCGCCAGCGAGGGGTCGGCCGGCATCGGCGGCAGCGCGGCCGCGATCTCGGCCATCTTGTCCATGGCTGCGGCCATCTGCGGGTCCAGGCGGCTCACTGTTTCGGTGGCGCTCTGACCGTCCCTCATGGACACCCCCCCTATGCTGGTCAGATGATGAGTTGACTAGAACATTATCGGCCGCCGCACAACTGCCCCGATCAACCCAGACGTCTCTTGCCTCCGGCCCGACCGGGCCGGGGCAACCCAGCGCACCAACAAACCCGGAAAACTGTCAACGATGTATCCGGTCTATGGTGTCAACTATCTTTCCGGTTGCTCAAAAGAACAACCACAGAGAACACAGAGCGCGCAGAGATGGACACAGAGAAGGAAGAGAGCGCGCTGCGCGCGCCTTTTCTTGGCCTCTGTGAAACCTCTGTGTTCTCCGTGGTGAAAAAGGCCACCTCATCCGGCTCGCGGAGCCTGTCCTCGGGCCTGCCTTCGGCCGGACCCGTGGGCTCGCCACCCCCCTGAAGGGCGGAGAGGGTTTGGTGGGGGGCGTGGCCGCGACAAAGCCCCATTGTCCTATCCATGAGTTGAACAAGGATACACTGAGCGAAGCGAACGAGTTTCTTTCACGGAGAACTGGCGCTTCACGGTTACCCAGGTGCGTCGACCCGTCTGGTCTGGCTGACGAGGCCGGCCCCGTCCGAGAGGCGGTGGAGCTGGTAGACGGGCCGCTCCCGGGTTTCGGTCTCGTCGACGCCCTTGCGGAGGTCGACGGCGACGCTCGGCATGACGCTCGCCCGGGTGCCGGCCCAGGACCGCTCGACCGGGCAATGGACATGGCCGCAGAGCATCCGCTTTACCTGCGGGTGGCGGGCGACCAGGCCGGTGAGCGCGGCGGCCTCCTCGGGCCGGCGGTAGCCGCCGACATAGTGGTCGTCGACGTCGAAGGGGGGATGGTGGATGAACAGCAGGGTCGGCCGCTCCGGCTGGTCGCTCAGCACCCTGTCGAGCCAAACCTGCCGCTCCGCGCAAAAGAACCCCTTGTGCTCACCGTGGGACGTCGAGTCGAGGGCGATCAGTCGCAGGGCATGATCCTCGATCGTGTAGTGGAGGAAGTCCCCGTTCTTGGGCATATAGGCCCGGTCGCGAAAAGCGGCGCGCAGGGCGCCATTGTCGTCCCGATTGCCGGGGATCAGGTAGAGCGGCGCCGCCAATGGGGCCACGACCTCGCGAAAGCGGGCGTATTCCTCCGGCCGGCCGAAATGCGCCGCATCGCCGGTGAAGACCACCGCGTCGGGCTGCTGGCGGTTGATGTCCGCGACGCAGAGCGCGAGGTTGTCGACCCGCCGCTCGGCCGCGGGATGATCCGAGGCGGAGGCCAGGATGTGGGCGTCGCTGATCTGGGCAATGAGCATGTGATTGACGGCGTCCGTTGACAGTGCTCCGTGAAACAGAGGCGTTCGCTTTGCTCAGTGTGTCCTTTGTTCAATTCGAGGACAGAAGTATGAGAACTTGTGGTGGCCGCGCGCCCCAAATCAACCCTCTCCGCCCATTGGGGGGAGAGGGTGGCGAGCCTAGGGGTCGGCCGCAGGCCGACCCGGGCGCGAGCCGGGTGAGCAACTGTCTTTTCGGTCA
>JANQJG010000094.1 GCA_028281785.1 Rhodospirillales bacterium
GTCGGCAAATCGAGCTATCCGGGATCCAGGAATCGCTTGAGGCAGGCGAGGTCTGGATCACGGATCGCAAGGCTCGCCTAGCGTCCGAGATGACGATGAAAGAGCAATGTGTGAATCCGGTGGCCGCGTTTCTGGCAGAGAGTTTTTGGACGTGTTTGGCGGATGACTGGGGTGCGGCCCTGGCGACAGATGCTCTCCTGAACGGAGCCCCCTGCCCAACGTCCGAAACTGACCAGGGCACGAGGGCGATTTTACGGCTGACACCGGGATGTGTCAAATTAGTTGATTTTAATGTATAGAACGCAAGTTTGAGGCGCGCCGAGGCGTTCAGCCAAGCCGTGCCGCAAAACCCAGATTCCAAGTTCCGCCGGCACCGGCCCACCGCGTGATCCGCGACCCGGACCGGCATCCTCCCCGACACCCGGTACCCCGAGGCCCCAGGCCCGCGCGACCCATATCGGCCCACCGCGCGGGCGGGGCCCCGGCCCACTGTTCCGTGTGCTCGCAACCCCGACCCCATCAACAACCGAGGGTGAAGAGCCATGAGCACTTCGATCGACCTCTCTTTCGTCAAGCAATACGAGCGAGAGGTGCACGAGGCCTTCCAGCGGCAGGGCAGCTTCATGCTGCAGACCGTCCGCAAGAAGGACAATGTGAAGGGGGCGACGACCACCTTCCAGAAGATCGGCAAAGGGACCGCGACGACGAAAGCGCGTCACGGCCTGATCACGCCGATGAACCAAAGCCACACGGCCGTGACCTGCACGCTCGCCGACTTCTATGCCGGCGACTATGTCGACAAGCTGGACGAGGCCAAGATCAACCATGACGAGCGCCTGGTCATCGCCAATGGTGGCGCCTGGGCGCTCGGCCGCAAGGCCGACGACCAGCTGATCACCGCCGCCGACGGCACCACCAACTCCGTCGGCGACTACTCGACCGGCATCACCCGGGCGTTGTTCCTCCAGGCCGTCGAGGCCCTGGACAACAACGACGTGCCCAATGACGGGCAGCGCTATGGCTGGCTGAGCCCGCGGCAATGGGCCATCGCCATGACCATCAACGAGTTCGCGTCCAGCGATTTCGTCACCGACCGCCCCTTCCTCAAGGGGAAGTCGGGCCGAACCTGGCTGGGCATCAACTGGATGGTGCATACCGGGCTGCCCGGCAAGGGCACGACCCAGGCGGTGAACCTGGTCTGGCATCGGAACGCGCTCGGCTATGGCTCGGGCATTGGCATCACCGCCGACATCTGGTGGAACGGCGAGCGCGCGGCGCATTTCGTCGACCACATGATGAGCGGCGGCGCCTGC
The DNA here is from genome assembly GCA_028281785.1 of Rhodospirillales bacterium. Classification (GTDB taxonomy): domain Bacteria; phylum Pseudomonadota; class Alphaproteobacteria; order Rhodospirillales; family Shumkoniaceae; genus JANQJG01. Next base: position 1,314 of record JANQJG010000094.1, read on the forward strand.
CTGATCGATACCGAGGGCGTGATCGAGGTCCGCGTCAACGACACCGCCACCATTCCGGCCGCTTAGAAGGAGGGCTGACCGATGGCAGGATTCGACGCCGGCAACGGCAAGTATTTTATGCAGAAAGGCTATATCGGCGGTCCCCACAACGCCAAGGAGTGGATCTACTACACCTCCGACGCGGTGACGACCGTCGACGGCTCGGGATACATCGACGACGCGGAGGTCATCGACAAACTCGACGTCGGCGACCTGATCTGGGTCTACCAGGTGACGGACCGCGACGACCTCTCCAAGGGCATCGTCGACATCTCCGTCCATGTGGTGCTGGTCAATACCGGGAGCGTCGTCAACCTCTCCGACGACATCCTCGGCGCGACCGTCACCTATGGCGACTGATCCCTTCCTCCCCTGACCTGCGGGGCGGCCCTGGATGCTTCCGGGGTCGCCCCGCTCTTTTTGCGTTTCCGTTTGTCTAGACATCGAAAAGGAACCCGACATGCCTCTGGGTGGTGGCATCTTTGTTGAGTTCATGCGGCTTCCCCATACCGGCGAGCTCAATTCCTACCTGGTCTTTCGCGACGGGATGGGCGATGCGCGGGTGATCGCCGGCGCGTCGGAGAGCTTCACGGGCGACGCCAGCGGCGGTCTCGAAATCGACCAGCCGGTGGAGACGAGCCGGGCGGCCTATGGCCCGGCGAACTCGCCCCGGACACGCCAGGCGGTGAAGCTGCCGACCGGGGAGCGCGCGCCCGAGGAAGTCTGGCGGCAGATGACCGCCGAGGCCGAGGCGCTGCGGCGGACGGGCCGGGTCGACAATGTGATGGGGAACACGAAGGTCGTGAACGCGATAAACCGTGGTCTGCTCGACAATGCGGGCGTTGATTGGCAGTCCCACATCGACGTCAACAAGCTCTCCAACATGACGGGGTTCGATGACGCATCGGCGGAGCCGGTGATACAGGCGCTCCGCGCGGCGCGACCGCCTTCCCAGCCCGAGGCGCGGTTCATTCGGGCGAGCTTCTCTCCCGATACGGAGAAGCCCGAGCCCGTTCCAGCGCCAACGACCATTCGCGCGACAGCGCAGCCCCCGTCCCAGCCAGAGATCACGCCCGAGCTCTCGGCGAAAGCGGAGGCCGAATCCGGAGGCAAGGGCTCGACGGTTTTGATCGGCGGTTCGGGTGTGGATGACCTCCGAGAAGCAATGGGTGAACCGAGAGCAATTGAAGGCTCCCGGGGCCTCGACGATGAAGCCGAGGATGAGCTGTCCTCCCCCCGAACCACCGGAAAACCCGGTAGCAACGACGAGCCGCCCGCGCCCAGCGTCATGATCGATGATCACAATCTGGCAGAGAAAAAGAACGAGATCTTCGGAGAGAACGGGGTGCCCTACAAGGCATTTGGTTTTTCTGAGGAGGGGGTGCAGAAGCTTGGCTTGGCAGAAGATGAGTTCAACGGGTTTCTCACGCGGATGGTCCTGTCGGCGACAAGTAATGATCCGGCGGATCATATTGCCATGAGACGGGAGATCGCTCAAACGATTGGACCTCGTAATCGACACGTGGCCTCTCGTCTCGGCAATTGGTACTCAAGACTTATTCAAGAGGGTCCCGGGGTATTCACTCCATACCGACGTGAGGTTGAGCGGGAGGAGGGCAACAAGCAGAATACGCCCGCTAGGTCTTTGCTTCCGGAGCTGCCCGATACCGTATCCGAGGAAGAAATCAAGAAATGGTTGCATGGGCGGGAGTCGCTCGTCGAACTGTTTGGTCTGGATCCGGAGCGGGTTAAACATATCCCAAAGGATAAGCTTGACGCAATGCTGGTCCAAATCTTGGAAGCAAGATCAAGGAAGGACTATAATTTTACGAGAGCCGTTGAGAACAAGATGTATAAGGTGTTCGGCATTCGAGGCGCGGCTATTAGGCGTCATGTTAATAGAGTGCTTGAAAAAGATCGCGATGATGTATTGCCGGAGACCTTTAAAAATCTGCCCACGGAGGAATTAATAAAGAAATATAAATTAATGAAACGCTCACAATTTGCGAAAGAGGTTGGGTTGGCGGTGGTTGGAACCATGGGCCCATTGGGTTCGGTTGCCTCATTTGCTGGCAGCCAAAGGCTAGGTCATCAACTAACCTCACTTGAGAAGGAGCTATTCAAGCGTGGGATCTGTTCAACCGGTTTGGTTCAGGATTAGCCAGTACGTTTCACGAGCAACCCGGATGTTCTAGGCGGGAGAGTTGCAGCTCCCGTACACTTCGGCTCGTCAAGGAGCCTCTAGGCCGCGTTCTTCCAACCATTCACGGGCGCGTTTTTCGCCCTCGGCAATTTGCTCGGGCGTCATCTCCGGGGTTAGCTTCCAGACGATACTGGATAATTCGGGCGCTCTCTCACCCAGTTTTGCCCACATATAGGCCGTGACAAGATCCTTGGGTACCCCGTTTCCGTGACGATAGACAGAGGCGAGCCGGTTCTGTGCCCTGAAGTGACCCTGCTCCGCCGCCTGCCGGAACAAGGCAACGCCCTTCTCCAAATCGTTCAACGTACCATCAAATTTAGTGGCATAAAGGTAAATCAACCCGAGAACGTAACGACCGCCGGGATCGTTGAGATCGGCAGCTGCGAGGCTCCACCGAACCGCCTCGACGATGTCGCGTTCAACTTCCGCTCCGTCAAATGTAACCCCGACTCCATAATAATACAGCTCCGCGACCTGGCTCATGGCGAAGGAGTCCCCCGCCTCTGCTGCTTTCAGGAGCCAGTCGAAGGACTTCTTTTCATGCTCGGGGTCGTCTGACATGGTCGGGGCATACAACAAGCCCAGATTGATCTGCGCGAAGACATGGCCCTCATTGGCGATCTGTTCGAGCAATTGAAAGCCGAGATCTTCCTCCCCCCTGCGTAAGTGGACGAAAGCCAGCTGGAATTTTGCGGTAGCGAGCCCCTGGTCGGCCGCGCGCTTGATCAAAGACACGCCTTGAGCGACGTCTCTCTCAACGCCAAGACCGTCATGTAAGAGCGTACCCAACAGCAATTGTGCCTTGCTGTTGCCTTCCTCGGCCAGGGGGCGGAGCAAGCGCGCGGCGTTACCGTAATTGCCCGCCTTGAACTCTTCGGCGGCTTCGCCAAAACGGGGGTTCGATTCCGCGTCGACCCAGGCCGGATCATTGACAAATGAGTCGGTTGAATGATGCTGTCCCCGCTCGCTTTTGAGGTAGAGTTCGAGTTCGGAGTAGACAACCGCCTGGGCGGGGGACAGGAAGGTGAGCAGGACGGCGAAAATCAGGCCAAGCCTCATGGCGTGTGTTCCATTCGTGAATTTCTTTGAATGAGGGTATCAGATCGGCCCGCGAATGCCAAGCGGGTCCCGAGGCTCAAAGCTTGTCTGTGGTAGGTTTGTTTCTCAAGGGTGCGCCTGGACCCGCTGGGCTGTTCCTTGGCGAATAGGTCGTCTTTATGGGGACTTCATCCCTCGTTCTTCCAGCCATTCGAGAGCGCGCTGTTCGCCCTCGGCGATCTGCTCGGACGTCATCTCGGGGGCCAGATCTATCGCCGTTGTATCGCCGATCTTAATATCGGCGATCTTCGCCCACGTATAGGCGGTGGTCAGATCCTTGGGGATGCCCTCTCCGCTCGAGTAAGCAATGGCGAGCTTGGACTGCGCGCCACGATGGCCTTGCTCCGCCGCCCTGTGGAACCAAGCGACGCCTTTCCGCCAATTTTGAAACTTCCAGCTCGTAAGAGCGCCCGTGTAGACCATACCGAGAACGTATTGACCGCCAGGATCATTGAGATCGGCCGCGGCGACGCCCCACCGAATCGCCTCGACGATGTCGGCCTGAAGCTTAGTTCCGTCGGCCGCTATTCCCACTCCCGTATAGTAAAGCTCGGCGACTTGGCTCATGGCGAAGGTGTCGCCTGCCTCTGCTGCCTTGAGGAACCAGTCGAAGGCTTTCTTTTCGTCCTCAGGGTCGTCTGACATACGGGTGGAATACAGGAAGCCTAGATATAGATGCGCAAAGACGTCGCCCGTTTCCGCGATCTGCTCGAGCAATTGTAAGTCGATGTCTTCCTGTGCGGGATTGAGGTTTCTCTTTGCCAATTCAACTTTTGCGGCCATGAGGCCTTGCGTGGCCGCCTGCTTTATGAAGGACATGCCTTGAGCGAAGTCTTGTTCGATACCAATACCTTCGTTCAAAAGCATACCCAGCAGGAGTTGCGCCTTGCTGTTGCCTTCCTCGGCTAGGGAGCGGAGCAAGCGCGCGGCGTTTCCGTAGTTGCGCGCTTTGACCTCTTTGGCGGCCTCTCTAAATCGGGGGTCCGCTTCTGCTTCGACCCAAGCAGCATCGCCGATAAATGAGTCGACCGAATAAAGCCGTGCCCGCTCGATTTCGACGAAGAGCTCGAAATCGTCGATAAAGCTCGCCTGGGCGGGGGACAAGAAGGCGAGCAGGACGGCGAGAATCAGGATAAGCCTCATGGCGTGTGTTCCATTTATGAATTTCTTTGAATGAGGGTATCAGATCGGCCCGCGAATGCCAAGCGGGCTGGCTGATGAAACTTCACGGCCGAGTACCGGCTTTCCCGGTGCTGCGCCCCATTATTCCAAGACAGAAGGATCCCGATCATGCCCCCTGGACGAGGACTCTATCTTGAAAGCATCCGCCGGCCGCGTACAGGCAAACTCAAATTGTATCTGGTCCATCGTGACGGGATGGGCGACGCGCGGGTGATCGCCGGCGCGCCGGAGAGTTAGAGCACTCTGTCATGAGGTGTACTCACCTGCGCCGGCGCGATTTTGCGTCCCGGGCAGGAGACGGGCGCGGCGCGTATCGGGGACTACGGGCAAACCCGCCGACGCACCCGGGGCGCAAAAGCGCCCGGCCCTTCGGGTTGCGCCCTGGCGGACGCCCGCGGCGTAGCGCCGCTTGGCCGATGGCCCCGCATCGCCCCGCGCGGCGCGCCTTGCGGATCGCCTCCCCAGGGCACAACGCAGGTGGGTAGACCTCATGACAGAGTG
>JANQJG010000156.1 GCA_028281785.1 Rhodospirillales bacterium
TGGTGACGATCCCCGGCGCCGGCCATAACGACCTGCTGATGCGTGGTCTGCAGCCCTATTTCCAGGCCATACGGGATCTCACCTTCGGCGGGTGAGGGGGCGTCGCCGCGGGGGCTCCCGTGAAGACAGTCACCAGCCAGTGGGGACGGAATTGACGTGTCAACTTACGTCTACATTCTCCGCTGCGCCGACGGCAGATACTACGTGGGATCGACTCGGGGAAGCCTGGAGAACCGGGTAGCCGAGCACAACGCCGGGACGTTCGGCGGATGGACTAAGGCGCGGCGTCCCGTAGCGCTTGTTTGGTGCGAGAGTTTCGCAAACATCGACGACGCAATCGCCATGGAGAGGCGCTTGAAAGGCTGGAGCAGGGCAAAGAAGGAAGCGCTTATGCGTGGTGATTTCGACTCCCTCCGGCTGCTGGCGAAGCCCGGTTCAAAGCGGACATCCTTCGACACGCGCGCTCCGCGCGCTGCTCAGGATGAGGATTTGTAGCGCCACCCCACCCTCATCCTGAGCAGCCGCCCGAGGCGGCGTGTCGAAGGATGAACTCGTCGAAGGAAAATCCGGGTCCCTTCAGACGAGTATCGATGCCTGCCGGCCTCAAGTGCCCTGTCAAAAAAGTTTCACCGAAATCGCACGCTTTTGACTCAATTCGTGGTCAGGGTCCCCGGGCAAGAGTCCAGACAGCTTTTTGGACTCAAACCTGGAGTCGATTCGCGGCATGATAGGCGAGGTGCTGAGCGTCATCGTGAACGTCCTCATGGCGTTCGCGTTCCTGGGAATCGGACTGGTTTCCCTTCATCTGGCCTGGATCGTGGGCCTCCATTTCCGCCGCCACCCGGGCGCGGGGCGGGGCGCGGAAGCGCGGGGCGCGCCGCTGCCGCCGGACAGCGAGCTGCCGACCGTCCTGGTCCAGCTTCCCATGTTCAACGAGCGGTATGTCGCCTGCCGCGTGATCGAGGCCGCGGCGGCGCTGGACTGGCCGCGCGACCGCCTCGAAATCCAGGTCCTCGACGACAGCACCGACGACACCACGAGCATCGCCGAGGCCGCGGTCGAGGAGCTGCGCCGCGCTGGCGTCAACGCCAACCTGCTGCATCGCAAGGACCGCCGCGGCTTCAAGGCCGGCGCGCTGGAGGCCGGGCTCGCCTGCTCGAACGCGCCCTACGTCGCCATGTTCGACGCCGATTTCGTGCCGCCGGCCGACTTCCTGCGCCGCGCCCTGCCGCCGCTGCTTAACGATCCCGGCCTGGGCCTCGTCCAGGGCCGGTGGGACCATCTCAACCCCCGGCAGAACTTCGCGACCCGGGCCCAGGCAATGATGATGGACGCCCATTTCGGCGTCGAGCAGACGGCCCGCAGCTGGTCCGGGCTGACCGTTCCCTTCAACGGCACCTGCGGTGTCTGGCTGCGGGCGGCGATCGACGACGCCGGCGGCTGGTATGCCGACACCCTGACCGAGGATCTTGACCTCAGCTTCCGCGCCCGCCTGCGCGGCTGGCGCTCGCGTTTCCTGGTCGACCTGCCGGTGCCCGGGGAACTGCCGAGCTCCCTCAATGCGTGGCGCATCCAGCAGTTCCGCTGGAACAAGGGGTTCGTGCAGGTGGCGCGCAAGCTGCTGCCCGCGATCTGGCGGTCGCATCTGCCGCTGGTTCAGAAGCTGGCGGCGACGGGCCAGATGCTGCAGCCCTGCATCTTCCTTTGCGCCATTGTTGCCGTGGCCAACGCGCTGTTTTCGCCGTTGCTGGGGATCACGCTCGCGCCGGAGGTCGGCCTGCTCGGCCTGGCGGCGGCGGTGGGCGGCGTGGGCACGGCGGTCGTGATGGCCTACCAGAGCCAGCGTCTGCTGCGCGATGTCGCGGTCTGGCCCTTCCTGGGGCGCTTCCTCGTGCTGTTTTCGCTCAACGCTGGGCTCGCCTTTTCCAACGCGCGCGGGGTCGTCGAGGCGCTGGCGGGGCGCGGCTCGGCCTTCCTGCGCACCCCAAAGCGGGGCGGCGCGCGGCGGACGAGCTACCGCGCGGGCGTGGCCACGGGCCTGCCGGAGCTTCTATTCGGGCTTGCCGGCCTGGGCGCGCTCGCGCTGCATCCAAGCTGGTTCCTGCCCTTCCTGTTGCCCAGCCTGGCCGGGTTTTTGTGCGTCGGCGGGGCCGCCTTCGGCCTTTGGATCGCGATGCTGCCGGCCCGCCTGTGGCAGTACTGGAGCAGCCGTCTGCGCCGGAGACGTTCCGTCTTTCCCGCGCTGTCCGCGCCCCGCGCCTGGAGCCCCCTCGGCCGCCGCGCCCGGTCCTGACCATCGGATTCCCTCGGCTGCCGGTCACCTGAAATCTGGAGGGCCGGGCCATCGATCATCTGGCACGCGTCTTGAAAGACTTCGGTGGAATACAACCGGAGGGGCAAGCTCTGAGGGAGAGACAAAATGTCAATCAGCGAAACCACGACGGCCGGCGCGTTCCTCGCCAGCCAGATCTACACGCCACGCACGGCACAATCGAACGAATCCGCTTCTTACTCTTTTGGTTCCGCGGAAAAACGGATTCCCGAGGATAAGGTCGAGATCTCCGAGCTTGGCCTCAGGATGTCGAGGCTGCTCGACTCGCTACCACCCATCAATGGGGTGAAACCGCGTCCCGACGGCTCCATTTCCCTCGAGGACATTCGTGCCCATCTCGAGGAAAAAATTGCCGGGTTACGGAAGGATATGGGAGGAAAGTTCACTGACGCCGGGATCGACACGTCCCGTCCCATGGATCTGACCGCCGACGAGGAGGGAAACATTCGGGTTTCCAACGATCATCCCGACAAGGACAAGATCGAGGCGATCTTCGCCAATGACCCCGAACTCGCGAACGAGGCCCGCTTTGTGCTCGCGACGGAGTCCCTGGTTCGGGCCGCCGACAAGCATGTGGAATTCGCCAAAGCTTATGACGAGAACCCCGAGGCGGCGATCGCCAAGTACGGTGTTGGGGGCTCGGACCCCAAATCGGAACTGTTTCTGAGATTTACGTCAGGCGGGCTGAGCGTGTTGGAGCATCTTTCCGGCAACAGCGTCGTTTGATCCCATAAGGAATTCCGCGGTCCGGGGGTTTTTCGCCTCGAGGATGCCGAGACGATTGCCCCCGGCGCAGGCCGATCTTGATCGGTTGCTGCCCTTGGTCGCCGCATCCCATCTTGATGTCGATAAGGCCGAGCCGGGACGAGTCGTAGCGGGCCGGTTAGAGCCCTCTTGGCGGCGGGCGGCGCAATTCTCATATGGCTAGGCAAGCGGTTCGGCGGGCGCCGAACCCGCTCTCGCGGAATCGAGCGATTGAACGGAGGAGGCAGGCATGTCGACAGGGTTGAGGCGTGGGTTGGTCGTGCTGGCGGTGGCGTTCGGCGTGTTCGGGGCGTCGCTGGCCCATGCGGAGGTCAAGACCAAGGCGGTCGAGTATCGCGACGGGGACACGGTCCTCAAGGGATGGTTGGCCTGGGATGACGCCGCGACGGAAAAGCGGCCCGGCGTGCTGGTGATCCATGAATGGTGGGGACTCAACGACTACGCCAAGGGCCAGGCCGAGCGGCTGGCCGCCGAGGGCTATGTCGCCTTCGCCCTCGATATGTATGGCGACGACAGGGTGACGGACCATCCCGAGCAGGCCGGCGAATGGATGAAACAGATCACCGCCAATATCGACGCCTGGACCCGCAGGGCGCAGCTGGGGCTCGACGCACTGAAATCGCAGGAGCAGGTCGATACCGAGAACATGGCCGCGGTTGGGTACTGCTTCGGCGGCGCGACGGTCATGCAGATGGCTTATGCCGGGGTGGATGTGGACGCCGTTGTCAGCTTCCACGGCTCGCTGCCGCCGGCGCCCGACAGCGTCACCTCCATCACGCCGCGCGTGCTGATCGCCCATGGCCGTGACGATGGCTTCATCCCTGCGGACCGCATCGTGGCGTTCAAGGACGGGCTCGACCGCGTCAAGGCGGACTGGGAAATGACGACCTATTCGGGCGCCCGCCACGGCTTCACGAACCCGGGCGCCGGCGAATACGGCCTCGACGGCCTGGCCTATAACGAGACGGCGGACAAGCGGTCCTGGGCCGCGATGATGATGATGTTCGACGAGGTATTCTGAGGAGCACAAGAAAGCTGAGACTAGCCGACTCGACTGAAGGCCAGGACAGGGCGCATTGTTGGTCTTAATCCTGTTCTACTGCTGGCGCATTTTGCCGTATGTGGCCTGATGCGGCTAGCTACTTTTTTACTCCAGCAGCGTCGATGAAAGCTCGATTTCGGGCGCGGGCGTCCTTTACGAGGTCTTTCCACTCGATGAGTTCGATCGAACCACGGTACTTGCCGCTTAGCGGGGTCCACCGTCCGCGTCCATTGGCTGTCGTCTGCCACGTGCTTGTATAAACATCCAGGCTGCCGACTATGTCGGCCACGACATAACAGTAGAAAACACAGTCAGGTGCGATACGGATACGTTCGCCGCGGTAGTTTTCAATGTTACCCCCAGACAATTCTGCGAGATATCGCGCAATTTGGTTCTGTGGCGTATACTTGTCCTCGTAGTCTTTTCTGCCAGGTTTTTTGAATTCGACAAGAAGCACCCTCGACAAAGGTTCATCTTCTTCAAGTCCCAGGCCATGGAGTTTGTCAAATATCAAAATGTCTGGGCGTTCAGTATTTTGGGTTTCCGCTACGATTTGTGAGAATGGCACGTCCGATGCAAAGTAAGTCGCAAATGCCAGCCGCTCATCGATGATCCATAAGTCATGATCGGATGCCTGAACGCGGGACGGATCATCACCGCGCAGTTTCATTGGGCATATAAACTGATGAAGTGTACTTTCGAGATGATGGGTTCTATCACCCGAGTTTGTCTCTCTTACGCGCCGAACCAAAACATCGAGCACATCAAGTACCATCTTACGCCGCAGGACGTACTCGGTGAGCTGTCGCTGCTCTTCCGCTCGGACCTCGTCTGCCGCTGAACGAACAGCCTCTGCGAAGTCCTTTGGCACTTCAGCCTCGGAGCTAAGGGTATCCACGACCATCTGAACTTGCACCCGGCGCTCATTGTCCCGTCGAATGCGTCGAGGAATAAGTGCCTGGGCAAACTGTTCAGGCTTCGTAGCGTTCTTCGGTGTCGAGTCCAGCAGTTCCTGTGGCGGTGCGAACTGGAACGATGGGTAGTCATTCAAGAAAGCTCGCATCGTCTCAAGCCGGTCGGTGTCGAAGTCTTCCACTTCCTCGTGAAGTGCATTCTCACGGGCCGTAGTCGCACAGATCTTAGATATCTCCTCTGCAACATCTTCACTGAAATTGAAATGGGTCCGCTCCTGATTCACGCGCTCGTCTAGGAAGTCCCCCTCAACACAGCCGTGGTAGACAAGGTCATTGTCTTCGCCAAATCTCCCAAGCCCAAGAAGCCCATCTATCTTGCGAGACATAACTGTTCGGCTGGCGGCTATGAAATGCAATTGATGAAGCCCACTGAAGTCCGAACTCGCTTGCTTACGGAATATGAAGCTGGAAAGCTCTAAATTGCCAAACTCTTCGGTCTTAATTGTTGAGGGATTCCGCTTCTCGAATAGAAGATCAGTGATGCCATCTGGGAAACGAGTGATCTCTCCATCGATCGTTAGTTCAATCAGAGGTGCTCGGCCGAGTATGAAATTTGCTAGAAAATGTGACCCAAAGTGGTTGATTAACGTTTTCGCATAGCTCGGGAATAAAGACGAATATGCATTTCCTCTAAGGCCCTCGAACCGGATGTTTGTTCCGGGTGCGACGACTTGCCCTGTGACATCCATGAGGGCCTTGCTATCGATTTGTTCTTCCGCGGTAAGCCGAAACGTAAAACTGCGTCGCAGGAGCGCGCCGTTCTTTTCGAATATGCTGTCAACCTTGATCCGTTCGAAAGCGTCGAGCCACAATAGGCGTCCCACGCCCTTACCACCTTTCTTGATTCTGAAGTCCGTGTCGGTCGTTCGGAATGCCTCAAATCGCTCGTCATCGAATCCAATACCGTTGTCTCTGACCGCGATCTCGATGTGCTCTGGTTCACGAAGCGTATTGATATCAATGGCTACACGGCCATGTTCGACAACCGCCTCTCCGAATAGATCATCGACGGCGTGAATGGCGTTGCTGACAGCCTCAAATAGTGGCTGAAGGGCTTCGGATGAGTTTGAGGGTTTGGGCAGCCGCCTTATGCGATTGACGATGTCCGCCTTCATCCCAACCATGGTTCCCTCCCTTTAGCGAACTTAGATTGCGCAGTTCCTGTCTTGCTGCCACTATAAGAACAGTTATTATCAATAACTACACGCATATGTCGATAATTGCGAGAGTGATTTGTGATTCTAGCTTTTCGGTTTTCGCTCGTTTCGTTGTGCAGAGATTGGTGCGTCGGGCATTAGTTCCCAGGCGATTTCTCAAATCTCGGCAATCTGGCCTATAACGAGACGGCGGACAAGCGGTCCTGGGCCGCGATGATGATGATGTTCGACGAGGTGTTCTGAGAACTCCACGGCTTTGAGCCCCCCCGGCTTGCGTGGCGCGCGGGATCGGCTATCCTGCGCGTCCGTTTAGCCGCATCGAGGGAGCCGGGGGATGATCGAACTCTACACCTGGAAGACGTCGAACGGCCGCAAGGCCTCCATCATGGTCGAGGAGCTGGGGATTCCCTACAACCTGCATCCCATCGACATCTCCAAGGGCGAGCAGTTCGATCCCGAATTCCTGAAGATCAGCCCCAACAACCGGATCCCCGCGATAATCGACACGGAGGGGCCGGACGGCCAGCCGCTGAGGCTGTTCGAATCCGGCGCGATCCTGATCTATCTGGCGGAGAAGACGGGGAGCCCGCTGCTGCCGACCGACCCACGCACGCGCATCACCGTGATCCAGTGGCTGATGTGGCAGATGGGCGGGGTCGGCCCGATGTTCGGGCAGGTCCACCACTTCAACCGCGCCGCTTCCGAGGACGTGCCCTACGCCAAGAAGCGCTACGCCGACGAGGCGCGCCGGCTCTATGGCGTCATGAACGGGCGGCTGGGCGAGGCCGAGTATCTGGGCGGCGCGGACTATACGATCGCCGATATCGCCACCTATCCCTGGACCTTCCGCCATGACTGGCAGGGCATCGACCTGAACGAGTTCCCCAACGTCAAGCGCTGGTACGACACTGTCGCGGCGCGTCCGGCGGTGCGGACCGGGATGGAGATCCCGGCATGAGCGCGGGCGGCGGCCCCTCGGTCCAGGTGGTGCGGGAGGCGCTGACCGCGGCCGGCTCGCCGGCCCGGGTCGTCGAGCTGGCGGAGACCGCGCGCTCGGCCGAGGATGCGGCGGCGGCGCTCAAGACGCCGCTCGGCTCCATCGTCAAGTCGTTGGTCTTTGTGGTTGGGGAGCGGCCGGTGATGGCCCTGGTCGCCGGCGACCGCCGCTGCAAGGCCAAGGCGCTGCCGGGCATATTGGGCCTCGAGGGCGAGGTGCGCCGGGCCGACGCCCCGCGCGTGCGCGAGGCCACGGGATTTGCGATCGGCGGCGTGTCGCCGGTCGGTCTAAAGGAACCGCTGCCGGTGGCGATCGATGCGGGCCTCGACCGGTTCGAGACGGTCTACGCCGCGGCCGGCCATCCGCATTACGTGTTTGCGACCACGGTGGCCGAGCTCGAGCGCCTGACCGGCGGTGTTCGCTCCGGCGAGATCGCGGAGGAGGGGGCAGGGGCGGTATCTGCCTAACGGCGGGTTTGACAGCGCCATCCGGGCTTCGCTACAAATCGGGGGTGTTCACCTGCGGGAGACCGCGTGTTCACCGGATGTCAACACAGAGGCAACAGGATGTTGACGTCCGGGTGCCCGGATGGGCGCCGTCTGGGACCTTGGATTT
>JANQJG010000174.1 GCA_028281785.1 Rhodospirillales bacterium
CTAGTGTGATGGTTCCGAAGTTCGGCACATTATGTGTGCCGAACTTCGGAAGCTGAATCACACGAGAATCAACAAGTTCGTGTGCCGATTCACGCGAGATTCAATGGATCGAATCTCGCGATCGGGACACTATTGCCCGGCGACGGTTTCCGGCAAAGCTTGGCCCCGCCGGGCGACGCCGGGCTGCGCGAAGCGGGACCGCCGTTAACTGGTCCAGCGTCACGGTGATGTGAGAGCGGCGCGCCCTCGCGCGTGCCATAATGACAAGCCTGCAAGGCAGGGAGCGGCGCCCATGAGACGCGACCGCCTTTTCGTTACCGGCCTGATCGGCAGCGCGATCACAGCGCTTTGTTGCTTCACACCGGCTCTGGCCGTTTTGCTCGGCGCGGTCGGCCTGTCTGCCTGGGTGGGTTGGCTCGATATCGTCTTGCTGCCCGTTTTGGCGGCTTTCCTTGCGCTCACTTTCTACGCCCTGATCCGCGGGCGAAGAGCGAGGGCGCGAACATGACGCCCCCAGAAACCGTTGAGCGTATGTCGATCCTCACCTGTCCCAATTGCGGTCACAGCAAGGCCGAGAAGATGCCCCTCAACGCCTGCATCGTCGTCTATGATTGCGAGGGTTGCGGCGCGAGCCTGCGCCCCAAAAGCGGCGATTGCTGCGTCTTCTGCTCCTATGGGACGGTCCCTTACCCGCCGGTGCAGATGGATGGCCGCTGCTGCTGACCGGCGGCCTCCCCCTTGTCGGCGCGGTGAGTTCCACCCTATTTACAAGGCCATGCCCGGAGACGCCTACCATGCGCTCGAAAGGCGCTTTCGCCGCCTGCTGACCCTGCGCGACGCGCAGGCCATCCTGCATTGGGACTTGGCGACCATGATGCCACCGGGCGCAGCCAGGGCCCGGGCCGAGCAGATGGCCGAGTTGGAGGCGATCCGGCACTCGCTCCTGACGGCGCCGGAGATCGGGGATCTGATTGCCGCCGCCCGGCAAGACGGAGAGCTAACGCTCGGACAAGCCGCCAATCTGCGCGAGATGACGCGTCTCTGGCGCCGGGCCACCGCCCTGTCGGAAGATCTGGTCGTGGCCTTGTCCAAGGCCAATTCGGCGTGCGAGACGGTCTGGCGTACTGCAAGACCCGCCGGCGACTTCACCGCCATCCTGCCGCGCCTCGAGGAGGTGTTGGCCAGGGTTCGGGAGACGGCGGCGGCGCTTTCCGAGGCATTGGGGGTCAGCCGCTACGACGCCCTTCTCGACGAATATGAACCGGGCGGCCGCAGCGAAGACATTGACCGCCTGTTTGCCGATCTCGAGGACTTCCTTCCCCGATTCCTGAGGGAGGTTGTGGAACACCAGTCCGGACAGCCGGCTGCCACCCGCCCCAATGGACGGTTCCCCATCGACAAGCAACGGTTGCTTGGTGTCCGATTCATGGAGATGCTCGGCTTCGACTTCGCGCATGGCCGGCTCGACGTGAGCCTCCACCCCTTCTGCGGCGGCAGCAGCGACGACGTACGGATCACCACGCGCTATGACGAATCTGACTTCACCTCCAGCCTGATGGGCGTGCTGCACGAGACCGGGCATGCCCTCTACGAGCGCGGTCTGCCGGAGGATTGGCGGGGCCAGCCCGCCGGCGAGGCCCGTAGCCTCAGCCTGCATGAGAGCCAATCGCTGCTGGTGGAGATGCAAGTCTGCCGCTCGCCAGCCTTCCTCACCATGGCCACGCCGATCATGGTCGAGACCTTCGACGGCTCGGGATCGGACTGGACGGCCGAAAACCTCATACGGCTGTACACGCGCGTAAAGCCGGGGTTCATCCGGGTCGATGCCGACGAGGTCACCTACCCCCTCCATGTCATCCTTCGCTATCGCCTGGAGAAGGCGATGATCGAGGGCGACATGGAAGCCAGGGACCTGCCGGCCGCCTGGGACGAGGGCATGCGACGCCTGCTCGGCCTCGCGCCGCCGAGCCCGCGCGAGGGATGCCTTCAGGATCTTCACTGGTACGACGGGGCCTGGGGATACTTCCCGACCTATACGCTGGGCGCAATGACGGCCGCGCAGCTTTTCGACGCGGCCCGCAACGCCGATGCAGCAATCGAGGACAGCGTCGCCCGCGGCGATTTCGCGCCGCTGATGGCCTGGCTGCGCGACAACGTGCACGAACAGGGCTCCTTGAAGACAACACAAGACATCCTCGTGGAGGCAACGGGCCGCTCCCTCGATCCGGAGGTCTTCAAGCGTCACCTGCGGACGCGTTACCTGTCGTAGCCCTTAAGCCCCCCAAATCCTTCGACACGCCGCCTTCGGCGGCTGCTCAGTCCATATGTCTGTTTGAGGAAGATAAGTTGAGCGGTCTCGACGCATGCGAAAACGAGGGTTTCGTCGGCGCTGCGGGCGCCGCGCCTCACGCAAGGGAGACCGCTCATGGACAAGGATACCCTTTTTGTTGGTTTGGATACAGACAAGCGGCACATCGACATCGCGGTGGCGGGTCCGTTTCCGGATGGGGAGGTTCGCTATATCGGCAAGATTTCGCAGGCTCCGCCGGCGTTGCCTCGGGCTCTGAGGCGACTGAGGAAGGAGGGTCGGTCGCTGACGGTGTGTTACGAGGCGGGACCATGCGGTTACGGGATTTATCGCCGTTTGGAGGGGATGGCTGGGGTGACCTGCCGGGTGGTGGCCCCGTCGTTGATCCCGCGCCGTCCTGGGGACCGGGTAAAGACGAACCGACGCGATGCGGTGAGCTTGGCGCGTCTACTGCGCGCGGGCGAGCTGACGGCGATATGGGTGCCGGATGCGGCGCACGAGGCGATGCGCGACCTGGTGCGGGCGCGCGCGAAGGCGGTCGAGGCACTGACCCGCTGCCGCCAGCATATCGGCAGCTTCCTGTTGCGCCAGGAGATCGGCTACACCGGCACGCCGTGGACGAAGAAGCACCGTCTCTGGCTGAGCCGTCTGGAGTTCGCGGAACCGGCGCACCGGGTGCTGTGGGCCGAGCTTCTGACGGCGCTGGATCAGGCGGAGGCACGCCGCGACCGGCTGAGCGCGCACATGGCCGAGTTGGTGGCGGACTGGTCGCTGGGCTGGCTGGCCGAAGCCCTGCAGGTGCTGCGCGGCTACCGCCTGGTGACGGCGGCGAGCCTGGTGGCAGAGGTCGGCGACCCGCGTCGGTTCGACAGTCCGCGCCAGCTGATGGCCTATCTCGGGCTGGTGCCGAGCGAACATTCGACCGGCCTCCGCCACCACCGTGGCGGCCTGACCAAGACCGGCAACCGACGGGCTCGCACCGCCTTGATCGAGGCAGCCTGGACCTACGCCCGGCCCGCCAAGCCGATGCCGGCCGCCGGCGCGCCGCCCGAGTTGCAAGCAATCGCCGACAAGGCCCGCCATCGTCTCGGCCTGCGCTATCGACGGCTGATCCTCCGCGGCAAGCGCCCCCAGGTCGCGGTCGCCGCGGTGGCGCGCGAGCTGGTCGGCTTCGCCTGGGCCATCGCCCACGCCGCCGGCCCCCAAGACACCCCCAAAACCGGCGCGCCAACGCACCGCTGAACCAGACGCCCCCTTCCCGGTCCCATCCGCAAACCGGCGCCGGAGGTCGCCGGAACCACCATCCCAAATCCGCCGGTGCACCAGCCTGGGAGCGGGCCTTCGGTCAGGGGAACCCTCGCCCTCATCCTGGAGCGGCTTCGCGCCCAAACTCGTGCTCAGTGGCAGGCAGACCCGCGACGTATCCATGGCAAGGTCGGTACCCAACCCACGCATCAGAGAAGGATCAACCGTCGCAAACCAAGCCCGCTCCCAGATCCGTGCACCGGCCTTCATCAAACAAAAACCCTCCGGACGCCTCGCGATCGGAACTCATAACCTTGTCTCATCACTTCAAAAAACAGACATCAGAGGATGAGGAAAAAGGTTAAAATGATTGACCTCATGCCGGGGAGCACAGCGTCTCGAAGCTCGAGGAAAATCATCCATTCGCCTTCTTCAGCAGCCTGCTAAACTTCCGCCGTCATCAGCAGCACGTCGCCGTCATATTGGATGAAGGGATGAGGAACCACCTTGCGGCGGTCGATGACCCGATATCCGCACCGCTCATACAGCCGCAAGGCGCCCCCGTTCTGCTCGAACACCAAAAGGCTCAAGGTTCGCAGTCCGAGATCCTTGGCCTGCGCCCGCGCGATCTCGAGAAAACCTTGTCCCAGGCCCTGTTTCCGGTACTCGGGGAGAAGGGCGACGCCGCAGACATAATAGCTCCCCGGCACCTCCATCTCGTCATAAGGGGCCAAGACATCAGGTACTTCCGGGTCAGAGGTCTCGGCTCCGGACGGTTCCCCGACGCCCGCGTCCCGCTGTTCCTCGGCCATCGGAAACGCAACCAGCATGCCCACCACCTCGCCGCCGATTTCCGCGACCACGCAGTTCTGATAGCTGAATTCCGTGTTCTCGCGGGCATAGCGCTGCTCGCCGATCTCGATGAGCGAAAGCCCGGGACAGTCGACCTGGCTCCAGACATAGTTGGCGACGCCGCCGGAGGCGATGCTGAACAATTCGGCGATGCGTCGACAATCGGCTTTGACAGCCGGTCGGAACGGAGGGGTGAACTCCATGATTCGGTCTCCGGCATAGCTCTCTGGCTCACCGCAAGGTTGCCCCAATCAAAAGGGCCGTTCAACGCCCAACACCGGCGGCGGAACGAAGTTCATGCTGCACCATTTGACGAACTGGCGGCACATCGTCGCCGTGCCCGGACGGACTTCCCTCGCCGATCAGCGTTGACCGGGCGAACCTCGACGTCCCCAGTGTTTTTTACGCCCGGGACGCGGGGTCATCGCGATTCCTTGCGAGCGACCTTGCCGGCTTCGCTTTGCGGCGATAGGTTACGCAGCTTTCTTAGAGGTTCGGCGAGGATCAGCCGTGAGGTATGTGAGCACCCGGGGCACCGCCCCGTCCCTCCCTTTTGACGACGTCCTGCTTGCGGGATTGGCGCGGGATGGGGGCCTCTATGTTCCGGAGACGTGGCCGCGCCTCGCGCGAACCGAGATCCGGAAGTTACGCGGTCTCTCCTATGCCGATCTGACGGCCCGAGTGATCGCACCCTTCGTCGGCGATCGTATACGCGAGTCCGATCTCGTGAAAATCGCCGAGGATGCCTACGCCGGCTTTGGCCATTCCGCCGTTGCACCGCTCAAACAGCTGGGAGCCGACCGCTGGTTGCTGGAGCTTTTTCACGGACCGACGCTCTCCTTCAAGGACTATGCGCTTCAGATCGTGGGACGACTGTTCGATCATGTCCTTCGCCAGCGCGGCCAGCGAATTACGATCGTCGGCGCGACCTCGGGCGACACCGGATCGGCCGCCATCGAAGCCTGCCGTGATCGCGAGGCGATCGATATTTTCATCCTTCATCCCAAGGGGCGGGTGTCCGAGGTCCAGCGTCGGCAGATGACGACGGTCGAGTCGCCCAACGTGTTCAACCTTGCCGTCGAAGGCACCTTCGACGATTGCCAGGATCTGGTGAAGGCGATGTTCAACGATACCGCCTTCCGCGACCGGCACCGGCTGTCGGCCGTCAACTCGATCAACTGGGCCCGCATCATGGTCCAGATCGCCTATTACTTCGCGGCGGCGCTGGCCCTTGGCGCGCCGGAACGCAAGCTCACCTTCGCCGTGCCTACGGGCAATTTCGGAAACGTCTTCGCGGCCTATGGGGCCCGCCGCATCGGACTGGGCATCGATCGGCTGATCATCGGCTCCAACAGCAACGACATCCTGACCCGTTTTCTGGGTGGCGGCGTCATGGAAACGGCCCCGGTGGTGCCAACTCTCAGCCCGAGCATGGATATCCAGATCTCAAGCAATTTCGAGCGCCTGCTGTTCGAATACTATCGCCGCGACGGTCGGAAGCTGGCATCGGTCATGGAGAGGTTTCGCCGTGAGGGGGCAGTCGCTTTCGGCACCGCGCGCTGGCGCCGCATGCGAGGACTATTCGACGGCTATCGCCTGGACGACGAGGAAACCAAAGAAGTGATCCGTCAGGTCCACGAAGAGACCGGCGAACTCCTCGATCCCCACTCCGCCATCGGACTGAAGGCGGGCAGGGAACTGGGGGGGCCGGGTGGCTCCCCCGTTATTGCCGTGGCGACGGCGCATCCGGCCAAGTTTCCAGACGCGGTCGAGGACGCGACCGGCGTACGGCCGCAACTGCCGCCCCGGTTGGCTGACCTGTACAAGCTCAAGGAAAAGATGTCCGTGCTTCCCGCCGATCTGTCCGCCGTTCAAGATTTCATCACCACCCGACTGGCCGGTAAGGTAGCGGCATGAGCATTCAACTGACCACTCTGGCCAATGGCTTGCGGGTTGCGAGCGACCATATGGACGGCGTTGAGACGGCCTCCGTGGGAGTCTGGGTCGGTGCCGGCACCCGCGACGAACGTCCCGAAATCAACGGTGTTTCGCACCTTCTCGAACACATGGCTTTCAAGGGAACCCGGCGGCGCAATGCCCAGGCCATAGCCGAGGAGATCGAGGCGGTGGGCGGCCATCTCAACGCCTACACCTCCCGCGAGCACACCGCCTTTTACGCGAAGGTACTCAAAGAGGACCTGCCACTGGCGGTCGATATCATCGCAGATATCATCCAGAATTCCACGCTCGATGGAGAGGAGCTGGCCCGGGAACGGGCGGTGATCATCCAGGAGATCCACCAGTCCCACGACACGCCCGACGACGTGATCTTCGACCACTTCCAGGAAACGGCCTTCCCCAACCAGCCCATCGGCCGCCCGGTCATGGGCTCCGCCGAGCTCATTCGCGACATGCCGCGGGACGCCCTGGTCGACTTCATGCGCGGGCACTACGGCGCGTCTTCGATGGTTCTTACGGCGGCGGGCCGTGTCGACCACGACAAGCTTGTCGCCGTGGCCGAAGCGGCCTTCGGCGGCTTAGATGCCGGTCCGGACCATGCGCGACCGCCGGCCAGCTATGCCGGCGGAGACTATCGGGAACGCCGCGATCTGGAGCAGGTTCACGCCCTTCTAGGCTTTGAAGGCGTTCCGTATAAAGACGACGACTTCTACACCGTCTCCGTGCTCTCGACGCTTTTGGGAGGGGGAATGTCCTCGCGCCTGTTCCAGGAAGTGCGGGAGAAGCGGGGACTGGTCTACAGCATCCATACCTTCCTGTCCTTTTACAGCGACACCGGGCTGTTCGGCATCTATGCCGGCACCGGTGAAACCGAGGTTGAAGAACTGATTCCCCTGATCTGCGAGCAGGTGGCCAAGCTTCGCTATGACGTCAACGAGGAGGAGGTGGCGCGGGCCAGGGCCCAGCTCAAGGCGAGCCTGCTCATGGCCTTGGAAAGCACCTCGTCGCGGGCCGAACAGCTGGCCCGGCAGTTGATGGTTTTCGGCCGCTCGCTGCCGATTTCCGAGATCGTCGCCAAGGTCGACGCCGTCGAGGCCGCGTCGGTCTGCAAGGCGGCGACGCGAATCTTCGACTCGCAGCCGACTTTTGCAACACTCGGCCCGATCGAACACATCGAGGAATTCGGGCGGATAACGGAACGGCTGCGTTAGATCCGATTTCAGGGGTCAGGCGTGGCCAGCCGAATCCGACAACATGCGCGGATCAATGCCCAGTTTTCCCATCGCCTGCTCCCATTTCGACTCCATATCGGTACCGAAGACGAGATCATCGTCGGCGTCAACATGCAGCCAGCCATTGGCCTTGATCTCGGAGTCGAGCTGTCCCGGGCCCCAGCCCGAGTACCCGAGGGCGAGGAGCGACCGCACGGGACCGCCACCCGCAGCAATGGCCTTGAGAATGTCGACTGTCGCCGTGAGAGCCACACGCTCATCGACCACGAGCGTCGCCTCGCGGACATAGTCGGGCGAGTGCAGCACGAAGCCCCGGCTGGATTCCACGGGTCCGCCGAAATGAACGCTGATGCGCTCGTCGACATGCTCCGAATCGATATTCAGCTGCTCCAACAGATCGGGAAACGTGAGGGAATCGATAACCCTGTTGACCACCAACCCCATCGCGCCATCAGCACTGTGAGCGCACATGAAAATCACGGTCTTGACAAATCTGGGGTCCTGCATCCCTGGCATGGCCACGAGCAGTTGCCCTGTCAGATAGTGCTGACCATTCTCGGATTTCGCCATGGTTCCGCTCTCCGGCAGCCGCGGCGCTCATCGCAGCGTAGGATAAGTGCACTCTCATAATTTGGCCATAATATGACGCCGAGGCAAGACGGTGAAAGGCGCGATCCCGCCCGCGCCATCGCCGTTTTTTCTGTCAAACCTCCGTGAAATTGCCTTTCCGGGCTCCCGTTTCCGTTCGGGCAGGCTATCTTTTCAAGTGGTTTGGTGTAGGGGCGCCCGGAAGCAGGAATAGAATTATGGTTATCCACAAGAAGAGTGCGGCCCACGAGAAAAAGATCGTCGGCAAGGCCGAGATCGAGTTTAAGGTCCTCGCCCGCCGGAACCGACTTCTCGGCGATTGGGCGGCGGAACAGCTGGGTTTTGATGGCGACGCCGCCGGGGCCTATGCCAAGGAGGTCATTGCCGCCGGACTCGAAAGGGGCGGCGATGAGGCTGTCGCAAACAAAATCCTGACCGATTTTTCTGAGCGGAGCGTCGCGGTCACGGATGCGCAGTTGCGCGCGAAAATCACCGAATTCCTCGAGATTGCGCGTGAGGAGGTCGAGAGCCGGCCGTCTTGATACCGCTTCCGTCGCGCGCCAACGGCTCGACCGGATCGATATGGAACAGAGCATAGCTTGGCGCGGCAAGGCACTCGTCCTTGCCATGGCGTTCGCATTCCCCGCGCTCACAGCGTCTGCCGAGCCGGGTTCTTCCGCTTGGTCGCAAACCGAGCAGACATCCCTGCGCTTGATCACGGCGTCCCAGGCGCTGGGGGCCGAAGGCTTTGTGCGCGTTGGGCTTCACGTCCAGCTTAGGGACGGATGGAAGATCTATTGGCGGTCGCCGGGAGACGCCGGCTTTGGCCCGAGAATCGACTGGTCGGGCTCCACCAATCTTGAGGAGACACGGCTGCTGTGGCCGGCGCCACGTCGCTTCTCGGTTCTTGGCCTCGAAACCCTGGGCTATCAGGACGAAGTCGTTCTGCCCATCGAGGCCACGCCCCGGGACCGTGACCAAACCCTGAGCCTCCGCGCGAAGGTCGACTACCTGACTTGCGACGACATCTGCATCCCTTACACCGCCCGGCTGGCCCTCGACATCCCGCCAGGAGACGCCACCCCCACCGAGCTCACCCATCTCATCGACCGATTCGTGGCGCGGGTCCCGGGCGACGGCGCACGCCATGGACTTGCCATCGAGCGCCTGGAGACGCCTGAATTCGAAGAAGGGGCTCCGTTAACGCTCGTAGCATCGGCGCGCCAACCCTTCGAGAGCCCCGACCTGTTTCTGGAAGGTCCTGTCGAGCTGGTCTTCGCGAAGCCGGAGCTCCGGTTCGATGACGGCCACCGACGCCTGTCAGCGGAGATTCCAGTCGAAGGGGCCCAGTTCGTCGAGGGCGGCCTTGTCGGAACCGAGCTTACGGTCACTCTGGTCGACGGCTTGCGCAGCGCGGAGTTGAAGCTCGCGGTCGAGCCGGCGGGAGAGACGACCGTCGGGGAGGTCGGATCATTCTTCTCTCTCGCCTGGGTCCTCGCCTTGGCTCTGGCCGGCGGGCTGATCCTCAACCTGATGCCCTGCGTCCTTCCCGTCCTCTCGATCAAGCTGCTCGGCGTAATCGGCCATGGCGGTGGGGAAAGACGTCCCGTCCGCCTCGGTTTTTTGGCCTCGGCGGCGGGGATTCTGGTGTCATTCTGGGTTTTGGCGGCAGGGCTTTCGGGCTTGAAGGCAGCCGGCCAGATCGTCGGCTGGGGTATCCAGTTCCAGCAGCCCTGGTTTCTGGTCGCGATGGCCCTGATCGTGACGCTGTTTGCAGCGAACCTATGGGGATTCTTCGAGATCGGACTACCAAGGGCGATTACCGAAACAGGACATCTTGCGGGGGACACCCGGGGCCTCGGCGGCCATTTCATGACCGGGGCGTTCGCAACCCTGTTGGCGACCCCATGCTCCGCCCCGTTCCTGGGCACGGCCGTTGGATTCGCGCTCTCTCGCGGCACCGGAGAGATTCTACTCGTCTTCACGGCGCTCGGGCTAGGGCTCGCTTTGCCCTATCTGGCGGTTGCGGCGATGCCGGGTCTGGCTACCCGGCTGCCACGGCCAGGCCGATGGATGGTAATCCTCCGCCGCGTCCTGGGCTTCGCGCTGGCGGGAACGGCGATCTGGCTGGTCACCGTTCTGGCCGCCGTCATCACGCCGGGAGGGGCCGCGGCCATCGGCTTCCTGATGCTCGCCATCGTCGGATTTCTCGCCGCCGGCCGCCGCTTCGGTAGCTTGTTCGGCAAAGCCACGATGGGCGCGGTCGGTGTGCTGGCCGCGCTCGCGTTTATCATCCCGGCAACGGTTGATCGCCTCCCTTCGCGCACATCTCCCGCCGACAGCACCGACGGCGAGTTCTGGGTTCCCTTTGACGATGCGGCAATCGCGAATCACGTCGCCCAAGGCCGAGTGGTTTTCGTCGACGTCACCGCAGATTGGTGCGTGACCTGCCAGGTGAACAAACGCCTCGTGCTCTATCAAAGCCCGATCGCCGACCGCCTACGGGACGCTGAGGTCGTTGCCATGCAGGCCGACTGGACACGGCCGGACGCGGCCATTTCCCGCTACCTTGCCCGCTTTGGCCGATATGGAATTCCGTTCAACGCCGTCTATGGGCCAGGAGCCCCTGACGGCGTGGTGCTCCCCGAGCTGCTCACGGATAGCGCGGTCGGTGACGCGCTGGATCGGGCGGCGGCGAGGACAACGTCGATGCGTTGACATGACTGCGGGGCTGAAACAGCCGCCCGCGCCACCTATCTAACCTCTGGCCGTCGACTCGTCCGAGGGACGGCAGAATCATGCATTAACCGAACAACTTTGGAAAGGGGGTTGAAGAGGCCATGATCAAGACTGGTGACAAGGTACCTTCGGTCACACTGCTTCACATGGAGAACGGGCAGCCTGCACCTGTCTCCAGCGAAGATTTCTTCAAAGGACGCAAGGTGGCCCTTTTCGGCGTACCGGGCGCGTTTACACCAACCTGCTCCGCCCAGCATCTGCCCAGCTTCGTTCAAAACGCCGACGCCCTGCAGGCGAAGGGCGTGGATGCCATTGCCTGCATCGCCGTCAACGACGTGTTCGTCATGGACGCCTGGAGCAAGCAGGAGCAAGTGGGCGACAAGGTCGCCATGCTGGCGGACGGCAGCGGAGAGTTCGCCAAGGCAGCGGGACTGGAATTCGACCTCTCGGCAAAGGGTCTCGGGGTGCGGAATCACCGCTTCTCGGCGATCATCGACGACGGCGTCGTGCAAACGCTCAATGTCGAGGACGCCGGTGGCTATCAGATCTCGAGCGCAGAAAAATTGCTCGAACAGGTCTGACCCAGGCCACACGGAACAATCTGGGAGGCGGGGCCGATGGCCCCGCCTCTTTGATATTTACCTCTCCACATTCTTCTTTTCGTCCGATAAAACATAAAATTATCCATAATATAAAATAAAACCAATTCTATTGATCTAAATGATTATTTCTATATAGCAAGAACTAGGGCCTGTCTCGTTAGAGATCCGCTATGCATCGCCAAAAATTTCTCAGGGGTTCGCCTTGTTTTCCGCGACAGACTGGAAGCCCTCATACATTCGGCGAACAAGGCTCTTCCCGGTCCGGCTGCCGAGCGGTACGCGTTCATGAACAACCGTCCCGATAAGCGCTTGCGGGGGACGTCCCTGGCACTCGCCCAGCGGCGACGCTCCCACTACGATTCGGAACGACCGGACCCTCCGTCTCCCTGCCGGGCCTGCCCAAGGCCGCGGCGGGCCAACCCATCGGCACGCTCGTTCTCGGGATGGCCGGCATGCCCCTTCACCCACCGCCACTCCACTTCATGACGCGCAAGCAGCTCGAGAAGACGTTGCCATAGGTCGACGTTCTTGACCGGCTTCCGGTCGGCCGTCCGCCACCCGTTGGCCTGCCAGCGCGGCAGCCATTGAGTGACGCCGTTGCGGAGATACTGGCTGTCAGTATGGAGACGAACCCGCACCGGTCTTTTGAGGGCCTCGAGGGCGCGGATGGCCGCCGTCATCTCCATGCGGTTGTTGGTGGTCTCGGCCTCGCCCCCGCAAAGTTCTTTTTCGACCGTGCCGTGGCGGAGCAGGACGCCCCACCCGCCAGGGCCGGGATTCCCGCTGCACGCCCCATCGGTAAAGATCTCAACGATCTTGCCGCGCGGCTTGGCCATACCTCTACTCCAAACCGTAGGCGGCCGGCCCCCGGACGCCCTGATGAAACCGCAGCTTGGCCAAATACTCCAGCGGATCCTTGGGCGTCACCAGGGCGCCCTGGGGCGTATTCATCCAGTCGTAGAGCCGGGTGAGCAGGAACCGAAGCGCGCTGCCCCGCGCCATGAGCGGCAGAGCCGCCAGCTCGTCCCCTGAGAAATCCCGCACCTTGCGATAGGACGTAAGCAACCGATGCGCCTTTGTGATGTTGAAGGACCGGTCGCCCTCGAAGCACCAGGCATTGAGGCAGATGGCCAAGTCATAGGCAAAGACGTCGTTGCACGCGAAATAGAAATCGATCAACCCGGAGAGCATTTCGCCGACGAAGAAAACGTTGTCCGGGAACAGGTCGGCATGCACGACACCGCGTGGCAATCCTTCGGTTGCCGACCATGCCGACTCCAATTCGGAGAGCTCGCGTTCGAGTTCCTCCCCCAGCCCCGAGGCCACCTCGTCAGCATGGGCGAGGGATGCCTCAAGCAGCGGCCGCCAGCTCGCGACCGACAGATCGTTGGGGCGCGAAAGGTAAAAATCGGCACCGGCCAGATGCAGGTGAGCCAAGGCCGCGCCCAGGCCGGCGCAATGTTCGGGCTTGATCCGTCGCGGCCACATGCCGTCGAGAAAGGTGACCAGGGCGGCGGGTCGGCCGCAAAGCGGCCGGAACAGGTCGCCATCGCGGCTGCGCAGGGGCGTCGGACAGGGGATGCCCTTCCCCGCGAGATGATCCATCAGCCCCAGGAAGAAGGGCAGGTCCTCGGCCTTCACGCGTTTCTCGTAGAGGGTAAGGATGAAGGTTCCGCCCCGCGTCCGGATCAGGTAATTGGTATTCTCGATCCCTTCGGCGATCCCCTTGCAGGAAACGACCTCGCCGATGTCATAGCCATCGACGAAAGCGACAAGCTCCTCATCCGAAACCTCGGTGTAGACAGCCATTACCGGGCGCTACTCAACACACATTGCCGGGGCGATTTGCCCTCCCGTTGCCCGCCTCTTTACGGCAGGTTCCCGTTGCGCCGCAAGGACGCGATGCCGTTGCTCAGCCCGAGGGGCGTCGCGGAATGGCCCGGGTCTCTCCGATCTTCATCAGCCAAACGCGCTCATCGGGAAGCCCTTCCGCCCGGCCCGCGTTCCGAAACAGCTCGGCGGGTTCCGAGAAGCCATCATTGCCGAGCATGATGGTCCCCCAGTGGACGCCAAGCAGCGTGTGTGCTCCAAGATCCAGGCCGATCGTCAGGCAGTCGGCCGGCACGCAATGCGAGCCGTTCATGACCTCTCGCGGCTTGAACGCGCCAATCGACAGAACCGCGAGATCGAAACCGCCGTAAGCATCGCGCAATCGCCCGAAAACAGGGCCGTATTCGGAATCGCCACTAAAATACACGCGAGGGCCGCCAGGGCTTTCGATGGCGAAGCCCGCCCAAAGGGTCCTGTTCGTATCGAAAAGGCCTCGTTTCGACCAGTGGATCGCCGGCAGGGCCGTCAGCTTCAGGCCATCCGCTTCCGCCGTTTCATGCCAGTCCAGTTCGATGACCTGTCCGTAGTCGCGCTCGACGAAGTACTTCCCGAGGCCAAGGGGGACCACCGCGGTGATAGCCTGCGGGTTGGGCAACATATCGAGCGTCGGCAAATCCAGATGATCATAATGATTGTGAGAGATGACGACGACATCGATGGGCGGGAGATCCTCCAAGGCCAGCCCCGGAGGAACCACACGTTTCGGCCCGAAGGGCGGGATCGGCGTGGCATGGTCCGTGAACCAGGGATCCGTCAACACCGTGACGCCATCCAGGCGGAGGAGGACGGTCATATGGCCGATCCAAGTGACCGTGTTTTCGCCGTCCAGGGTTTGCAGCGTGGCCGCCGCTTCCATTTGGGAGATCATGTGATCAGCCGGCACCTCGACCGACCGGTTTCCGCGGAAAACGCGACCGAGCAGCCACGGAGCGCGATCCCAAAACGATCCCCGCTCGGGGCTTCCGGGAGGGTTTTGGAAACCAATCGTCGTGTGGTGCCCGGGTTTTCCGGGTATGGGCTCCGCAACGGCGCAAGCGCCGACGGCAAGGATCAGGGATAGAGCGGCGGCGAAGCCGGTGGCGAAGATGCCGGGAGACGCCCGGAAAGAACGTTTTGAGCATAGCATGATGAGTGTCCCGATCCGCATTGCGACCACGGGTCGTATACGAAATATTCAGTGTTGGAGACTACCCTTCGGTGTTGGAGACTATCCTTCGGTCGATTTCTCGGATCAACGTCTTGCGGTCTTCGCCCCCTCTGGGCATATTCCTTGCACGTCTCTTTTGGAGGACTTCAGGCGCAAATGGCTTTGACAAAGTTCCTATTTTCGCCTGTTCTCATGTCTGTCTTCCTGCTTTCGACGAATCATCCGGCTTCCGGCGCACCCAGCGACGGCGCCCCCCGGGCCCCGGCAGCAGCCTTCGAATCCCAACATGAAACCGGCCCCGCCAGCGCTCATCGCGAATCCCAAAGCCGGGTTGCCGTTCGTTCCCGTCAGGACGGCGATCCCGCAACGAAGAACGGACGTAGCGACGAACTGCACCTCCGGACGGAGACCAATCGCAAGGTCGAGGCCTTGCTGCGCCGCCTGGAGCGGGTACGAAGGGAGGATCGGGAGGCGGCGCGCCAAGCTCTTTTGAGCCACCCCGCGACCCGAGAGCTGTTACTCGACCTGGGCGACGAAAAAGCTGACGCGACCCGGGATCCGTCCCCTTGTTTTCGTGCTCCCTACGCCGGCTGTCTTCTCGCGGAAGCGGCCGAAACGGCCAAGGCCATCGAGAAAGAGGATCTTCGCGACTGGGCCTTGGGCGAACTCCTGGTCGTTCAGGCGCGAGCCGGTTATGCAGAAGCGGCTCTGGCAACGACGCAGCGTATCGTCGATCCGCGTTTGGTCATAGTTGCCCTTCGGGATATCACCAAGGCCCAGGCAGACGCGGGCTGGTATGAAGACGCGTTGGCGGCGGCCGAAATCATTCCGGATCAGGTCAAACAGGCCGAAGCCATTCTCGCCGTCATTGAGGCCCAAGCCTTCCGGGGCGACCAACATCTTCTGGGCGATACGCTCGAGCGCCTCAAACCGTCGCTCGAGCAAGTGACTCATCCGGTCAAGCGGGTTGCCCTTCGTTGCCGGCTGGCGGTGGCGATCGCCCGAGGTGGTGATCGAGACGACGCCCTGCAACGGATCGAGCAGGCGAAAGCGATGGCGATGGCTGCACCCGGTGAGACGGCAACGGCGGCGGGGCTTCGCCACGTCGCAGCGGCGCTGGCGGAGATGGGACAGCCCGAAGCGGCGCTGACGATGCTCGCGGGAATCGCGTCCAACGGCACTGATCGCAGTTCCTTCCTCGCGGCCGCAGCAAAGGCACACGCCGAAGCGGGAAACAACCATCGCGCCCTGGCCACGGCCAAGGACATCGAAGCCGATCGCTATCGAGCCGTTGTGCTGAGCCGGGTTGCCATCGCCCAGGCCATCCAGGGAGCTTCCCTGGCGGCAGGGGCCACCGTCGATCGCGCCTTAAAGGCAGCGGAAGAGATCTCCTTGCCATTCGCCAGGGATTTCGCGGTCAGTCGTGTCTCACTGGCCCTGGCCGTGATCGCCCGGCACGGTGCCGGCGCGTCGTCATTCGACCGCTCGGTAGCCATCGCAAAAACCATCGCCGATCCTGGATTGCGTGCTTACACACTGTGGACTGTCGCGGCGGAACAGCGTCGCGGAGCCTTTCATGGCGCCAGTCAAGCGACGGAGGAACTGGCCCGACAGGCCACGATCTCGGTCAAAAGCCCCTTGGACCGGGCATGGATGTTTGGCCATCTCGCCAATGAACGTGTCGCCGCCGGCGAAACGGGTCAGGCGTGGAGAGCATTCGTCGCCGGCGTTCGTGTTGCCGCGGATATTCAAGATCCCTGGGCTCGAACGCGGGCGCTCGGCCGCCTCGCCGGCGCCTATATTGATATTACCGGCGCCACCACCCGCTCGCCGTAGGAGCATGAAACGCTCTGACCTTGTTCCTACGCCGGGTCTTTCCTAAAGCACTGTTGGATCAATTGGAAAAACGCGGTGTTTCCAATTGATCACGATCCACTTTAGATTGGCCGGGTCGTCATGTTCCAGCCCATAGAGGAAGGCCCTACCATGGAAGAGCCCGTGGTCGCTCAAAAAGGCCCCTTTGCGGTCGAGGTCGAGGCAGGGAAGAAGTACGCTTGGTGCCGTTGCGGCCGCAGCTCGACGCAACCATATTGCGACGGGACCCACAAAGGCACAGGGCTGACACCGATCGTTTTCACTGCCGAGCGAACCGATACCGTGTATCTTTGCGGCTGCAAGAAGACCGGCGACCAACCTTTCTGTGACGGCACGCACTCCACGTTCTGATGCGGCAGCAATCTCGACAGGTGGCTCATCGGCCCGCAGGGTGCTTCGGCTTCGCTTTTTTAGCGGTGCTTCTGGCCGGATCTCTGTCTTCATGCGGCCTTTTTCAGGAAGCGACACCGCCTCCCCCCTGCCCGACCATACTCACCCATCAGGACGCATCGACACTCACGAGGTTCCGCGAGGGGCCGGGCCGCGATTTGATCGATGTCGAGTTCGAGGCGGAGATCATCGACGCCCGGGGCGGCTGCATTCACGACATCGACGACGAGACCCGGAAGGGAACAGTTGAAGTCGAGTTTGTCATCGAACTCGAGGTCGCCCGTGGGCCGGCGGATACCGACCGCGAGGTCTCGTTGGGATACTTCGTCGCAATTCCCCAGTTTTACCCGCTTCCCGAGGGACACAAGGTCTTCCCGACCAAGGTCACATTCCCGGGCAACCGAACGCGCCTGACCATGGTCGATGGACCGGTTCACCTGGACATTCCACTGCAGGCGGGACAAGTCGGTGAAGACTTCACAATCGTCGTCGGCTTTGATGTTACCCCCGAGGAGCTGGACTTCAATCGCCAGCAGGCGAGGGGCGGAAGACCCTAACCGGCCAGCTTGAGGTTGACCTTGCCGGCTCGAAAACTAAACTAGAGCAGTGCAGGACGGCCCTCGGCGTCTGAGTCGATGACGCAAAGGGACGGCCGGATGATCCCTGCGGGAGAGATCGGTCGCGCCAGCTTGGCGTATACCGGCGCCGAAGGAGCAACCGCCCCGGAAACTCTCAGGCAAAAGGACCGCGGGGGGACACGCCTCTGGAGAGTGGATGGGTTGGCCGTTGGGCGGCCCGTCCCGCCGAAGATGTAACCCGGTTCCGTACCGGGGAATCTTTCAGGTTCCGAGACAGAGGGGGCAGCCGTGAACGTGATCGCGGCTGAGATCCGTGCCGACGACCCGACGGGAGCTGTCATGACCAATACGGAACCGGGCGATCTTAAGCAAACGCCGCTCACCGGACTTCACCGTGAGCTGGGCGCGCGCATGGTGCCGTTTGCCGGCTACGACATGCCGGTCCAATTCGAGGGCATCATCGCAGAGCACCTTCATACCCGCGACAAGGCGGTGCTTTTCGACGTCTCACATATGGGCCAAGCCACACTTCATGGGCCGGATCCGGCCCGGGCACTGGAAGCGCTGGTACCGGGAAGCCTTGTCGAGCTGAAGCCGAACCGTATGCGCTACACGCTTCTGACGACCGAGTCGGGCGGCATCATCGACGATCTGATGGTCACGCGGCGGGAGGACCACCTGTTCCTGGTCGTCAACGCGGCACGCAAACAGATCGATTTCGACCACCTCTCCACAGAACTGTCCGATCGGTACGAGTTGCGACCGCTTACCAACCGGGCGCTCCTGGCCCTGCAGGGCCCCGCCGCCGTCGGAGCGTTGTCGACCCTGGCGCCCGATTGCGCCGGTCTGGCCTTCATGTCGGCCGCAAACCTCGCGATCGACGGTATCGACTGTCTCGTCACGCGCTCGGGATACACCGGGGAAGACGGGTTCGAAATTTCCGTCCCGGCGGAAGAGGCCGAGGCGCTGGCGCGCCGTCTGCTCGCCCATCCCGACGTCAAGGCCGCCGGCCTGGGCGCCCGCGACTCGCTGCGCCTGGAGGCGGGACTCTGCCTCTACGGCAGCGATATCGACGAGACCACCACACCGGTTGAGGCGGGGCTGACCTGGACCATCGGCAAACGCCGGAGAGAGCAGGGCGGGTTCCTCGGCAGCGAGGTGATCCTCCGGCAGCTCGCGGAGGGGCCATCGAGACGTCGTGTCGGCATTCGGCCCGAGGGCCGGGCACCGGCACGGGCCCATACCGAAATCCGCGCCGAGGACGGAAGCGTCATCGGCGAAGTGACGAGCGGGAGCTATGGCCCGAGCATCGCCGGTCCCGTGGCGATGGGATATGCGCGAACCGATCACGCGCGGCCGGATTCCCAGATCCAACTGTCGGTTCGCGGACGGAGCCTTCCCGGGCGCATCGTCAAACTGCCTTTCGTTGAACACCGTTACCACAAGACCTGAACGCAGGGGGTATTCTCATGTCTGTAGTTAAGTTCACCAAAGAGCACGAATGGGTTCGCGTCGAGGGCGACATCGGCACCGTCGGCATTACGGAACACGCACAGGAGCAACTGGGCGACCTCGTCTTCGTCGAATTGCCGGAAGCGGGACGGAAGATCGCGAAGGGCGACGAGGCCGCCGTCGTCGAATCCGTCAAGGCCGCGAGCGAGGTCTATTCGCCGGTCAGCGGAGAGGTCACCGAGGTCAACGGCACCCTCGCCGACGATCCGGCCCAGGTCAACTCGGATGCAATGGGCACGGGCTGGTTCTTCAAGATCAAGATCTCCGATTCCAACGAGTTGGACGCGCTCATGGACGAGAACGGCTACCGCACCTACCTCGCCGAGGCCGAATGATGCGCTATCTCCCGCTGACCCCCGAGGATCGGCGCCAGATGCTGGCCACGATCGGAGTGGCCTCCATCGACGAGCTGTTCCGCGACGTGCCGCCCGCGGCCCGGTTGGACGGTCCGGTCGATCTCCCGCGACATGCGGGGGAGATGGAGGTCGAGGCGCGGCTCACGGCGATGGCGGAAAAGAACCTGCCCGCTGGCCGCGCCCCGTCCTTTCTCGGCGCCGGGATCTATCGGCATTTCGTGCCGGCCGCCGTTGACCACCTGATCCAACGCGGCGAGTTCCTGACCTCCTACACGCCTTATCAGCCCGAGGTCTCCCAAGGCACGCTGCAATACCTGTTCGAGTTTCAGACCCAGGTTGCCCTAATCACCGGGACCGAGGTCGCCAACGCTTCCATGTATGACGGCTCCACCGCCTGCGCGGAGGCCGTGATGATGGCCGCCCGCGTAACCAAACGCCGCAAGGCGGTCATCTCGGGGGCGCTTCATCCACACTATCGGGACGTGGTGGCCACGCATGCGCGGTTTTTGGGGCTCGAATTGACCATGGCGGAACCCGACTTCTCGGGAAACGAGGATCTGGCCCCGCTGATCGATGGCGAAACCGCCTGTGTCGTCGTCCAGAACCCGGGCTTCTTCGGCCGCTTGCGGGACTACGCCGCGCTCGCCCGTTCCTGTCACGAGGCCGGCGCGCTCCTGGTCGTTGCCGTGACCGAGGTCGTCTCGCTGGGACTGGTGAAATCCCCGGGGGAGATGGGCGCCGACATCATCGCCGCAGAAGGCCAGTCCCTGGGCAACGGCATGAGCTTCGGCGGCCCCACCGTGGGCCTGATGGGCACGCGCCAGACCTTCGTCCGCCAGCTGCCCGGACGGCTGGTGGGGGAAACCGTGGACGCGGACGGCCGGCGGGGTTTCGTCCTTACGCTCTCGACGCGCGAGCAGCATATCCGCCGGGACAAGGCGACGAGCAACATCTGCACGAACTCCGGTCTTTGCGCCCTGGCCTTCACCATTCATCTGACATTGCTGGGGGAGATCGGGTTCCGGAATCTCGCGGCCCTCAATCACGCCGGCGCGGTGCGCTTGGCCGAGCGGCTGAGCACAATCCCCGGTGTCGAGATGATCACCGAGAGTTTCTTCAATGAGTTCACGCTTCGGCTGCCCAGGCCGGCGGCGGCCGTGGTCGACGCCCTGGCCAACCGCGGTATCCTTGGTGGCGTCCCGGTGTCCCGCCTGTATCCGGACGTCACGGAGGCCGAACCGCTGCTGATCGTGGCTGCCACCGAGACCAATTCCGCCGCCGAAATCGACATCTTCGCGGATGCCCTGAAGGAGGAGTTGCGATGACCAGCCCGGACGAGACGTTCACCGGCCATCGCGGCCTTCAACTCGAGGAGCCGCTGATCTTCGAGCAGGACGCGCTCGGGCGCTGCGGCGTGGACCTGCCCCAAGTAGACGCCACCCAGGACCGGCTCGGAGGGGTGCAAAGGGCGTCGCCGATCGGTCTGCCGGGGCTCTCGGAACCCCAGGTGGTGCGCCACTATCTGCGGCTGAGCCAGAAGAACTACGCCATCGACGCCGGGCTCTATCCCCTCGGCTCCTGCACCATGAAGCACAACCCGCGCCTCAACGAAAAGCTCGCGCGCCTGCCGGGCTTTGTCAGCCTGCATCCCCTTCAGCCGGTGGCGACGGCCCAGGGGGCGCTCGAGCTGATCGACACCCTCGCCCACTGGCTGAAAACGCTGACCGGCCTGCCGGCGGTGATCATGTCCCCGGCCGCCGGCGCCCATGGCGAACTCACCGGCCTGATGACCATCCGGGCCGCGCTGGAGGCGCGGGGCGACGCGCGCCGGCGGGTGCTTGTGCCCGAATCGGCCCATGGCACCAACCCGGCTAGCGCCCATGCCTGCGGCTACGGAGTCGAATCGATCGCCGCCAATCCGCGCGGCCGAGTCGACCTCAAGGCGTTCAAGGCCAGCCTGTCGGACGACGTGGCCGCGATCATGATCACCAACCCCAACACCTGCGGCCTCTTCGAAGACGAGATCCTCGAGATCGCCGAAGCCACACACGCGGTAGGCGGGTTCTTCTACTGCGACGGCGCCAATTTCAACGCGATCGTCGGCCGCGTGCGTCCGGGGGATCTGGGCATCGACTGCATGCATCTGAACCTCCACAAGACGTTCTCGACGCCCCACGGCGGTGGCGGCCCCGGCGGCGGACCGGTAGTGCTGTCGGCGCCGCTCGCCCCGTTTGCGCCGGTGCCCCATGTGATCCATGACGGCAACGGCTACCGCCTGGTCGAGCAAGCGGGGCAAAGCGGCGACTCCCCGTTCGGACGGATCAAGGCCTTCCATGGTCAGTTCGGGGTCTTCGTCCGCGCCCTGTCCTACATGATGAGTCTGGGCTCGGACGGTCTGCGGCAGGTGTCGGAGGACGCGGTGCTCAACGCCAACTACCTGCTGGCTCGCCTCGGTGACGTGCTTTCCGCACCTTTTCCAGGCCCCTGCATGCATGAGGTTCTGTTCGATGATCGCTTCCTGCGGGACACCGGGGTGTCGACCCTGGACTTCGCGAAAGCCATGATCGACGAGGGCTTCCATCCGATGACCATGTACTTCCCGCTGGTCGTGCACGGCGCCTTGCTGATGGAGCCGACCGAAACCGAGAGCAAGGCCGCGCTGGACGAATTCATTGGCACAGTGCGGCACCTTGCAGCAAAGGCGCGGGCAGGCGACACGCAGCATTTCATGGAAGCACCCCAACGCACGCCGAGACGACGGCTGGACGAAACACGAGCGGCACGTCGGCCGGTTCTGCGCTGGACCCCGGCGGTCGAGCAGGCCGCGGAGTAGTTTCCGCATCGTATTTCAGAAAAAGGGGGAAAGAGCGGGGCGGGGGTCACCCCGCTCTTTCGGGGCCGGGGACGCGGAAGGGGAGCGACCGCGTCACGTGGGGGAGCCAGCACGGAGGAGGCCGTTTTTGAAGCCGTGCCAAGCCTAGTGAGCCTTTTTGGCTCCACCGTCGGCGTCAAGTCCGACGAGGCCTTTGCACGGTGGCTCACCCCTCATGACACTAATATGAGCATAAACCTCACGACCAAATATGATCTGCTTCACACAAACCTGAGAATCTTTCTCAGATGACCGAGCGAGGACGCCTAACCCTTCTTTTCCGTTGTATTTGGATGGGGTTGCAACCACTTAGGAAGGACAATCATTCACAGTTTCCCGGGCTTGAAGACACGCCATGACCTCGCTGATTTGGAACGCCGCCCTTATCTGGCTGCTCTGTGCGGCCCTCGGCTGTCTTTATTCGGAAATGCTCCTAGAGCGCGAGCGTATCGAGAAACGATAGGCGGCAAGTCGTCAGGTCGTTACGCATTCCAGGTACCAGGTGAGATCCTCGCGGCTCATCGGGTATCGACCATCCGGTGTTGCGCGTAAAGCTTGATTGGGCATGATGCGGGCAACCTGTATCTGGATGGCTTCTGCGGCATCCATGCTTAGCCCTGCCTTCCATGCCAAGGCCGTTGCCGCCTTCGCGCTGTTCGCGTTGAGCAGCCGCGATACCGTCGGAAAATCCAGCCCCGACAGGTGAACGAGGGCGTATCGAACGAAAGCCTTGTCCCCGTCCTTCAACGCCTCGAGTATGGCCTGTTCGGTCAACTGTCCTCGTTCGTGGGCAAGACGCGCGCGCTCCTCGGCCGGCTCCCAGTCTTCGCCGGCGCCGACGAGATCGCCTCGTTCGATTCGTTTACGCACCGTCTTACGCAACGCGTCGACGAGATCCGCCTGGTCCCGATGCTTTTCGATGAGTGCGTCGAGCAGCGCGGCGCTGACGAACGTGGCGATACGACGGACAACCCGGGAAGGCAGGGTCTCGCGGTTCACCATCGGCGCGTGCCACTCCACGACATCCTCGGAATGGACGGCGATCAGATCGAGAACTTCCTCGGAAATCTGAGCCGATTTGTTTCCCAGAAGCGATGCGACAGCATTGACGTCCCGGGTTTCGGCAACCGCGGCCGAAACCTTCTCGGACAAGCCATGACGACGCGCAAGCGCGGCCAGTGCCCCTCCGGCGCATCCCCCGGCTACGATATCCAGCAGGTCGCCATCGGACAGAAGCGGGGAGTATTCGAGAACCGGTGCCGAAACGATTTCCTCGATGTCGCGGGCGAGTCGATTGACGACGCCGGGCGGGGCGTTGTCGGCACGCTTAATCTCTTCCGCGATCGTTGCCCGGACCCTGGGCAGGTCGTCCTGGGCGAGGATCTCGAGAATCTCCATCGCCATCTCCGTAAGGCGATCGGTCTCGTCTTGCGTGAGGGATGGGACCAGCCGCCCGATCTTTCGCGCAAGTTCACATCGGACCCCTTCGTCGACGTCGCGCGCGAGGATCCGGTCGGCCTGAAGCGGCGTGCCCTCGTTGACGGCCACGGATCGCCGGACAACCGGCGACTCGTCACTGGCAAGATAGTAGAGGAACTCCGGCTCTAGATCCTCGGCCGTGGCCATATCGGCGCGCGCCCGGACATCGGGCGAGGCGGCGATGCGCTTGGCCTCTTCGTAAGCCGGCTTCGGCCGTCGAGACGCCTGGTCGCGGCCGCTTCGTTTACCCAAAACCCAATTCAACATAAGAATGTCCGCCCATGAAGACGCAAATGCGTCATTGGCATTTCGGCTGGATTTGCACGAAGCCCCAACCGAACACCTCGTCCTTGCCCGGGGCTCCAAGGTCGAGGGCGCTGCCGCTGAGGAACCCGCGAAGATCATCGGGTGTTTTCGCCATCCCGTGCTCGACCGCCATCGCCACCAAGGCGCTTAGATAGGGCACGGCAAAGGAGGTCCCGCTCAGGATGCGGCCTCCACCCGGCACGGCTGCATAGACGCGTACGCCGGGTGCCGCGAAATCTATGTATGAGCCTCGATTTGCCTTGGCGTAGACGCTCCGGTCGGTGTCGAAGGCCGTGATCGCGATTACGTGCGGATAGGCGGCCGGATAGGCAGGTCGTGTCGCGCTGCCCCAGTTTCCCGCAGCCGCAACGAGTATCAGGCCTTTCCGACGCGCACGGTCGAAGGCCAACCGTACGACCCGGTTGTCACTCCCGGCAATGCTCAGATTGACGACCTGGACCCGCTTCTCGACCAACCAGTCGATGGACTTCAACAAGGCCATGCCGCTGCCGATGACCCGTCCGGCATCATTCTTTTCGAACATGTTCGCCGCGATCAACTCGGCCCCCGGAAGCAATCCGCCCCAATCCGGCCTGCCGATCAACATGGCGGCGATCGCGGTCCCGTGCTCGGAGGGGCCGGGTCGTCTTCCTTCTTTGTGGAAGGAGTGAAACTGCAGCCGCTGCCCCTTCAAAGCGGGATGACCGACTGAAATCGCCGAATCGATCATGCCGATCCGCAGACCCGTGCCGCATTCGGGCGTCGCCGGCTGCCAGCCGGCCAAAGGACGGGCAAGGCGGTTGTGATGTTCGTCCGTTCCCTGGATTCGATACAGGTGATGCGCGTCGACAGTAGCGGTTGGATATCGCGCCGCGAGAAGGCGCCGGGCCTCATCGACGGGTGTTCCCGATGGCGTGCGCAATCGATAAACGGTCAGCCCCAGATGCCTGAGCGGCACGGTCTCGATGATCGTGAAGCCGAGCCCCCGAACCGACTCCA
Organism: Rhodospirillales bacterium; assembly: GCA_028281785.1. Lineage (GTDB taxonomy): Bacteria > Pseudomonadota > Alphaproteobacteria > Rhodospirillales > Shumkoniaceae > JANQJG01. Next base: position 24,930 of record JANQJG010000174.1, read on the forward strand.
CGAACTGATCGGGAACATTGGCGATGAGCAGTTCATTCGGCAGCATATCGATTTCGTCACCGCCCCCCAGGGCACCGGGGCGCACGGGCTCGGGCGGCATCAGCCCGGACCCGGGCACGGATGCCGTCTCAAAGCCATTCGAACGCGGACCAACCACGGGGTCCGAGAACGATTCATCCTGAAACTTATGGATGAAGACGAGCCCGCCCCAAATGCCCGCTGTGACGAACAGGACAGCAACCAGGGTCCAGACCAGCTTTCGTAGCATTAGGCCAACCTTTGTCTTCCCCTCCCAGATAGGGCGAACAGCCACGAGAATCGTGCCCGTCAGGCCGGGCCAATCCGGGAGTCACCTTATCTATAGCCCCGAGATGGTTAAAAGTGCCTTTCGCCATTCCATAGTCCCGCCAGACGACGATTCCTGTAGGAGGACGGCCCCATGATCCGGCGTTCCTTGGCACTCGCAGCCGCAACTCTCGTCCTGTCGACGGGGTCGGCTCTGGCGAGCTATTGCGAGAACTACACCGCCCGGCATGAACACACCTTGGCGATGCCCGCGCATCTGCTGGCTGCGGTCACGCGGGCGGAGACCGGGTATCTGGAGCCTGAAAACGGCACTCTTCAGGCTTGGCCCTGGACCATTAGCGCTTCCGGCAAGGTCGTTCGGCATTCCAGCAAATGGGCGGCGATCGACGCGGTCCGCGACCTGCAGCTACGCGGGGCGCCCGGAATCAAGGTCGGCTGCATGCAGATCGACCTGCAGCGCCACGGCCACGCCTTTCGCAACATCGGTCATGCCCTCGATCCCGACGCGAATGTCGCCTATGGCGCGCGCCTTCTGGCGTCGCTGCACCGCCGCACCGGCGATTGGAAATCTGCGGTATCCGAGTACCATTCCACCGATCCGGATTCAGGCAGGCAGTTCCAGCGGCGCGTCGCCGATCTGTGGGATCAATTGCGTGCCGATGCCGCCTATGCGGCCTGGCATGACGACAGCGTCGCCGTACCGTCGGGATCCGATAGTTTCGCCGATCGTTCCTACCGTTGGCGCAACTGGAATCCCGATTGGCCGCATGGGCATTGGCGGGTTTGGCGAAGCTGGCACTATGGCCCCGATGGCCGCCGAGTCTTCCATCGCTACCATGTCTGGTCCGATGACGGCCGCCGGTACGTCCTTCGACCCTACTCCCACGGTGGACCCTGGCGTCCTGTCGGCACGACTCGCTTCAATTGACCACGGAGACCGGCACGGTGGGGCGGGCGGCTCCAGGCTTGGCCTGGGGCCGCCCCGGATGTTATGGATCTGATCGATCCTTCGCCAAGGGACCGAGGGCCGTGACAGGCGTCATCTCGACCATTCTCAAGCTCGTTATCGCCTGCCTTCTGGTGGGCTGGGCCCTTTCCTTGTTCAACGTCTCGCCCGGGGAGATTCTGCGCAGCCTGCCCACTGCCGCGACGGCGCTTTTCGAGAGGATGGAGGCGGCGCTGGGATGGGCGGCGCCCTATGTCGTGCTCGGCGCCACAATCGTGCTTCCCATCTGGGGCGCAAGCAAGCTCCTCCGTCTGATCAGGCGAAGATAGTCGAAGGCTGCACGCCTCCCCTGACTACTCTGCCGCCTGATCCGAGGACGGTCCCTGATCTTCATACCGTTCCAGGGTATCCTCGACGACATCGAGCACGATACCGGCCTCGGCGAACATCTCTCGGGTCTCTTGCGCGGCGTGATACCGGCGGTAGGCCACGACACGCGTGATCCCGACGCTGATGATCATCATGGCGCAGACCCGGCAGGGCTCCATCTTGCAATAGAGGGTCGCGCCCTGTAGCGATATGCCGTGGCGGGCGGCCTGGCAGATGGCATTCTGCTCGGCATGGATGGTCCGCATACAATGACTGCGGACCTGCCCGTCATCGTCGATCACCTGCTTCATGAGATGCCCCACATCGTCGCAGTGGGGCAGTCCCGGCGGCGACCCGACATATCCCGTGGCCAGGATCCGATTGTCCCTGACGATCACGCATCCGGAGCGGCCGCGGTCGCAGGTCGCGCGCTTGGCCACCGTCTCCGTGAGGTCCAGAAAGTACTCGTCCCAGGAAGGTCGAGCCATCGGCTTCGTCCGCCTCCTCTCCATGCTGATCCGACGATCGCGTGAAGCCGGCCGGCACCGGAAGAGTAGTCGCAAAAGCTCCCCCAGATAAAGCCCCAACCCATCTACCCTTGCGCCGGAACGCCGTCACGGCTCGCGGGGTCAAGGCAGCGGCGGGCGACCTTCGTAGGCGGAAATGCCGAAACGGCTTATAGTCGTCGGCTATGCAGCGTCCCCGTCCTCACCCGGTCTTTGTTTTTTCCTGTGTCGGACATTTCGTCGACCACACCTTCATGCTCATCTACCCGACCGTGGTCCTTGCCCTCGAGACCGAGTTCGGGCTGAGCTATGGCGATCTGCTGACCCTGTCGACACCCGCCTTCCTCCTCTTCGGCCTGGGCGCCCTACCCGCCGGTTGGCTCAGCGACCGCTGGAGCGCGCGGGGCATGATGGCTGTCATGTTCTTCGGTCTTGGGGCGGCGGCCATCCTGACGGGACTCGCCACGTCACCGTTGCTGCTCGCCATGGGGCTTTCCGCCATCGGCCTGTTCGCGTCCATCTACCATCCGGTGGGGACCGCCCTCATCGTCCGCATCGCCCGGCGGCGGGGCCGAGATCTCGGCCTCAACGGGATCTTCGGCGGGCTCGGAATCGCCGCGGGCCCGCTGATCGCCGGGTCGCTGACCGCGTGGCTGGGCTGGCGCGCCGCGTTCATCGTCCCCGGCGTTGTGAGTCTGCTGCTGGGCGTCGCCTTCCTCCGATCGGTGAGAGAAATCGCGACGGCACCGCCCAGCGAACCCGCGAAACGACGGCAACCTCTGCAAAACGGCCACGTTCTGGCTTTCGTGATCGTTGTGCTTGCCTCGATCTGCGTGAGCTTCCTTTTCAACGCCGTGTCCGTCACCATGCCCAAGGTGTTCGCCGAACGCCTCCCATTACTGGGCGGCGCCGTGATCGGCGCCGGCGGCCTGGTCGCGGCGATCTTCTTCGTCGGCGCCTTCTTCCAGTATCTCGGCGGCCTGCTCGCCGACCGGTTCGCGATGCGCAAGCTCCTGATCCTCGCTCTCGGCGGCTTGGCGTTGCTCAACTTCCTCGCCATCGACAGCCGGAACTGGTCGATGCTCGCCATGGCACAAGGCATCGCCGCGTTGATCCTGAGTCTGCAACCGGTCGTCGACAGCCTCGTCGCCCGGTACGCGCCCGCGGCCTGGCACGGCCGCGCCTATGGCATTCGTTTCCTCGCCTCGATTCTCTTGGGCGTCGCCGCCGTTCCCATCGCCGGAATTCTCTACGACCTGACCGGTGATTTCGCGCGCCTTTTCACCGTGCTCTCGGCCGTCGCCATGGCTGGCGTGGTGTTCGCGCTCGGCCTGCCGCGGGAGGAGACGAGACCGCAAAAACCGACCGGACAAACCAGCCAGCCCACGGATTCTGCTTAATCCTTGCGGTTTTCGCGGGTAGACTCGGGGACGGCTACAATCGAACGGAGATTCCATGCCCTTCGTCAAACGCAGCGAGACAGGAGCGATCGTCGCCGTCTTCCGCGAGCCTGTACAGGACAGCCTGGAAGAAATCCTTCCCGATTCCTCGGAGCTCAGGGACTTCGTAAGGGAAACGCTGCCCGACTTGGCCGGGGAGCAGCGCTGGCTCGAGTCCGACCTCAGCCTCGCCCGGGTTCTCGAGGACGTGATCGAGGTCCTGATCGCAAAAGGGGTCTTCATGTTCACCGATCTGCCCGACGCGGCCCAAAAAAAGCTTCGGGAACGCCACGGCCTGCGCCGCGAATACGCCTATGTGGAAAGCCTTTTCAGCCCGGAGGACGAGACCCTTGGGGACAGCGGCGAAAAAATCCTCTGACGGTCCTTGGCTCGCGGGGCCACGGAAAGGATAACGAATGTCGTTTTCGAACTCCGTGATCGCGGCCGCCCGACAGAGTCTATATACAGCGGTTCTCAGCGATGTTCTCGATTCTCTCGGTCACACGGAGCAAGCGATGGGACCCGGCCTTCGCCCCCTCGACGAGGCGCTGGTTCTCTGCGGCAGGGCGCGGACCGCGATGTACATGGAAGTCGATCACGTGGCGAAGGGGGAAAATCCCTACGATCTGGAGATCGCCCTCGTCGATGACCTGAAGCCCGACGATGTCGCCGTCATGGGCTGCGGCGCCTCGTCGAGGATCGCCCCCTGGGGCGAATTGCTGTCGACGGCCGCCCTCGCGCGCGGCGCCGTCGGATGCGTCACCGATGGTCTGGTGCGCGATATCAAGCGGATTCGCGCGGCCCGGTTCCCGGTTTTCCATGGCGGTATCGCGCCCCTGGACTCTCGGGGCCGCGGCAAGGTCATGGCCATCGATGTCCCCATTCGCTGCGCCGAGGTACGCGTGGTACCGGGCGATCTGGTCTTCGGCGATGCCGATGGGGTGATCGCCGTTCCCGCCGCGCTGGCGGAGCGGGCCGTGTCTCTCGCGCTCGAAAAGGTGTCCGGCGAGAACCTCGTGCGCGAGGAGTTGGCGCGGGGCGACTCCCTTGCCGTGGTCTTCGCCCGCCACGGAATTCTTTAGAACCCGCTTGTATCCAAACGTTCAGGCAATTCGGGGCGCCGGCGGTTGCCTTGGCGGCGAACGGCCCGATTCCGACGACCGGATCTTCGGTGCGATCGGTTACGTTATCGTTTCATTATTGAAATTTATGAAACGATAACGTAACTTATGATATCCTTTCCAGGAGCTGAAAAATCTTGTCGGTCACCCATGATCGGTACTTTCCGGACATGATTTGCCGCTGATGGGATTGCCGAGGTGAAGCGATGAGAACGATTGCCGCGAGTCCGGTTTCCAAGACCATTGACGACCTTCGAGAGCGCGGAGGCCTGACGGGGGTCGATGTGGCCAATGTGGCGGATGTTTCAAAGGCGACGGTTTCGCGCTGGGCCACGGGCAAGGCAGCGCCACAGCCCAGGACGCAGCTCGTTCTGTCCGATCTGCGTTACGTCGTGGACTGCCTGTCGGAGTTCTACACCCCCGAGGAGACCCGTACCTGGCTCTATTCGAGAAACGCTCTCCTGAACGGTGAGCGAGCCATGGACCTGATTTACCAGCAGCGCACCGAGGAGGTGCTGACCGCGATCGAGCGGCTTGCCGCTTCGGCCTATCTGTAGGTCCGTGGAAAAAACCGGCCGACTCCACGATCGCGATCTCCTGGACGCCCTTGAGGCGCTGCCCGTCGAGCCGTTCAGCGGTGTCGTATGGCGAACGACATTTGCGTCCCGCGATCCGCTGGTCGGAAGCACGGCCGGCGGGCGGTGGCACCCCGAGGGGTCGTTCGAGGCCCTTTACACCAGCCTCGAAGAGGACGGCGCGCTGGCGGAGATCTATTTCCATCTGTCGCGGGCGCCCGTGTTCACTTCGGTGCCCATGCGGATCAATCGGTTGAACGCCGTCACCCGCAGGACGCTGAACCTGCCGGACTGGGGTGCCTTGGGATCTTTGGGAGTCGACGAGGCGAAGTACCGATCCATCGTTCAGCCCCGCGCGCAGGAAATCGGCGCCGCCGCCCGTTTTCTTGAGTGCGATGGCCTGCTGGTGCCGAGCGCACGCTGGCCCTGCCCGAACCTCGTTTTGTTTCTCGATCGCCTCGATCCCGACGAGGCCCTGTCCCTGCTCGACTCGCGGGACGTGAACTGGCCAGCCTGGAAGAAACAGCGCGCCCGAATGGTCGAGTTTGGCGAGACCTGAGGTGCTGCCTACCCCCTCCAGAAAGCCCGGCTGAACAGGATGATCACGGTGAAAAGCTCGAGCCGCCCGATCAGCATGCCGCCGGCCAACAGCCATTTAGCGGCGTCCGGGAGTGGCTTGAAGTTGCCCGCCGGGCCGATGATCTCGCCCAGCGCCGGGCCGACATTGCAGATCGCCGTCGCCGCGCCGGAGATGGCGGTCAGATAGTCGAGTCCGAGCATGCCGAGAGCGATGGCCAGCAGCCCGAAGCACAGAATGAACATGAAGAAGAAACCGAGGACGGAGTTGATCACGTCATCAGGAATCGGCCGGCGGTTGTAGTAGGGGATGAACACCCCATGCGGCTGGAACAGGTGGTGGATCTGGGTACGCGCGGCCGCGTACAGAACCTGAAACCGGAACACCTTGATCCCGCAGGTGGTCGATCCCGCGCAGCCGCCGATGAACATGATGAAGAAGAACAGCGGCACCGCGTAATCGCCCCAGCGGTAGAAATCGGAGGTCGCGTAGCCCGTGCCGGTGAGGATCGAGATCAGATTGAAGGATGCGTAACGCAGTGCTTGAACCGGGTTGAGACCGTTATGCAGCCATAGCCACATCGTTCCGATGACGACGAGGGCGGCGACGATGGCGAGAAAGGCCCGCACCTGGCTGTCCCGCCACAACGCCCCGCGATCCCCGGCCACCATCCGCAAGTACAGCACGAAGGGCATGCCGCCGACGATCATGCCCAAAATCGCGATGGCGTCGATCAGGGCGCTGTCGAAATGCCCGATCGAGCCGTCGGACGTCGAAAACCCTCCCGTGGCGATGGTCGTCATGGCATGCGATGTCGCCTCCATCGGCGTCATGCCGGCCGCCCAGTAGGCAAAGGACCATAGGCCGACCAGGGCAAAGTAGATGACAGCCGTGTATCCGGCGACCTGGGCCGAACGCGGCAACGCCTTTTCGGACTTGTCGGAGGACTCCATGCGGAAGAGCTGCATGCCGCCGACCCGCAGCATAGGCAGAACCGCGATGGCCATCACCACGATACCGATACCGCCCAGACATTGAAGGATGGCCCGCCAAAGGAGGAGGCCGGGCGGGGCCTCGTCGAGTCCGACGATCACGGTCGACCCCGTGGTGGTCAGTCCGGACATGGCCTCGAAGAAGGCGTCGGTATAGCTCAGATCGAGTTCCGAGAAGGCCAGGGGCAGAGCGGCGAACAAAGCCAGGGCGACCCAGCTCGCGGTTGTCATCAGGAAGGCCTGGCGTACCGACAACCGGGCGATGGGCGTCCGGTTCATGAGCGCCAGCGCGACGCCGATGAAGAGAGTCAGCGCGGCGGAGACGGCGAAAACCTGCCAGTCGGGATGGCCGAGATACAGATCGACGACGGCTGGGATGCACATCCCAACCGCCAAGGTCGTCAGAAGGACACCGACGATCCAGAATACGGGGCGGAAATCGATCACGGCGGGCGGGAACCTGGGTCCCCCTCGTTGAGACTATATCCCTGGTAACCGCGTCCGACGGACTTGGTCAAGGGAGGAAAACCCTTTTGGAAGAAGTCAGGCGCGCATCCGCCCGTGGTGACCATGACTAGAGATGATTGACCTCGCGGCCGGCCGGAGCCCCGATCATGGCCAGAAACTCGCGTCGGGTCGATGGATTATCGCGAAAGGCGCCGAGCATGCGGCTGGTCACCATGACCACGCCGGACTTGTGCACGCCCCGCGTCGTCATGCATTGATGGGCCGCCTCGATGACCACGGCCACCCCCTTCGGCTGTAGGATGTCGTCGATCGAGTTGGCAATCTGCGCCGTCATTTTCTCCTGTATCTGCAAGCGCTTTGCATAGGCCTCGACGAGCCGCGCGAGCTTACTGATGCCGACAACCCGGCGATCCGGCAGATAGGCGACATGGGCCTTGCCGATAATCGGGGCGAGATGATGCTCACAAAAGGATTCGAAACGAATATCCCGGAGCAGCACCATTTCGTCATAGCCATCCGTCTCCTCGAAGGTTCGCTTGAGGATGTCATCGGGGTCGGCGATGTAGCCTTCGAACCATTCCTCATAGGCCGCGACGACGCGGGCCGGCGTGTCAAGCAGCCCTTCCCGACTCGGGTCGTCCCCAGCCCACCGAATGAGCGTGCGCACGGCGTCCTCCGCCTCCGCCCGGGTCGGCCGGGAAGCGTCGTCCTGTGCGAAACTCTTGTCCACCAGTGTCGTTCCGTCGGGTTTACCGATTTGACGCATGTCTCCCGCTCCTCGGGTCTCGCCCATTCGATCCGGGCCAAGAGGGCCGGCACTCTAGAGCATGATTGGACCAAATGGAATTCGGTCTGCGATACCGTTCGATCATGTGAATCTGGTCTGGTTCATTGAGGTAGAGCGGGCATCCCCAAACAAAGCTAGTGCAAAGAAACGTCCCGGTGTGGGCTGTCCAGCGAAAAAGCAGGGATCCGGATATCGAAAGAATCTCCGGCCTCGCCGATCATGCCATAGGTCCCGACCATGAAGCCTGACGGCGTCCGCAGGGGGGCGCCGCTGGTGTACTCGAACGTCTGTCCGGGATAGAGGACCGGCTGTTCGCCCACCACGCCGTCGCCTCGAACTTCCTGCACATGCCCATTGGAGTCGATGATTCGCCAATATCGGGTCAGCAGTTGAACGGTCTCCGCGCCATTGTTCTCGATGGAGATGTGATACGCCCACACGAACCGGGCATCCTCGGGCGAAGACTGATCATCGAGAAAGGTCGGCTGAACCGTGACCGAGATGTCACGTGTCGTTTCGGTGTACATCGAAGCCCCATCCTTGCATCCAGGCCGCGTGCCGGTTGCGCGGACCGTCCCCGAACAAGCCGGGCACGTTCCGTGTTGGGGGTAGATTTAGGGCTTGCCGCGGGGATGTCTAGACTGGCTCGCGAGCCGTTGATCCAAGAAAAATGGGGCGAAGCCGGGATTGAACCGCCGACTCCGCCCCAGGCGCAGGGAGGAACACGTCTCAGGGAGGACGCATTCGAGGAAGCTCACAAAGTGGAAGACGGCTCCATTACGATCTCGACACGCCGGTTCCTCGGCTCCCGGACTCCGTCGGACGTCTCCACCATCGGTTGGGACTCGCCACGGGCGCTGAGATCTATGAGATCCGCCGGCACGCCGCGGGCTACCAGGGCATCGCCAAAGGCCCGGGCCCGGCGAAGGGACAGCGTCTCGTTGTAGCTGTCGGGCCCCGCGCGATCGGCATGGCCTTGGATAGCGATGAGGACGTTCTGTCCCCCGTGCACAGCCTCGGCGATTTCTCCTGCGACATCCGCCGCCGCCGGCGTGATCTCGGCACTGTCGAACGTGAAGAACACGATGAAGGATTGCGGCTCGGTAGGAGACCGCGCCTCGAAGGCGGCCACCATCCGGTCCGACCCGGCAAAGGACGCCGCTTGCGCCAGTTCGGCCTCAATCTCCTCGATTGCGGCGTAGTAGCCGTCCCGGCAACGGGCGATATGTTCGGTCTGCCAGTTCTCCTCCTGCTGCTCGATCCAGCAATCGAAACGGACCTGAGCGATAGCTGCCGTTTCTGGCCGGCTCTCCCCGGCCCCCTGGCTCAAGGCCTCGATCAGGCGCGCGCGCGCCGCCGTCAACTCTCCAATATGCTCCTTTGGAAGTCGCCATTCGCCCAACTCCTCCGGCGGCGTCTCGGCACCACGCCCCGCCCGTATCGCCTTGTTCCCGAAATGGGCGGCGTCCGGCCAATCCAGCATCTCGTCGGTCTCGAAAAGAGCGAAGGTCTTGTATTCGCGGGCAAGTTCAGCCTGAAAACCGGTCCCTTCGCTCTCGAATGCGCGCAGCCCCTCGTAATCGAATGTCGCGCCACAACCGGACAAAACGACCGCCACCGCGCCCGTGGCCGTAACCCATAGACTAAGAAATGATTTGCTCATCGCGGACACCTCCGCTTCTTTTTAGCTCGCGGCCGGGGGTCGTTCCGCTGCATGCTTCTTCGCCCCCAAAACCTGACATTCGGGACGCTAATCCGGAATTGCGGCGCTTCGGTGTCGCTTTAAGGCAGAATATGGACGATTTAGCGGAGCTTTTTTGGCAGCCGGAGCCGGGCCCGGAGGGGCTGAGCCGTGACTCTTGAACGAAGCCGGGCGCAGACGATAGAATGCCGACAGCCCCAGGGCGGGTGTAGTTCAATGGCAGAACATCAGCTTCCCAAGCTGAATACGGGGGTTCGATTCCCCTCACCCGCTCCATTTTCCCCTACCTTGATACCTACGGTTTTACCGGCGAGGCTTCGGTCAGAATGATTCCATTTGGTCCGACAATGCTCTAGTGTGATGGTTCCGAAGTTGGGCACACATAATGTGCCCAACTTCGGAAGCTGAATCACACGAGAATCAACAAGTTCGTGTGCCGATTCACGCGAGATTCAATGTAGCGAATCTCGCGATCGGGACACTAGGTAAGACCCCTCGCACTTTTCGGCCCCAATTGGGCCTTGCCCGCCGGCCAAACTCGGGAGTCCGTCCGCGCCATGAACGCCAAAGACCTGCTTGTGCAGTCCTTCAAGGCCGCACTTTCCGCCGCCGACGCGGCCGAAATCGTTCCGCCTCATCTGCCCTCGCCACCCAAGGGCCGCACCCTGGTTGTCGGCGCCGGCAAGGGCGCGGCCGCCATGGCCCGCGCGGTCGAGGACCACTGGCCCGAGGACAAGGAACTTGGCGGAGTCGTTATCACCCGCTACCAGCACGCCGTGGAGACCAAACGTATCGAAGTCATCGAGGCCGGCCATCCCGTGCCTGACGAGGCCGGCGAGAAGGCGGCCCGGCGAATCCTCGAGGAAGCAAGTGACCTTGGGCCGGACGACCTGCTGCTTTGCCTGATGAGTGGTGGCGGCTCGGCCCTTATGACCCTGCCGGCGCCGGGGCTTTCGCCAGACGACCTCAAGGCGACCAACCGCTCCCTGCTGCGCTGCGGCGCCGTGATCCAGGAGATGAACGTCGTGCGCAAGCATCTTTCGGCGAGCCAGGGAGGCCGCCTAGCCGCGGCAACCAAGGCGCCGGTCGTGACGCTCATCATCTCCGACGTCACCGGCGACGACCCCACCCATATCGGCTCTGGCCCTTGCGCCCCCGACCCAAGCACCTATGACGACGCCCTCGCCATCATCGCGCGCTACGAGGTCGAGGTGCCGGAGGCGGTACGCGACCATCTGGAGAAGGGCCGCGCCGGACAGATCGACGAAACGCCGAAGCCCGGCGACTCCATCTTCGCCCAGGTCGAAAACAAGGTCATTGCCACGAGCCAACAGGTCCTGCTCGCGGCCGAGGGTTTTTTCCGGGAGCATGGCATCACCGTCGCCATTCTCGGCGACAGCGTAACCGGAGAGGCCCGGGAAGCGGCCAAGGTGTATGGCGGGCTTGTGCGCCAGGTTCGCGCCAACGGGAATCCATGGGCGCCGCCCGTGGCCCTGCTCTCGGGTGGCGAGACGACAGTGACCGTTCGTGGCGAGGGACGGGGCGGCCGCAACGCCGAGTTCCTGCTCTCGCTGGCCATCGATCTCGAGGGCGCCGAGGAGGTCTATGCGCTGGCCTGCGATACCGATGGCATCGACGGATCGGAAGACAATGCCGGGGCCCTGGTCGCGCCCGACACCCTGGCCCGGGCCGAGACGAAAGGCCTGCGCGCTTTGCATTTCCTGGAGAAGAATGACGCCTACGGCTTTTTTCAGGCGCTCGACGACTTGGTCATGACGGGCCCGACCCTGACCAATGTCAACGACTATCGGGTCATTCTCGTGCGTTAGGATCGACCCGTCGGGAGGGCGGCATGGAACGGATCACCATTTCCCTGGACGACGATCTGCTCAAGGAATTCGACCGCTTGATCGCTCGCAGGGCCTACAGCAATCGGTCCGAGGCGGTGCGCGACATCCTCCGCCAGCATCTGCGTGAGCATCGTCTGGAAAGCGGCTCGGCGGCCCATTGCGTCGCCTGCCTCAGCTATGTCTACAACCACCATGAGCGGGAACTGGCGCAGCGCCTGACCCAGTCTCAGCACGACCATCATGACCTCGGGCTCTCGACCCTGCATGTCCATCTCGACCACGACCATTGCATGGAGTCCGTGATCCTGCGCGGTCGGGTCGAAAATGTGCGCGCATTCGCCGATGCCCTGATCGCCGAACGCGGGATCCGGCATGGCAACCTGCATCTGATCCCGGTCGACATCTCGGTCGAGACTCATGATCACGAGACCGAGGCGCATGGCGACGAGGCCCATCTGCACAGCCATCCGAAAACGTGACGCGGGGATAGACGCCGTAGACAGTCAGGCGTCGAAAGATCTTCGGCTCTGAGAGGCACGGCAAACCAATACGGCTCCTGCGGGGAGCCGTATTGGTTTGGTTTTATTGTGCGGAAAATCCTAGAATTTCCAAATCTGAAAAATCCGTATTTTCAACGACTTGTCTTCGCGACCTGCAGGCTGGATTTCCTTTCCGGGAGCTTCGAAACGGGCGTTTGTGCAAAACTGACTGTGATTCCGCGTACGCGTGGAGTGGAATGTCAGGTCGCGGCAAGCGAGGAATGTTAGCGGGGTTATCTCTTGCCGATAGCATCAATTGATGCTAATATAAACATCAATTGATGCTTGTTGGAAATTATGGCAAGAGGGCTCTGTTATGATTGCTGTCGCATACGCTTCCGGGGTTGACGCGGGTCGCGATGTTCAGACCTTTGCCGATGAGAACGACCGCAAGCGATTGACGCCAGCCGCCCTGGCCGGCATGCGCAGTCTCGCGGCGGAATGGAGACTTACCGGCAGGCAGATGGCCGATCTGCTGGCAACGTCGCCGAGCACCTGGGACCGCATCGCTTCTGAAACGTGGGACCGGACACTGAACCAGGATCAGTTGACACGGGTTTCCGCACTGATCGGCATCTTCAAGGGCCTGCACCTTCTGTTTGCCAACGGCATGGCCAATCGCTGGCCGCGGCTGCCCAATAGTGGTCCGCTTTTCAGCGGCAGGAGCCCGATCGACGCCATGATCAATGGCGGTATCCCGATCATGCTTGATGTACGGCGTTATGTCGACGCCTTGCGGGGTGGCCTTTGACGGATTTTCCGGTCATCCGAATCGCTGAGCCACGGACAGTTCGCCTAGTGGCCTCGGCTCGTCTCCGGGACCCGGTACTTCGCAAGCTCGTCGATGAGGAGATGGCAGACGATCTCGCCGAGATCGAAGGCGCCACCAGCGGCCGCCTAACCGCTTTCTCCCGAGGTGCTGACGACATTGACGCGCGGGAGTTTGTAGCGGGCGTTCCGCACGCCGTTTTTATCAACGCCGCGTTTTCCTACTGGCGACCCCGCGAGCTCAATCGTTTCAACGGGCCCGGCCGTGGCGCCTGGTATGCCGCCCTGACGACGGAAACCGCGTTGGCTGAAGTCTCTTTCCACGTAACTCGCGAACTGGAGCGCGCTGGCGACTTCAACGCCGTGGTCGACTATGCCGAAATGTTCGCGTCCTTCGCTGGTGAGTTTGTCGATCTTCGAGACGTCAGCCCGGTGCCTGCCTGTCTCGATCCCGACCCGGCGCGGGGCTATCCGGCCGGAAACGCTTTGGCCGACACAACGCGGGCTCAAGGATACAACGGGATCGTCTACCCGTCTGTACGGTATTCGGGTGGAACGTGCATCGTCGCCCTGCTGCCGCTTGCCGTGCAATCGGTCGCGCAAGGTGACATCATTCGCTTGTCTTGGAACGGGGATCGGGATCCGGAAATTCGCCAAGCTTGAAAAACTGGGCGGGTGTAGGGGAGGTTGGCTTTCGAGTCCAAGACCCGACGGCGTTGATCGTGAAAAAGTCCCTCGCCTTTGGCTCGGTGTACTTTTCCCCGGTTTCGAGTGGCCAAATCCGCCCTTGAGGCGGCTCTACGGGCGGATTTGAAGATACTTCCCGCCTGCTCCGGCAGCTACGCCGGATCAGGGGGAATCTCAAATCGCAAGCTTGCGGCCTGATCGGTCCGAAAGCTTGCGATTTGGCAACACATGAAATGGGGGGGGCGCCGGGCCGCCCCAAACCCCCATTTCGCC
>JANQJG010000104.1 GCA_028281785.1 Rhodospirillales bacterium
GGATGCGTGCGAAAACCCGGTCGCCTCGCCCGAGACCGAGCGCAGCCCGAAGCCCTGGGTCGTGTCGAAATTGGCGCTTCTCAGCCGCCCGTCGTCGAAAACCATACTCTCCGACTGGCGGTATTCCAGGAACAGCTCGCCGTCGTCGGCCCCGTGCAGGGCGTCGTCCACAATGCCCTGCACGCGGTCGCGGTCGAGGCCGGAACGGGCATAGAACAGGTCGTCGGTGGTCGCGAGATCGGTCACGGTCGGGGCTCCTTCCGGGAAACCGGGATCTGGAATCGTATGGGTACCTTATGTCAGATTCTATCCACTCGAATCGGGTCTTCTTCCCCTCCATAACAAGGTTCGACGGAGGCCGGAGTTCAAGGGCGGAAAGGCCCGCATGGCGTCCGCAAGCCCCCATGAGAACTGACATCGAGTCGCAACTGGCTTGACGAACCGGTCTCTCCCGTGTCAAGTGAGGGGGTGACGTGGTGATTTGTCCGACCGGCTTGCGACCACGGTAAACAAGCGGCTAAAAGGTCGGTGCGACGGGAACCCTGGCCACCGACGGTCGGGGTTTTTTTATGCGTGCCGGTCCTAGAGGCTCAGGAGAAAAAGGAAAAGCGGATGACCGGAAAAGCGAACCGCGAAGAAGCATGGAGGCCGGCGACGCGGCTCGTCCGGGGCGGCACCGAACGGTCGCCCTTCGCCGAGACCTGCGAGGGGCTGTTCATGACGTCGGGCTATGTCTACGCCTCGGCGGAGGAGGCCGAAAGCGCCTTCAAGGGCGAGTTCAAGCGCTACATCTATTCGCGCTACGCCAACCCGACCCTGACCATGTTCGAGAACCGCCTCGCCGCCCTCGAAGGCGCGAAGATCTGCCGCTCGACGGCGAGCGGCATGTCGGCGGTCTTCGCCGCCCTGCTCGCCCAGCTCAAATCCGGTGACCGGATCGTGGCGTCTCGGGCGCTGTTCGGCTCCTGCCATTTCATCGTCTCCGAGCTGCTGCCCCGCTATGGCGTCGAGCATGTCTTCGTCGACGGAACCGACATGGAAGAATGGCGGGCGGCGCTGTCGCGGCCCACGACCTGCGTGTTCCTGGAAACGCCGTCCAACCCGACCCTCGAAGTCATCGACCTCTCCGCCGTCGCCGAGCTCGCCCATGCCGCCGGCGCCCGGGTCGTGATCGACAACGTCTTCGCCTCGCCCGTCCTGCAGAAACCCTTGCGGCTCGGCGCGGACATCGTCGTCTACTCCACCACCAAGCATATCGACGGCCAGGGACGCAGCCTCGGCGGCGCCATCCTGACCGATGACGAGACCTATGTGGACGATTTGCTGACCCCCTTTCTTCGCCACACCGGCCCCTCGCTCAGCCCTTTCAACGCCTGGCTTCTGGTCAAGGGGCTGGAAACCCTGGAGCTTCGCGTCGCCCGCCAATGCGCCGGCGCCCGGGCGCTGGCCGGCTTCCTGGCCGGCGGCGTGGGCGTGGCGCGCGTCCTCTATCCCGGTTTCGACAGCCACCCCCAGCACGATCTCGCCATGCGCCAGATGACCGATGGCGGAACCATGGTGGCGTTCGAGATCGCGGGCGGCCGGGACGGCGCCTTCCGGTTCATGAACGCGCTCGACCTGATCGATATCTCCAACAATCTCGGGGATTCGAAAAGCCTGATCACCCATCCCGCGACCACCACCCATGAGCGCATCGGGCCGGAGGAGCGGGCGCGGCTGGGAATCGGCGATGGCCTGCTGCGCCTCTCCGTCGGGCTGGAGGATGTCGAGGACCTGCGCGAGGACCTGATGCGGGGGCTGGCGGCGGCGGCCAAGTAGCCGCCCGCGCCTTGCGGGACGGCGCCACCCGGCTTACATGAGCCAAATGCCTATGGGAGTAGGCGCCCGCAGGTTTGCAGGTAGATGGACGGAGGACGGCCCCCATGGGCTTTGAGAACGACGCCCTGAAACAACTGGAGCAGCTTCTGGGAAAAGCCAAGGCGGCGGGAGCCGACGCCGCGGACGCCATCTTCGTCTCGCGGACCGCGCTTTCGCTCTCGCGGCGCCTGGGCGAACTCGAGCAGCTCGAACGGTCGGAGGCGGCCGATCTCGGCCTCCGCGTCTTCGTCGGCAAGCGCCAGGCGATCGTCTCGTCCTCGGACACTTCGCCCGAAACCCTCGACCGATTGGCCGATCAGGCCGTAACCATGGCCCGCGTTGTGCCGGAAGATCCGTTCTGCGGGCTGGCCGATCCGGCCCTGCTGTCGACCGACAGCCCGGATCTGGACATGACGGACAAGGAGGAGCCGGGCACGGAAAAGCTGCTGGATTGGGCCGCGGCGGCGGAGGAATCCGCGCGCGCGGTTCCCGGCGTGACCAACTCGGAAGGCGCCCAGGCCAGCTGGAGCCGGAACTTCGTCGCCCTCGCCGCGAGCAACGGGGTCTCGCGCGACTATTCCGCCACCTATCACAGCCTCGCGGTTGCCGTCCTCGCCGGCACCGGCACCGCGATGGAGCGCGACTATGAGTACTGCAGCGCCGTGCATGCGGAGGACCTGAAGGCCGCCGACGAGATCGGACGCATGGCGGGGGAGAAGGCCGTGCGCCGCCTCAACCCGAAGCGGGTGAGCTCGACCCAGGTTCCCGTTGTGTACGACCCCCGGGTCTCGCGTACCCTGATCGGGCATCTCGCGGGCGCCATCAACGGCGCCGCCGTGGCCCGCGGCACGACCTTCCTCAAGGACCGGATGGGCGAACGGATCTTCCCCGAAGGCGTGTCCGTCATCGACGACCCGCGCCGGCGGCGCGGCCTGCGATCCAAGCCGTTCGACGCCGAGGGCGTGCGGACCGAGCGCCGGGAGGTGATCGAGGACGGCGTCCTCAAAACCTGGTTTCTCGACCTCAGGTCGGCCCGCAGGCTCGATCTGACGACCACGGGACATGCCTCGCGGGGTACCTCGTCGCCGCCGTCTCCCTCGCCGACCAACCTCTATCTGACCCCCGGGGCGATGAACCCGACCGAGCTGATGGCGGACATCGCCGAAGGCCTGTACGTGACCGAGCTCATCGGGTTCGGCGTCAACAACGTGACCGGCGACTACAGCCGCGGCGCCGCCGGGTTCTGGATCGAGAACGGACGTCCGACCTATCCCGTGAGCGAGATTACCGTCGCCGGCAACCTGAACCAGATGTTCGCCAATCTAACCGCCGCCGACGACCTCGAATTCCGCTACGGCACCGACGCGCCCACGATTCGCGTCGAGGGCATGACCGTCGCCGGCAGGTGATATCCCGGCCGGAACTGAGCGAGGAAAAGCAAAAGAGGCGGCTTCACGGCGAGTGGCTTCGCCGTTCATCTCCTTCGTGGGCCTGCTGCTTTCTGCGCCGGTCGGGGCCGAAATAGCTGTCGAGCTTGACGAAAGGCCGGCGCTGTTCGATCACGCGATGAATTCGGTCGAACAGCGTTCGCGCCGCGAACGGCTTGACCACGAACTCGTCGACTCCGGCGTCGCAGGCGGTCACCACATGCTGCTCCTCGGAATAGGCGGTCAGCAGAATAACGGGCAGGAAGGAGTAGGGCTTGTCCCCCCTTCCACGGACTTCCCGCGTGAATTCGATGCCGCTGATGGGCCGCATGAGCCAATCGGCGATGACGATGTCCGGCGTGCGATGCCACAACTCCTTCAACGCATCGGCGCCGCTGGTCGCCTCTCGGATGGTCCGGCCGCCAAGGGTGCGCAGAACCGACCTGACGATATGACGGCTGAAGGCGTTGTCGTCGACGACGAGAAAATCAATCCCCTCCAAATACAACCTTGGCATGAACCCCGGCCCGCGTCCTTTTGTTACCTTATCCCATCAACGAGCATAGAAGGCGGCACAGGTCTCTCCTCCGACACACCTTGGAGAAGATCCCGGTGCGTTGTAATGTCACGGCACGAGGGCCGTGCGCCATCGATTCCCTTAGAGCATTACACGAATCAGAATCACCCGCGATCCTAGAGCATATCTTTTTCATATGAAATCATTCTGACAGAGCGGTTTCGGGCCGTGGCCAGGAGGGGTGGGCCGCGGCGGCCATCCGCGGCGTTGTCCGGCTTGCCCGATGGCCCCGCATCGCGCTTCGCCGGACGCCTGGCGGGCTGAGCCGCCGCGACGCCATCAGAATGGGTCCATATGAAGAAGACATGCTCTGGAGGAAAGCGCGTTATACGAGAAACGGATTTTTGTGACGATGGCGACGGAGCGGGGCCAGCCCTATTCCCCGGGGGCGTACGGGACTTGCGACGAACCCGGCATCAGCAGGCGGATCGCCTGGGAGGCCGAGGCGGCCGTCAAGGGTGCCCGGGCGATGATGTCGCCATCCGCCTGAACCGGATCGCCGCTCGCCCCTTCCACCTTGATGCGCCGTCCAGGCACGACCCGGAAATCGGGAAGGCGGTCGAGGCGCCCCAAGAGCAGCCAAAGGGCATAGCGCATCGCACGCAGAGGCCCCGAACGCTGAAACAGACAGACATGAAGACGCGGATCGGTGAGGCGGGCCAACGGCGCGCAGGAAAACCGCCCGCCATAGTATCGGCCGTTCGCGATGATCGCCGAAGCCGCCCGATACGTTTCGCCGTCCACCGTTACGTGGTACTCGCTATGACTGAACCGAAACAGCCCCGCGAGCGAGACGAGGACATAGGCGAGGCGCCCGAAACGCCGCTTGAATGCCGGATCGACATGGGCGACGACCTTGGCATCGAAGCCGACCCCCGCCATCAGTAGAAAAAGCCGTCCGTTGGCGATGCCGAGATGGATGGGCCTCGGCTTGGCCTCGGAAATCACGCGCGCGACCTGGCGCGGCGACTTCGGCATGCCGATTTCCTCGGCCAACACGTTCGCCGTTCCCAGCGGGATCACGGCCAGGGGGATATCTTTTCCCGCGAGCCCGTTCGCGACCTCGTTGATCGTGCCGTCCCCGCCGGCCGCGACCACGACGTCCCAGTCGGCCTCGCTTGCCACGCGGGCCAGGCTTTCCGCATCCCCGGGGCCCCGCGTCCGTCTTACCGTCACCGGACAGCCGTGTTCGGCCAGGTGGTGTAGAACCTGTGACAGATGAAGGCGCCGGCGCCAGCCCGCCGTCGGGTTATGGATCACCAGCACGCGCCGCTTAGAGCCTGTTTGAGGAGTCCCATGGGGCTGCGGCGGGATCTCCCGATCTTTCATGATCCTCCTAACTCTGTCGCTCGTCTTACTCCCGGCGCACCGTGGTCGGCATCGCCGGATTTGTGACGGATCTGTTTCGGTTCAGTAACGGTATCATGAAATCTACCCTGGGGGCATATACAAGATATGGATTTTTCAATACACACTGCGGCTAGTGTTCTGTCCTGGAAATATATGAACAAAGTCGTTCGACTTTTGCGAGGATTGAGTCTGCAGTGGCGGTCCACAGGAAGGGTTTAGGGTTGGCA